>JALHOU010000070.1 GCA_022842825.1 Rubrivivax sp.
CGCGTGCGCGAGTGCGGCACGCCCGAGCGCCTGCCCGCCGATGCCGCTGCGGCGCGTGCGCGTGCCGTCGCGGCTGGCGTGCCCCTGCTGTCGCCGTCGGCGGCCGCGGATGAAGCGGAGGGGAGGCCCGACCTCGTCGTGGACGCCCTCCTCGGGCTCGGCACGTCGCGCGCGCCCGAGGGCATGCTCGCCGAGGCCATCGGCCGCATCCGGGCCCTCGCGGTCCCGGTGCTCGCCGTCGATCTGCCCTCGGGCCTGAACCTGGACACCGGTCAGCCGCTCGGCGCGGCCGTCGTGCGCGCCGATCACACCTTGTCGCTGCTGTCGCTCAAGCCTGGTCTCTTCACAGCCCACGGGCGGGACCTCGCGGGGACGGTGTGGTTCGACCCTCTCGGTCAGCGCGACGCAGGGCCGGCCGGCCTCGACGCTGACCGCGCCGCCGACCTCGCCGTTACTCCCGCCGTCGACCCCGCCGACCCCACGGCTTGGCTCCTCGGTCCGGCGCGACGGGCCGGCCAACCACACGCCTCGCACAAGGGGCGTCGCGGCGACGTCTGGGTCGTCGGCGGTGCGGACGGCATGGCCGGTGCCGCCACCCTGGCCGCGCGTGCCGCCCTCGCCGCGGGTGCGGGACGCGTCTACCTGAGCCGGCTCGCCAAGGAAGCCTCTGCGGACGTCGACCTCGTCCGGCCCGAACTGATGCTTCGCCCCTTCGCACACGCGAGCGCACAACTGCTCGAGAGCTCGACCGTGGTGGCTGGCTGCGGCGGCGGCGAGGCCATGCGCGAGTGCCTGCCGGCGCTGCTGGCCCGGGCGACGCGACTCGTGCTCGACGCCGATGCGCTCAACCACATCGCTGCGGCACCCGAGTTGCAAAGGCTGCTGGACGGGCGCGCTGGCCGCGGCCAGGCCACCGTGCTGACACCCCATCCGCTGGAGGCGGCGCGGCTGCTCGGTTGCGCCAACTTCACCGTCCAAGCCGACCGGCTGGCCGCCGCAACGGCGCTCGCGACCCGCCACGCCGCCGTCATCGTGTTGAAGGGCTCGGGGTCGGTGGTGGCCGCCCCCGGCGTGCTGCCACGCATCAACCCGAGCGGCAACGCCGCGCTCGCGACGGCCGGCACCGGCGACGTACTGGCTGGATGGCTGGGCGGGCTCCTGGCGCAGTCGCCGGGCGACGAGGTCTTCGAGACCGCCTGTGCCGCCGTCTGGCAGCACGGCCACGCCGCCGATGTCGAGCGCCCTGCCGCGGCCGACTGCGGGTCACCCTTGCTGGCCGGCGACCTGATCGACGCGCTGGCCAACTCGGCCTGAGCGCCGGCCCTGCCGACGTCACCGGGCCTCACCGCGCTGTGGGTTGCCTGGACCTCGCCAGGCGCCGCAGGCCGCGCAGGGCCGCGCACGGCCTCAGCGCCTTCCGCGCGGCCTCGTGGAGCTCGACTTCGCAGCCCGCTTGCCCGGCGCCGCACCGGGCTTGTTCTTGCGCTCGCGCGCGGCGGCCTTGGTGCGTCGGTCGGCGCTCTTCACCTCGGCCAGTTCCGCCTGCGCCGAGGGCGCCGGGGCCGGCGCGCGCCCCGGCCGGCCGCGCGCGAGCAGTGTTTCGGCCTCGCCGTCGCGCACGAGGCGGAAGTCGATCTTGCGCCCGTCCAGGTCGACACGGCTGACCTGCACGCGCACGCGGGTGCCGATGGCATAGCGCACGCCGGTGCGCTCGCCGCGCAACTCCTGGCGCGTCTCGTCGAAGCGGAAGTACTCGCCGCCGAGCTCGGTGATGTGCACGAGGCCGTCGACGTAGAGCGCGTCAAGCGTGACGAAGAGGCCGAACGAGGCCACTGCGCTGACGGTGCCCGAGTACTCCTCGCCGAGGTGCTCGCGCATGAAGCGGCACTTCAGCCAGGCCTCGACATCGCGCGAGGCCTCGTCGGCGCGGCGCTCGTTGGCACTGCAGTGGGCTCCGGTGGCGTCCCACAGCTCCATCTCCTGGGACATCGGCTTGGCGTGCCTGGCCTTGCCGCCCTTGCGCACCTCAGGCTTGCGCGTCAGCTCGCTGGCGGCGAGGTGGTAGCGCCGTCCGGCAAGCAACGCCTTGATGACGCGATGGATCAGCAGATCGGGGTAGCGCCGGATCGGGCTCGTGAAATGGGCGTAGGCCTCGTAGGCGAGACCGAAGTGCCCGGAGTTGATGGCCGTGTAGATCGCCTGCTGCATCGAGCGCAGCAGCATCGTGTGGATCTGCTGCGCATCGGGACGCTCCTGCACCGCCTGCGAGATCGCCTGCATCTCGGCCGGTGTCGGGTCGTCCGACAGCGGCATCGCGATGCCCAGCGCCTTCAGGTAGGCCTGCAGCGTGGCGCGGCGCTCGGGGGTGGGGCCCTCGTGCACCCGATAGAGCGCCGGGTGCTCGTGCCCGGAGATGAACTCGGCGGCGCAGACGTTGGCGGCGAGCATCGACTCCTCGATCAGGCGGTGCGCCTCGGTGCGTACGCGCGGGACGATGCGCTCGATGCGGCCGTTGTCGTCGCAGATGATCTGAGTCTCGGTGGTGTCGAAGTCCACGGCGCCGCGGCTGGCCCGCTGGCGCAGCAGCGCCCGGTACACCTCGTGCAGGTGCACGAGGTGGGGCACGAGGTCGGCGCGGCGCTGCGCCTCGGGGCCGCGCGTGTTGGCGAGGATCGCCGCGACCTCGGTGTAGGTGAGGCGTGCGTGCGAGCAGATCAGCGCCGGATAGAACTGGTAGGCGTTGATGGCGCCTTCCTCGTCCACGAGCATGTCGCACACCATGCTCAGCCGTTCCTGCTCCGGGTTGAGCGAGCACAGGCCATTGGAGAGCTTCTCGGGCAGCATCGGGATGACGCGGCGCGGGAAGTACACCGAGGTGGCGCGCTCGTAGGCGTCGCGGTCGAGCGGCTCCTCGGGCTTGACGTAGTGGCTGACGTCGGCGATGGCGACCACGAGTCGCCAGCCGCTGAAGGCCTTCTTGCCCTTGCCGGCATGGTGCGGCTGGCAGTAGACCGCGTCGTCGAAGTCGCGCGCGTCCTCGCCGTCGATGGTGACGAGCGGCACGTCCGTCAGGTCGACGCGGTTCCTGCGGTCGATGGCGCGCAGCTTCTCCGGCAGCGCCGCCGCCTGGGCCAGCGTCTCGGAGCTGAAGCGGTGCGGCACCTCGTACTTGCGCACCGCGATCTCGATCTCCATGCCGGGGTCGTCGATCTCGCCGAGCACCTCGGCCACGCGGCCCACGGGCTGCGCGTGCAGCGAAGGCGTCTCGGTGAGCTCGACCGACACCACCTGCCCGACCGCGGCACTGGCCGTGGCGTTCTTCGGGATCAGGATGTCCTGGCCGTAGCGGCGGTCCTCCGGCGCCACCAGCCACTGCCCGCCCTCGTGCAGCAGGCGGCCGATGATCGGCGCCTTGGCGCGCGCGACGATGTCCACGACGCGGCCTTCGGGCCGACCCTTGCGGTCCATGCGCTGGATGCGCACGCGCACGCGGTCGCGGTGCAGCACCGAGCGCATCTCCTGCGGCGCGAGATAGATGACAGGTTCGCCGGCGTCGGGAATGACAAAGCCGTGGCCGTCGCGATGCCCTTCGACACGGCCCTCGACTTCGCCGAGCAGGGCCGGGCCGGTGTCGGGTTGTGATGTGCTGATAGAATCCTCGTTTGTCACCGGCCCGGAGTAACTCCAGGCCATGGCCCAGGTGGCGGAATTGGTAGACGCACTAGTTTCAGGTACTAGCGCTTAACGGCGTGGGGGTTCGAGTCCCTTCCTGGGCACCAATCAAGCAGCAAGGCCGGCCGATCGGAAGATCCGCCGGCCTTGTTCGTTTTCAGATCTGGAACTTGCGCGCCAGGCCGTCGGGGCGCAGGTTGTCGTACTCCTCGAACGGCTGGTGAATCCACGGGCTCGTCGGAAGCACCTCGACGTAGTAATCCGGCGTGTAGGTCGACACGCCCTTCACCCAGATCACGGCGGCGCGCAACTCGGCGATGGCGGGCATGCCACGAAGGCGTTCGACCACCGCGCGCAGCGTGTGCCCGGTGTCGGCCAGGTCATCGACCAGCAGCACGCGGCCGGCGAGCTCGCCCTTGGGCATGGTGATGTACTTGGCCAGGTCGAGGCGGCCCTGGATGGTGCCGGCCTCGGCCCGGTACGAACTCGTCGACATGATGGCCAGCGGCTTGTCGAAGACGCGCGACAGAACGTCGCCCGGGCGCATGCCGCCGCGTGCCAGACACAGGATCTGGTCGAACTGCCAGCCCGAATGCGCCACCTTGAGCGCCAGGCGCTCGATGAGCAGGTGGTACTCGTCCCAGGACACGTACAGGTGCTTGCCGTCGTCGGTGAGCATCGGGGTCTTCTCCTCGTCTTTCTGATCGGGCGTGGGCGCGCGCCTCAGGCGCGAAACGGGTGCCGCAGCAGGATGGTGTGCACACGGTCAGGGCCGGTGGAGACCATGTCGATGGGGGCGCCGATCAGCGCCTGCATGCGCTCCAGGTAGCGCCTCGCGTTGCCGGGCAGTTGCTCCCAGTGGGTCAGGCCGGCGGTCGTCTCGCTCCAGCCGGGCAGCGTCTCGTAGAGGGGCTCGCAGGCCGCGATCTCCTCCGCATCGAGCGGCAACACGTCGAGCCGCCTCGCGCCGAGGCGGTAGCCGGTGCAGATCTTGATCTCGCCGAGGCCGTCGAGCACGTCGAGCTTGGTGATGCACAGGCCGGAGATGCCGTTGATGATCATCGAGCGCTTGAGCGCCGCCGCGTCGAGCCAGCCGCAACGGCGAGGCCGGCCGGTGACCGTCCCGCGCTCCTGGCCGACGGTGGAGAAGTGGTGGCCGACCGTGCCCGGTGCGTCGATCGGCAGCTCGGTCGGGAACGGCCCGCCGCCGACGCGCGTCGTGTAGGCCTTGGTGATACCGAGGACGTAGTGCAACTGGCCCGGCCCGAGGCCGGAGCCCGCGGCGGCATTGCCGGCAACGCAGTTGCTCGAAGTCACGAACGGATAGGTGCCGTGGTCGATGTCGAGCAGCGTCCCCTGGGCGCCTTCGAACAGCAGGTTTGCCCCGTCACTGTGGGCATTGAACAGACGGTAACCGACGTCGGCCATCAGCGGACGCAGTTGTTCGGCCGCACCCAGGGCCGCATCGAGAATTGGAGCGACCTCGAGCGGCGGTGCACCGAGCACACCGGTCAGCTCGGCGTTGTGCAACGCCACGAGCTCGCGCAGTTTGGCCTCGAAGCGCGCCGGGTTCTTCAGGTCCATCACGCGCAAGGCGCGCCGCGCCACCTTGTCTTCGTAGGCGGGGCCGATGCCCTTGCCGGTGGTGCCGATGCGCCCACCACTGGTCGTCTCGCGTTTCGCTTCACGGGCCCGGTCGAGCTCGACGTGGAAGGGCAGGATCAGCGGGCACGACTCGCTGAGGAAGAGCCGCGAGCGCACGTCGACGCCGATGGCCTCCAGGCGCCCGATCTCGGCCAGCAGGTGCGTCGGATCGACCACCACGCCGTTGCCGATGTAGCAGGCCACGCCTTCGCGCATCACGCCCGAGGGGATGAGCTGAAGCGCGGTCTTGCGGCCGTTGATCACCAGCGTGTGGCCGGCGTTGTGCCCACCCTGGAACCGCACCACACCTTGTGCGTGGTCGGTCATCCAGTCGACGATCTTGCCCTTGCCTTCGTCGCCCCACTGGGTGCCGACGACGACGACGTTGCGGCCGCTGCCGCGGGTGAGGCCCGGTTGCATGTGCTTGTGTTGAATCTATCGTGAAGGTTCGGGGGCGAGGGCCGCGCCGCGCGCAGCCTGGCCTTCGAGGGCGCGCAGCACCCAGTGGCCGCCGATCTCGACCAGCTCGCGGTCGAATCCGAAGGCCTGCGGCGCGGGCTGGTCGCCTGGAAGCACCGCGAGCACCGTCTCGCCGGCCTCGCGCAGACGGCGCACGGTGGCACGTAACGCCGCATCTTCGCTCCAGGGGGCCCGGATGGCGCCTGCCGCCGGCTCGGGGGCGGCGGCCTCGGCCAGCGCCTTGAGGTCGAGGCTGAAGCCGACCGCCGGGCGGTTGCGGCCGAAGACCGCGCCCACCTCGTCGTAGCGGCCGCCACGCGCCAGCGCATCGGTGGCCTCGGCACCGTACACCGAGAAGCGAGGGCCGCTGTAGTAGCCGTAGCCGCCCATGTCGCCGAGGTCGAAGCCAACCTGCAGGTCGGGGAACGAGCGGCGCAGGTGCGACCCCAGCCAGCGCAGCTGCTCGAGCCCGGCGCGTACCATGGGTCGGTCCGGCAGCTCGCGCGCGGCCGCTGCAAGCACCTCGTCGCCGCCATAGAGGCGCGGCAAGGCGCGCAGGGCGCGGCGCGCCTCTTCGGCCAAGGCCGGCGTGAACGCCTCCAGCGCGGCAACATCCTTCTCGGCCAGCGCCTGCGCCAGGTCCTGCAGGGCCGGGCCGTCGAGGGCCGCGCCGGCCAGCACGCCGCGCAGCACGCGCGCATCGGCGAAGTCGATGACCAGCGGCTTCACGCCCGCGGCATGCAGGCAGTCGAGCGCCAGCTCGGCCGCCTCCAGATCGGCCTCCAGGCCGGCATGTCCAAAGATCTCGGCCCCGAACTGCAGCGGCTCGCGCGAAGCCGCCACGCTGTTGGCCCGTGCGTGCAGCACCGGCCCGCAATAGCACAGGCGGGTCACGCCGTCGCGGTTGAGCAGGTGCGCGTCGATACGCGCTGCCTGCGGCGTGGTGTCGGCGCGCAGGCCCAGCGTGCGGCCGCTGGTCTGGTCGACGAGCTTGAAGGTCTTCAGGTCAAGCTCGCGGCCGGTGCCAGAAAGCAACGACTCCAGGTGCTCGAGCAGCGGCGGAATCACCAGCTCGAATCCATAGCCCTGCGCGCGATCGACCAAGCGCCGGCGCAGGATCTCGAGCTGCCGGGCTTGTGCAGGCAACACATCGGCGATGTGCTCGGGCAGCAACCAGGCAGAAAGCATCGGGATCGCACCGCTTCTTGAAAGTGGCATTGTAGAGGCCGGACCCGCTCGGTCCGGGCGGCGGCGCACGCACCGTCGCGGGCATCGGCGCCAGCACCTGGCCCGGAGGTCAACGCCAGAGGGTGAGCAGCACCAGGCCGATGACGATGCTCACGAGGCCGATGAAACGGATCTGCCCGTCGGTCATCGCCATAGCGCGCTCGAACATCGAACGCCACCCGCGTGGGCTGAGGAAAGGCATCAAGCCCTCGAACACCAGCATCAGCGCCAGTGCGCCGAGCAGCAGGTCACCCACGACCGGCTCGCGTTGAGATGTCTGCGCCACCAGGCCGCAACGAGGCGTCGATCGTGCCGCCGCGCTCAGCGGCGCGGCGCAGAGCCGCCCGCCCCACCCTGCATGGCGCGGAAGAAGTCGTTGCTCGGGTCCAGGACCATCACGTCGCTGCGGCTGCGGAATGTGGCCCGGTACGCCTCGAGGCTGCGATAGAACTGGGCGAACTGCGGGTCGCGGCCGAAGGCTTCGGCGTAGAGCGCAGAGGCCTTGGCGTCCCCGGCGCCCTTGACCTTCTGGGCGTCGCGGTAGGCCTCGGCGATGATCACCTCGCGTTGACGGTCGGCATCGGCGCGGATCTTCTCGCCTGCAGCGTTGCCCGTGGAACGCAACTCGTTGGCCACCTGCGTGCGCTCGGAAACCATGCGGCGATAGACCGAATCGGTGATGTCGGCGACGAAGTCGACCCGCTTGATGCGCACGTCCAGGATCTCGATGCCGAAGGACTTGGCGTCGTCGGCCAGTCGCTGGCGAACATCGCTCATGACCTTCTCGCGCTCGGCCGAGAGCACGCCCTGCACCGTCCGCTTGGTCACCTCTTCGTTGAAGGCGGCCTGCACGACCGGCGACAGGCGAGCCTCGAGGTTCCGGAAGTCAACGCCATTGTTGCGGATGAACTGGCGCGGCTCGTTGATGCGCCACTTCACCAGCCAGTCGATGACAAGGCTCTTCTTCTCGGCCGTGAAGATGGCCCGGGTGTCGGGGCTGTCCAGGGTCTGCACACGCTTGTCCAGGAACACGACGTTCTGGAACGGCGGCGGCAGCTTGAAGTTCAGGCCCGGTTCGCTGATGACCTCCTTGATCTCGCCGAGCGCGTAGATCACGCCCACCTGGCGCTGGTCGACGACGAAGAGCGTGCTCGTGGCCAACATGAGCGCCACCAGGGCGCCGACGACGATGAGTCCGATGCGGTTCACGGCAGTCCTCCTCAACGGCCTTCGCGGTCGCGTGTGCGTGCGCCGTCGCGGGAGCGGATATCGGTGCCGGGCGTCGCCGGCGCGCTTTCGGTCGCCGCCGGGCTCGGCATCACCGTCGTGCCACCCTGCGCGCCCGCCTGCTGCAGCAGCCGGTCGAGCGGCAGGTAGAGCAGGTTGCTGCCGCTGCGCGAGTCAACCAGCACCTTCGAGACGTTGGAGTAGACCTGCTGCATGGTCTCCAGGTAGAGGCGGTCGCGCGTCACCTGCGGCGCCTTCTGGTACTCGGTGAGCACGGAGCGGAAGCGTTGCGCGTCACCTTCGGCCTGCGCCTCCACGCGTGCGCGATAGCCTTCGGCCTCCTCGAGCAGCCGGGACGCGGTGCCTCGCGCCTTGGGAATCACGTCGCTGGCATAGGCGCGCCCCTCGTTGACCAGCCGGTCGCGGTCGGCGCCGGCCTTGACGGCGTCGTTGAACGCGGCCTGCACGGCTTCGGGAACCTGCACGCTCTGCAGGTTGACGTTGGCCACCACGATGCCTGCCTTGAGGCGGTCAAGCTGGGCCTGGATGCTCTTCACGAGGTCGGCGGCGATGGCATCGCGGCGCTCGTAGAGCACGGAGTCGATCTTGCTGCTGCCGACGATCTCCCGCACCGCCGACTCCGCCGCCATCACCACCGCTTCGTCGGCGTTGCGGTTTTCGAAGAGGTAGGCGCGCGCGTCAGCGCGCCGGTACTGGACCGTGAAGCGGATGTCGACGATATTCTCGTCCTGAGTCAGCATCGAGCTCTCGCGCAGCCCGGTGGCCTGTACGACTGCCGTGCGGCCCACTTCGACCGACTGCAGTTGCGTGACCGAGACCACCTCGTGCCCCTGCACCGGGTAAGGCATCCGCCACTGGAAGCCGGCATCCACCGTGTTGCTGAAGCGACCGAAGGTGGTGACCACGGCCTGCTGGCCTTCCTGCACGATGAAGAAGCCGCTGCCCAGCCAGACGAGAAGCGCCACAACGGCGATGAGCCCCGCACCGATGCCGGCGCTCTTCATGTCGGGCTGAAAGCCGCCACCGCCGCCGCCAGGGGGGCGCTCGTTGCTGGGGCGCTGCGGGCCGCCGGGGCCACCCTTGCCGCCGAACAAGCCCGACAGCTTCTTGTTGAAGTCGCGCCACAACTCGTCGAGGTCCGGCGGGCCATCGTTGCGGCCGTTGTTGTGCATCACCTGGGCGCCGGCGGCATCGAGCCCGGCGCGTTGGGCGGGCGCACCCGGGCGGCGGTCGAAGACGCCTCGGAGCAACTCGGCCGCAGCGGCGGCGAGCGCCGTCAGCCGTGTCGAGAACGAGGAAGTGGTGGGTTCACGCATGATGTGGCGCAGGCCGGGCATCGGCACCGTCGTCGGCCTGGATTGTCGTTGTCATTTCAGGGGTCTCGCCGCGCGACTGCGATGCGGCCGAGTAGGGCTCGCGCGCATGCACCTCGGCGGCCAGAGCGCGACGCAGCACGTCCAGCCCGGCGCCGGTGAGCGCGCTCACGAAGACGCGCCTGCGGCGCAGGCCGCCGGGCAGTTCGACCCAGTCCTCGGCCTCGCGTGGCTGGCGCGAGGCCTCGAGCTGGTCGCACTTGTTGAAGACGAGCAGTTGCGGCACGCCGGCGGCGCCGATCTCCTGCAGCACCCGATCGACCTCGGCCATCTGCGCCTCGAGCGCCGGGCTGGCGGCGTCGACCACGTGCAGCAGCAGGTCGGCATCAGCCGCCTCCTGCAGTGTGGCCTGGAAGGCCTCGACCAGCTTGTGCGGCAGGTCGCGGATGAAGCCGACGGTGTCGGAAAGGGTCGCGGCGCACCCGGCGCCGGCGCCGTTGGGCAGCCACAGCTGCCGCGTCGTCGTGTCCAGGGTCGCGAAGAGCTGGTCGGCGGCATAGCTGCGCGCCTTGGTCAGCGCATTGAAAAGCGTCGACTTGCCGGCGTTGGTGTAGCCGACCAGGGAGAGGCGTACCGTGCCACGGCGCTCGCGCGCGCGGCGCTGCGTGCCGCGCTGACGCTTGACGCGCTCGAGTCGCTCCTTCACCGACTTGATGCGCTCGCCGATCATGCGACGGTCCAGTTCGATCTGCGCCTCGCCCGGGCCGCCGCGCGTGCCGATGCCCCCACGCTGGCGCTCCAGGTGCGACCAACGGCGCACGAGGCGGGTGGAAAGGTACTGCAGGCGCGCCAACTCCACCTGCAGCTTGCCTTCGTGGCTTTGCGCCCGCTCGGCGAAGATGTCCAGGATGAGCGAGGTGCGGTCCGCCACCGGCACACCCAGGTGACGCTCGAGGTTGCGCTGCTGCGCCGGCGAGAGCGCCTGGTCGAAGATGACGCCGTGCGCCGAGGTAGCGGCGACCATTGCCTTGATCTCGTCGGCCTTGCCGCTGCCCACGAAGAGCGCCGGGTCGGGCGCCTTTCGCCGGGCCGTGATGCGCGCCACGGTCTCGTCGCCCGCCGAGGCTGCGAGCAGGGACAGCTCCTCGAGCGAGGCGTCGAAGGCCATGCCGGCTCCCAGGTCCACGCCCACGAGCACCGCCCGTGTCGGATCGGCACCAACCGCGGCGGCGCGGGTGGTGGCAGTTTCTGCGCCTTGACTCAAGTTCTGGGGATCGGGCGGGTCTGGATGACTCCGATGCGTGGCGCACCGGACTCAGGCCTGCTCGCCCGTGTTCTCGTTCGGGTGGAAGTTCACCGCGCGGCTGGGCACGACGGTGGAGATCGCGTGCTTGTAGACCATCTGCGTGACCGTGTTTCGCAACAGCACGACGTACTGGTCAAACGACTCGATGTGGCCCTGGAGCTTGATGCCGTTGACGAGGTAGATTGACACCGGCACGTGTTCCTTGCGCAGCAGGTTCAGAAAGGGGTCCTGCAAGAGTTGGCCTTTGTTGCTCACGATATGTTCCGTGTTGTTGAATATGAGGCGGTCACCTTACCACAGGCCTGCTGCTCCGAGACCGGTCCGACGCTCAACCGCCCCGGTCGTCGAAGGGATTGCGGCCCGAGCGCAGCTCGATCCGCAAAGGCGTTCCGACCAGCTTGAAGTGCTCCCGGAATCGCCCCTCGAGGTAGCGCTTGTAGGACGCCGGCACGTGCTCCAGCGAGTTGCCATGGATCACCACGATGGGTGGATTCATCCCGCCTTGGTGCGCGTAGCGCATCTTCGGGCGAAAGCGGCCTTCCCGTCGGGGTTCCTGGTGCGCCACGGCCTCCTGCAGGACACGCGTGAGCACCGGCGTGGCCATTTTCACCGTCGCCGAGGCGTGCGCTTGCAGCAAGGACTTCCAAAGGGCGCTGAGTCCGGTTCGCTTCAGCGCCGAGATGTGGAGCAGGGGTGCAAATTTCAAGAACGCCAGGCGTGACTCGACCGAGCGTTCGAGCATCTGGCGCTGGTAGTCGTCCGTGGCGTCCCACTTGTTGATGGCGACGACCACGGCGCGGCCCGCCTCGAGGATGTAGCCGGCGATGTGCGCGTCCTGGTCGCTCACGCCCTCGGTGGCGTCGATGAGCAGCACGACGACGTTGGCATCGGCGATGGCCTGCAGCGTCTTGACGACGGAGAACTTCTCGATCGCCTCAAATACCTGCCCCTTGCGGCGCAGGCCGGCGGTGTCGATGAGCTCGAAATGCCGGCCGTCGCGCTCGAAGGGCACGTGGATCGCATCACGCGTCGTGCCGGGCTGGTCGAAGGCGATCAGGCGCTCCTCGCCGAGCCAGGCGTTGATGAGCGTGCTCTTGCCGGCATTGGGCCGGCCGGCCACCGCCAGGCGGATCGGCCGCTCGGCATCCTCGCCTTCACCACCGGCGGCCTGCTCGGGGGGCGCCTCGAAACCCTCAAGCGCCGCTTCGAGCAGGCTGCGTACCCCCTGCCCGTGCGCGGCCGACACCGGATGGGGCTCGCCCATGCCGAGCTCGTGGAATTCGGCCAGCGCCGGCGAGTCGGCCATGCCTTCGGCCTTGTTCACGGCCAGCAGCGCGCGCTTGCCCTGCGTGCGCAGGAAGCGCGCGATGTCCTGGTCCTGCGCCGAGAGGCCGTTGCGGATGTCGGTGACGAAGACGACGACATCGGCCTCGGCCACCGCGGCGCGCGTCTGCTTGGCCATCTCGGCCACCACGCCGCTCGGCCGCTCGGGCTCGAAGCCGCCGGTGTCGACGACGATGAACTCGATGTCGCCGAAGCGCGCGTCGCCGTAGTGGCGGTCGCGTGTCAGGCCGGGGAAGTCGGCCACGATGGCGTCGCGCGTCTTCGTGATGCGGTTGAACAGGGTGCTCTTGCCCACGTTGGGGCGGCCGACCAGGGCGATGACCGGCTTCATGGTCGGGCGGCCTTCAGTTGGGCCGGAACGCGAAGACGCCGCCGTCGCGCGTGACCACCAGCACCGTCGTGCCGCTCACCACCGGCGCGGCGACGATGGGCGTGCCGTCAGTCACCAGGCGCAACTGCGTCTCGCCCGTACTGGTGCTCAGGAAGTGGACGTAGCCGTCGAGGTCGCCGAACACCACCACCGGCCCGACGGCCAGCATGCCCGACAGGCCGCGGTGCATGAACTTCTCGTTGGTCCAGAGCACGTCGCCGCTGTCGGCCTTCCAGGCAGTGATGCGGTCGTTGGCGTCGGCGCCGATCACGCGTTCAGCGTCGCCCGCAAGCGCCCTCGATCCACCAACGTTGCGTGTCCAAAGCAGCGCTCCGCGCTCGGCGTCGACGCAGGCCACGGCGGACTGGAAGGCGCGTGCGCAGTACCGACTGCCCTGCCGCACGGGCGGCCCCACCAGGTCGGCCAGGCGCTCGACCTCGTTGGTGCCGCGCGGCGTGGCGAGCGCGACGTCCCAGCTCAACGTTCCCTGGGTGGGTTCCAGCGCCGCCAGGCGCGGCCCCTGGCCCGACAGCAGCGTGTTGCGGTAGGCAGCCAGCACGCCGGGCTGCGCCAGCGTCAGCGGGTCGCCGGCCCTCTGGTAGACCCACAGGCGCCGTCCGTCCATGGCGTCGAACGCATGCACGACGCGGTCGACCGTCATCACGAAGACGCGCTCGCCGGCGACGAGTGGCGGACTGACCACCGCCGAAGGCACCCGCTTGCGCCACAGGGCGGCACCTTTGGCATCGAAGACCACCACTTCGGCGGCGCGCGTGACGACGCTGGTATAGCGGCCGTCGCTTCCCACGCCGGCGGAAACCTCGCCACCGGCATCGGCGCGCCAGACTTCGCGCCCACTGTCAGCGACCAGGGCGCGCACGGTGCCATCGGTGCCGGCAATGAAGAACATCCCGTCGCGCGCCGCCGGGATCAAGGGGAACCGCAAGGTCCCGATCTGGTCCAGCCAGACCTGGCGGCCGGAGATCTTGGGCTCGAATGTCTCGAGCGGTTTGGGCTCAGGCTTGTCGGAGGCGCAACCGGCCATCCAGGTCACCAAGCCGGCGACGACGCCGAGCAGGGTGATGCGGGCCCAGGGGCGGTGCGTCATTTCGAGGCGGCCGGCGGCAGTGGTGCCGCCGCGGGCTTGCTCACCGCGGATGCGGCAGCGGTGGCCGGCGGGGCGGCGGGGGCAGCGGCAGCCGGTGCCGCGGAAGCCGCCGCACCCGCCGGACTGGCCGCCGGCGCAGATGCCGCGCCCGGTGGCGCGCCGATCGCGGTCAGCTTGGCGTCGATCAGCCGCCGGTACTCCACCTTGTCGCTCATCGCGGCATGGGCCACCTGCCAGGCGTTGCGTGCCTCGTCCTTCTTGCCCTGCAGCATGAGCACGTCGCCACGGCGGTCGGCCACGAGCGCCTCAAAGCCTTCGGCCTTGGCCGCGTCGAGTGCCTTCAGGGCCTCGTCGTACTGCTTGGCTTCGGCCAGCATGGCGGCCAGCCGCAGGCGGGCCACCGTGCGCAGCTCGGGCTCCTTGGCCTGCTCCGCCACCCAGGCGAGCGCGGCACGAGCGTCGTCGGCCTTGCCCTTGTCGAAGTGCACCTTGGCGGCGATGAGCCCTCCCTGCTGCGCATACGCCGTGCCGGGAAACCGCTGCCGCAGGTCGGCGAAGGCGCGCGCGCTCTTCTCGGCGTCCCCGGCGGCGGCGGCACGGTCCAATTCGTCGAATAGCGCACCGGCCTTGTTGGCCTGGTCGCGCTGGTACCACTGCCAGCCGTTCCAGGCCGCGAAGCCGCCCAGCACCAGCACGAGCAGCCAGGTGATGAGGTTGCCGTACTTGTTCCAGAACGCCTTGACGGCGTCGAGTTGTTCCTGCTCTTGCAGGTCGAGGGAGGTGGCCATAGGAGCGGGATGTGGGTCGCGGGCGCGCTTCGTGAGCGTCGTGGGCTTCGGTATGCTGGCCCGGTCGCGCCCGCCGGGCAGCGTGCGGGCAGCGGTGGATTATCTCTTGCGTGTAACGGGTCGCCGGGATCAGGCCGCCGTCCCGCGCAGGGCTGCCAACAAGGCGTCGAGATCGGCGATGGGCAACTGCCGCTGGACCGCCGCCGCGTCCCGCAGCGGCTTCAACGCCACCTCGCCGCGCGACAGCTCGTCGGCACCGAAGACGAGCGCGTAGCGCGCCCCGCTCGCGTCGGCTTTCTTGAACTGGCTCTTCATGCTGCCCTGTCCGTCCTTCGAGGCGGCGTGCATGACGATCGCCAGGCCACGCTCGCGCAGCGCCGCCAGCAGGGGCATGAGACGGGGCAGTGCGGTCGCGTCGGGCACCACGGCATACGCGTCGGGCACCGAGGAGGGTGCCTGCGCCCCGACGGCTTCGAGCGCCAGCAGCAGCCGTTCGGTGCCCAGCCCGAAGCCGATGCCCGGCGCCGGCCTGCCGCCCAGCGTCTCGATCAGGCGGTCGTAGCGGCCGCCGCCGCAGACCGTGCTCTGCGCCCCCAGGTGCGGGCTCTTCCACTCGAACACCGTGAGGTTGTAGTAGTCCATGCCGCGCACCAGGCGCGGATTGACCGTGTACGCAAGCCCGGCCGCGTCGAGCACGGAGCGAAGCGCGCCGAAGTGCGCGAGCGACTCCGCGCCGAGGAAGTCGATCAGCTTCGGCGCCGCGGCCACCACCGGCTCCATGGCCGGGTTCTTGGTGTCGAGGATGCGCAGCGGGTTGCTGTGCAGACGCCGCCGGGCGTCCTCGTCCAGCCGCCCGCCATGCGCCTCGAAGTGCGCCACCAGCGCCTCGCGGTGGGCGCGGCGCTCCTCGGGCTGGCCGAGGCTGTTCAGCTCGAGCACGATGTCGCGCCCTTCGATGAGCCCGAACTCGCGCCACAGCGAGCGCAGCATGAGGATGATCTCGGCGTCGACGTCCGGCCCCGGGTGGCCGAGCGCCTCCACGTCGAGCTGGTCGAACTGGCGCGAGCGGCCCTTCTGCGGCCGCTCGTGGCGGAACATCGGCCCCATCTGCCAGATGCGCAGCGGCCCGTTGTACAGCGCGTTGTGCTCGTTGATGGCGCGCACGATGCCGGCCGTGGCCTCGGGGCGCAGCGTGAGCGCGTCGCCGTTCATCGCGTCGGTCCAGGAGAACATCTCCTTCTCGACGATGTCGGTCACCTCGCCGAGCCCGCGCACGAAGAGCGCCGTGGGCTCGACGATTGGCGTGCGCAGGTTGCGGTAGCCCCAGCGCGCCAGCACGCCACGCATCACGGCCTCGACCCACTCCCAGCGGTGCGCCTCGTCGGGCAGCAGGTCGTTCATGCCCTTCACCGCCTGCAACGCAGCGGCCGGCGGTGGCTTCGGTGACGGCGGCGTCTGCGACACCGCGCCGGCCTTCACGGCCTCTTGGGGTTGTGCCATCGGAGTGGTTGCCCGGCAGCGCCAGGCGAGAGATCAATGCGAAGCGGTCGCGATCGACGCCGAGACCTGGGTCGCGGCCGCCGAGGCAGCGCCCGCCGCGGCGCCGAAGCGCCGCTCGATGTAGTTCTCGACGATCTTGTGGAACTCGGTGGCGATGCCCTCGCCGCGCAGCGTCAGCGCCTTCTCGCCGTCGATGAAGACCGGCGCAGCGGGCGCCTCACCCGTGCCCGGCAGGCTGATGCCGATGTCGGCGTGCTTGCTCTCGCCGGGGCCGTTGACGATGCAGCCCATCACCGCCACCTTGAGGTTCTCCACGCCGGGGTAGCGGCTCTTCCACACCGGCATCTGGGCGCGCAGGAAGTCGTCGATCTGCTTGGCGAGCTCCTGGAAGGTGGTGCTCGTCGTCCGGCCGCACCCCGGGCAGGCGGTGACGCTGGGGTTGAACGTGCGCAGGCCGAGCGACTGCAGGATCTCCAGCGCCACCACCACCTCCTGCGTGCGCGCCTCGCCCGGCTGCGGCGTGAGGCTCACCCGGATGGTGTCGCCGATGCCCTCCTGCAGCAGCACGCCGAGCGCCGTGGCGCTGGCCACGGTGCCCTTGGTGGCCATGCCGGCCTCGGTGAGGCCGAGGTGCAGCGCGTAGTCGCAGCGGGCAGCCAGCGCGCGGTACACCGAGATCAGGTCCTGCACGCCGCTGACCTTGCAGCTGATGATGATCTGGTTCGGGTCGAGGCCCAGTTCGCGCGCATAGGCAGCCGAGCCGAGCGCCGACTGCACGAGCGCCTGGTACATCACCTGCTTGGCATCGGCCGGCCGGGCACGGCGGGCGTTCTCGTCCATCAGTTGCGCCAGCAGTTCCTGGTCCAGGCTGCCCCAGTTGACACCGATGCGCACCGCCTTGTCGTGCCGGGCCGCGGCCTCGACCATCATCGCGAACTGGCGGTCGCGCTTGTCGCCCTTGCCCACGTTGCCGGGGTTGATGCGGTACTTGCTCAGCGCCGCGGCCATGGCCGGGAACTCGGTGAGCAGGCGGTGGCCGTTGTAATGGAAGTCGCCCACGAGCGGCACGTCGACGCCCATGCGGTCGAGCTGCTCGCGGATGTGCGGCACGGCCGCGGCCGCCTCGGGCGTGTTGACGGTGATGCGCACCAGCTCGGAGCCGGCCTGCGCCAGCTCCTTGACCTGGATGGCCGTCTCGATGACCTGCACCGTGTCGGTGTTGGTCATCGACTGCACGCGCACCGGCGCGTCGCCGCCGACCGTGACGACCCGATCGCCCCAGCGGACCACCGCCTGCCGTGAGCGGCGCGCGGCCGGCGCGGCCGCGGCAATGGGCTCGAGCGGATCGAGCAGGTTCGGGGCGTCAGGTGCGTTCATGAGGGCCGGACGATAGGGGGCATCGGTGGGGCCGACAAGCTCGGCCGGCCGTCACCTCAGTTCGAGGCGGGCCACGTTGTCGCGGGCCCGCGACTCGAGCTCGACCGGCTTGCCCTTGTAGGACACGCGGGTGGCCGCAGCATTGCCCACCACCAACTGCAGCGGGGCCAGCCCATCGAGGCCGAGCGACTCGCCGGCCTCGATGTTGCGCGAGAGCAGCACGCGGCCGCGCGCGTCGACCACCTCGACCCAGGAGCGCGCCGTGCACTGGAATACGAGTTCGCCGGCGGGCACCGCCGAGGCCGGCCCAGCGGGCGTTGAGGCGGCGGTGTCGCCGCCAGCCTGGAGCGCGCCCGGTGCGCCCGGTGCGCCATCCGCTGCCGCTGGAGGCGGCAAGCTGCTCGTACCTGGCACGACCTGAGCCGTGGGCGCCGGGGCCGCGGCGGGGATGCCGGGCAGCGCCGGAGCCACCGTGGTGCCGGACGGCCCCCGCGCGCCACCACCCGCGAGGGCCGGCCCGGCGACCGTCGCGCTCCCTTCGGCTCCCGTCGGCCCGCCAGCCAGAAGCCGGCTGAGGAAACCGGAAGGCAGCCAGAGGACGAGCGCCGCCGCAAGCAGCAGCACGATGGCGGCGATCAGCCACGGACCGCGGGGGATGAGTCCGCGCAGCCCGAGCTCGCGGCCGCCGCGGCCCGCAAACGGCTCGTTGATGGCACCGAAGGTGCTGTCCAGCATCGAGGTATCGGCCGGCGGCAGCAGGTCCATCACCGGCTGCGGGTCTGCTTTCAGGGCCCGGCAGACGGCCTGGGCCAGCGCCCTCGTGAACGTCGGCCCGGGCAACTCGTCCCAGCGGTCACGCTCGAGCGCCTCGAGCTTGCGCGGCGCTACCTTGATGGCCGCTGCCAGCGTGGCGATATGCATGCCCTGGCTCTCGCGCGCGGCACGCAGCAGCGCACCCGCGCTGGCCGCCGCGCGATTGGGTTCGCCAGGGTCGGTGCGGGCGCGGTCGTCCATCGTCGTCGTGGGTGGCGGCATCGCCGGCGTGCTCAGTCCTCGAAGCGGCCGCGCTCGAACTGGAGCGTCTCCGGCGACTGCGGAAAGCGCTCGCGCAACTGACGGCCGATCTCCTGCAGGCCGTCCATGTTGCCCATGCGTCGTTCGATGCGCGCGGCCAGCCACAGGCTTTGCGCGGTGACGGTCTCGGGCACCTGATTGATTCGGCGCACGTAGAAGCGGGCCCGCTCCAGCTCGCCGCGACGCAGCAGCACGTCGCTGAGGTTGTAGGCGGTGAACGGATTGGCGGGGTCGAGCTCGTAGGAACGCGACAGCGCGCGCTCGGCCTCCGCCCAGCGCCCGGCGCGGGCGAAGCACACGCCGCGCGCAAGAAGGGTGCGTTGCACCTCGCCGTAGTTCGGCAGCGCGGTAGCCGCGAGAAAGGTCGCCTCGGCCTCGTCGTAGCGGCGCTGCTGGCATAGGAACCACGCGTAGTTGTGCATGGTGTCGCCGTCGCGCGGACTCAACTCGAGGGAACGCCTGAACGCCTGCTCGGCCACCACCGGCTCGCCCAGGCTGGCGTGGATGAGGCCGCGCAGGCTGTGCGCCTCGGGCAGGTCGGGGTTGGCCGCCAGCGCCAGCTTCACCTCGTCGAGTGCCGTGTTATTCTGGCCGCGGCTGAAGTACAGCGCCGCCAGTTCCAGGCGCACGCGCGCCCGCCGATCGGTCGCATTCGCCTCGGCCGCCGTGGGGGTGGGCGTGCTGCCGGTGCTCGGGCTGCTCTCGCTGGAGTTGCTGGCGGAACCGGCCGCGCCGCCAGGCGAGGTGCTGGCGGCTGGCGACGAGACACAGCCCGCGAGCCAGATGCCGGCCACGAGCAGCATCGACAGGGCCGCAACGCGCCAGCCGCGAACCGACGGCCCGGTCATGCGACGCTCCGCGGGCTGTGGAGCCTGCCTGCGGCGACCATCGGCAGCACTCGGCGCCGCGCCAGCCGTTCGGCGGCCTGCGTGCGATCGAGCACCTCGCCCGCGAGCTGGCCGCAGGCCGCATCGATGTCGTCACCGCGCGTCTTGCGGACCGTCGTCACGATGCCCGCGTTCTGCAGGATGGCCGCGAAGGCCGTCACGCGATCGCGCGGCGAGCGCACAAGGCCTGAGGCCGGGAACGGGTTGAACGGAATCAGGTTGAACTTGCAAGGCACGCGCGGCCAGCGCTCGCCCGCAGGTCCCTGGCCCTGGGTCAGGCGCAGCAGCGCATGCGCATGCGCATCGGTGTCGTTCACGCCGGCGAGCATGCAGTACTCGAAGGTGATGAAGTCGCGCGGCGCGGCGGCCAGGTAGCGCTCGCAGGCGCCCAGCAGCTCGGCAATGGGGTACTTGCGGTTCAAGGGCACGAGCGACTCGCGCAACGCGTCGTCGGGCGCGTGCAGCGACACCGCCAGCGCCACCGGGCAGTCCTCGCGCAGGCGGTCGATCATCGGCACCACACCCGAGGTCGAGACGGTAACGCGCCGGCGCGAAAGGCCGTAGCCGTGGTCCTCGAGGAAAGTGCGCAGGGCCGGCACGAGCGCCGCGTAGTTCTGCAGCGGCTCGCCCATGCCCATCATGACAACGTTGTCGATGGCGCGCTCGCCGGCGGCCAGTCCAAGCTGCGCGCGCAGCCGATGCTCGGCGTACCAAAGCTGCGCGACGACCTCGCCGGTGCCAAGGTTGCGGCTGAAGCCCTGGTGACCAGTGGAGCAGAAACGGCAGCCAACGGCGCAGCCCGCCTGCGAAGAGACGCACAGCGTGCCGCGGTCGTCCTCGGGAATGAAGACGGTCTCCACCGCGTTGCCGCCGCCCACGTCGAAGAGCCACTTCACCGTGCCGTCCAACGAGCGTTGCTCCGACAGGACCGGCAGCGCCCGCACCTCGGCGCGCTCGTGCAGCTTGGCGCGCAGCGACCGGGCAAGGTCGCTCATCTCGGCGAAATTGCCGGCGCCCTTCTGGTGGATCCAGCGAAAGAGCTGGACGGCCCGGAAGCGCTTCTCGCCCAACGCCTCGCACCAGGCCGCCAGTCCCTCGAGATCGAAGTCGAGCAGATTGACGGTCATGGCGCAGTCTCTCGCGCGCTCAGCGCGAGTAGACGTTCATCCCCGGGAAGAAGAAGCCCACCTCGACGGCGGCCGTCTCCGGCGCGTCCGAGCCGTGCACGGCGTTGGCGTCGATGCTGTCGGCGAAGTCGGCGCGGATGGTGCCCTTGGCCGCCTTCTTGGGGTCGGTCGCGCCCATCAGCTCGCGGTTCTTGGCGATGGCGCCCTCACCCTCGAGCACCTGGATCATCACCGGGCCGGAGATCATGAACTTGACGAGGTCGTTGAAGAACGGGCGCGCCTTGTGCACCGCGTAGAAGGCCTCGGCCTCGCCGCGCGAGAGGTGCGCCATCCTGGCCGCGACGATCTTCAGACCCGCGGCTTCGAAGCGCGCATAGATCTGGCCGATCACGTTCTTTGCCACGGCATCGGGCTTGATGATCGACAGGGTACGTTCGGTGGCCATGAAAAAAGACTCCTGAATCAAGAACTTGCAAAGCTTCTCATTCTAACGGTCGAAGGGGGTCCGCCCTCGGGCGGCGCGCACCCCTCCCATGGCCGGGCCACCGCAGCACGCGCCACTGCCTGGCGCTCTATCGGCCGCGGCCACCACGTCCGCCACGCCCGCCACTGCCCTTGCGGAGGAAGGCATCGCCACCGATGTAGCCCACCGAGGTGCGCATCGGGTCGGGCTGGGCGCCAGCACCTGCGCCCTTGGCAGCGCCGGCCTTGCCCCCCTTGCCGCCACCCTTGCCACCGCCCTTGCCCGGACCGCGCGCACCGGCCTTGCCGCCGGCGCCCGGCG
>JALHOU010000071.1 GCA_022842825.1 Rubrivivax sp.
TTCGTCACCTTCGCCCATGCCGCCACGAAGTCGGCCACGAACTTGGCCTGTGCGTCGCTGCTCGCGTACACCTCGGCCAGCGCGCGCAGCTGCGAGTTCGAGCCGAACACGAGGTCGGCCACGGTGGCGGTCCACTTCACCGCGCCGGTCTTGCGGTCGCGCCCTTCGAGCACGCCCACGGCAGCCGTCTTCTGCCACATCGTGCCCATGTCGAGCAGGTGGACGAAGAAGTCGTTCGTCAGCACCCCGGGCCGCTGCGTGAAGACGCCGTGCCGGCTCTTGCCGGTGTTGGCGCCCAGCACGCGCAGGCCACCCACCAGCACCGTCATCTCGGGCGCGCCCAGCGTGAGCAGCTGTGCCTTGTCGACCAGCAGTTCGGCCGCCGCGCCTTCGAGCCCCTTCTTCGTGTGGTTGCGGAAGCCGTCGGCCAGAGGCTCCAGCACGGCGAACGACTCGACGTCGGTCTGCTCCTGCGTGGCGTCGGTGCGGCCGGGCGAGAATGGCACCTTCACGTCGTGGCCGGCCTTCTTCGCCGCGGCCTCGACGGCCGCGCCGCCGGCCAGCACGATGAGGTCGGCGAGCGAGATCTTCTTGCCTCCCGCGGCCCCGGCGTTGAAGTCCTTCTGGATGCCTTCCAGCGTCTTCAGCACCTGGCCGAGGTCCGTGGGCTGGTTGACTTCCCACTCCTTCTGCGGCGCCAGGCGGATGCGTGCGCCGTTGGCACCGCCGCGCTTGTCGCTGCCGCGGAAGGTGCTGGCCGAGGCCCAGGCGGTGCTCACCAGCTGCGAGATCGACAGGCTCGAGGACAGCACCTTCGCCTTCAGCGCGGCGATGTCGGCCTCGTTGACGAGCGGGTGGTCGACGGCCGGCACCGGGTCCTGCCAGATCAGCGTTTCCTTCGGCACCAGCTTGCCGAGGTAGCGCGCGCGCGGCCCCATGTCGCGGTGCGTGAGCTTGAACCAGGCGCGCGCGAAGGCGTCGGCAAAGGCGGCCGGGTCCTTGTGGAAGCGGCGCGAGATCTTCTCGTACGCGGGGTCGAAGCGCAGCGAGAGGTCGGCCGTGGTCATCATCGGCGGGTGCTTCTTCGCGGGGTCGTGTGCGTCGGGGATCAGGTGCTCGGGCTTGCAGTTCTTCGCCACCCACTGGTGCGCGCCGGCCGGGCTCTTGGTCAGTTCCCACTCGTAGCCGAAGAGCATGTCGAAGTAACCCATGTCCCACTTCGTCGGGTGGGGCTTCCAGGCACCTTCGATGCCGCTGGTGATGGTGTGCGCGCCGCGGCCGGTGCCGAAGCTGTTCTTCCAGCCCAGGCCCTGCTCCTCGACCGCCGCGCCTTCGGGCTCGCGGCCGACGTGGCTCTCGGGCGCCGCACCGTGCGCCTTGCCGAAGGTGTGGCCGCCGGCCACCAGCGCCACGGTCTCTTCGTCGTTCATCGCCATGCGGGCGAAGGTCTCGCGCACGTCGCGGCCCGAGGCCACCGGGTCGGGCTTGCCGTCCGGGCCCTGCGGGTTGACGTAGATGAGGCCCATCTGCACGGCGCCGAACGGGCGCGCCAGCTCGCGGTCGCCGGCGTAGCGGCTGTTGGGTTTGTCGCTCGTCGCGAGCCACTCGGTCTCGGCGCCCCAGTTGACTTCTTCTTCGGGCGCCCAGATGTCCTGGCGGCCGCCGGCGAAGCCGAAGGTTCTGAAGCCCATCGACTCCAGCGCCACGTTGCCGGCCAGGATCATCAGGTCGGCCCACGAGAGCTTCCTGCCGTACTTCTGCTTGATCGGCCACAGCAGCCGGCGTGCCTTGTCGAGGTTGCCGTTGTCCGGCCAGCTGTTCAGCGGCGCGAAGCGCTGGTTGCCGGTGCCGGCGCCGCCGCGGCCGTCGTGGATGCGGTAGGTGCCGGCGCTGTGCCAGGCCATGCGGACGAAGAGGCCGCCGTAGTGGCCCCAATCGGCGGGCCACCAGTCCTGGGAGTTGGTCATCAGCGCGCGCAGGTCCGCGACGACGGCGTCGAGGTCGAGGCTCTTGAATTCACGCGCGTAGTCGAAGCTCGCGCCCATCGGGTCGGACTTCGGCGCGTGCTGGTGCAGGATGGCCAGGTTCAGCTGGTTCGGCCACCACTGTCGGTTGCCCTGGCCGCCGGCGGCCATGGTGGGGTGGAACGGGCACTGCGATTCGGAAGACATGCTCATCTCCTTGCGCGGTCTGCGGTTGGCTCAATCGGTGAACGCAGTCTAGGAGCCGGGCGGCATGCGCTCAACGCAAGCTTGGCAATGGCGGCGATAGGCAAGGGGTCGAGGTCTGGGGGAAGGATGCGCGCCCGACTTCAAGGCGCGAGATCGAACGAGCGCTTCTTCATGGGCCACGATCGACGGCGCAACTGATGGCCGTCGCGTGGACATGCGTGGCGCCCCTCCCGTCGGCATGGCCGGGGTCGGCGCGGCCCCGGACGGCGCGACCTAAGCCCTGCGCTTGGCGATCAGCGCCTCGAGCGCCGCCTGCTCTTCGGGATTCATGCCGTAGGAGTGGTCGGCATCGGGGAACCTGCCTTCGCGCACCTCGGCGGCGAAGCGCTGCAGCGCATCGACCGCCACTTCGGAGAGGTTGGCGTAGCGCTTGGTGAACTTCGGCTTGAACTGGTCGAACACGCCGAGCAGGTCGAAGGCCAGCAGCAACTGGCCGCAACTCGCGTTGCCCGCGCCGATGCCGAAGGTGAAGATCTTCACCGCGTCGTCCACCGCCTTGGCCACCGGCGCCGGCACGGCCTCGATCTCGAAGCCGACGGCACCGGCGGCCTCGATGGCGAGGCCGTCTTCGATGATGCGCATCGCCTCGTCGGCCGTGCGGCCCTGCAGCTTGAAGCCGCCGTACTGGTGCATGAAGTGCGGGCACATGCCCACGTGGCTCATCACCGGCACGCCGGCATCGGCGATGGCGCGCACGATGTGCGCCTTCTCCTTGCCGCCCTGCATCTTCACGACGTCGGCGCCGCCTTCCTTCATCAGGCGCACGGCGTTGTGCACGGCGAGCTCGGGCGTGGCGTAGGAGCCATACGTCATCGAGACCATGATCATGCAGTTGGGCGCGCCACGTCGCACCGCCTGCGCGTGCGCGATCATGGTGTCGATGGTGACGGGCAGGGTGTTGGGCAGGCCGTAGCTCACCATGCCCAGGCTGTCGCCCACGGCGGCGATGTCGATGCCCGCGCGTTCGGCCCACACGGCGCTCGGGTAGTCGGGGATGGAGGCCATCACCACCCTCTCGCCCGCCTTCTTGCGTTGCGCAAGGTCGGGCACGGTGAGCTTCTTGCGTTCTTCGGCCATGGCGAAAGGGACCCCTCGGCAAACGGTGCGCGCGCGGGGCGCGGCGGTTTCGTGCAAGCGTGGGCTCAGGCCCGGAACTCGGTCTTCTCGGTGCCCTGGTAGAGGGCCTTCACCTGGCGCCCCATCGCGTCGGCATGCGCGGCGAGCGCGGCGGCGTCGAGGTCGGCCTTGGGGCGCGGCTCGGTGTCGAAGTGGTGGTACTTGTCGGTGCCGCGCACGAGCATGGCCGAATCGCGCACCTTGGTCTGGCGCACGTAGGTCGGGATGTAGCGGATGGCCAGGCCGATGCGGCGGTCGTTGCTGCGGTTGGCGTCCGAGCCGTGCACGAGCTTGATGTGGTGCAGCGACATCTCGCCGGGTTTCAAGGTGAGGCCCACCGCCTGGCTCTTGTCGACCTCGACGGCGATCTCCTGGCCCCGCGAGAGCAGGTTGTCCCGGTGGAAGGTGTCCACGTGCGGCAGCTGGTCGACCTTGTGGCTGCCGGGGATCACTTGCATGTAGCCGCTCTCCTCGGTCACGTCGGACAGCGCGATCCAGGCGGTGATGACCTCGTCGGGGTCGAGGCCCCAGTAGGTGGAGTCCTGGTGCCAGGAGACGAAGCCAGGGCTCGCCGCCTCCTTGATGAAGAAGTTCGTGGTCCAGCACAGGATGTCCGGGCCGATGGCATCCTCGATGGCATCGAGCACCACCGGGTGGTGCACCAACGCGTCGGCCCACGTGAAGAGCAGGTGCACCTTGTGCCGCAGGTTGCCCTGCAGGGGCTGGCCCCGTTGCGCCTCGTGTGTCTCGAGCGCCTGCCGGTAGCGTTGGGCCTCGGTCGCCGACATCACGCGCACCGGGGCGTAGTAACCTTCGCGACGGTAGGACTCGACAGCAGCGCTCGACAGCAGCTTGGGCATGGCGCAGTTCCTCTGCAGGGGGCTCGACGGGCCGCTAACATATCACAAGCATGTCACGTTGCCGACCCCGCCGATGAGCCCGCTCCCGCGCCCCAAGCCCGTGCGCAACCGCAGGACAGCAGCCACCGTGCGCACCGAGACGCCAGCGCGCGCCCAGCCGCCTGCGCGGGCGCACCCGCGCAGGCACGCCTTCGGCCGCGACGCCGCCCTGCCTGAGGTGCCGCCGGCCCCGGCGCTCGGCCGCGTCGGCGCCCCCGCGCTGGCCGACCAGGCGCGGGCCCAGCTCGAAGAACTGATCGTCAAGCTCGAACTGCCGCCCGGCAGCGTCTGGTCGGAGCTGCAGCTGAGCGAGCGGCTCGGCATCGGCCGCACGCCCGTGCGCGAGGCGCTGCAGCGGCTGGAGGCCGACCATCTCGTGCGCATCCTGCCACGGCTGGGCGTGCAGGTGACCGAGATCAACGTCACGCAGCAGCTGCTGCTGCTCGACGTGCGGCGCGTGCTCGAGCGCCTCATCGCCGAGAACGCGGCGCGCCGTGCCACGCCACAAGAGCGCGAGCAGTTGCTGCGCATGGCCGACACCCTGGAGGCGATGGTCGACGGCGACGTGCTGAAGTTCCTGCGCTACCACTACGAGATCAAGCGCTTCATTGCCGATTGCGCGCGCAACCCGTTCGCCGCCGCGGCCATCGCCCCGACGCACGCGATGTCGCGGCGCTTCTACTTCCTGCACTACCGGCGGGCGCACGACCTGCCGGTGGCGGCGCGGCACCATGCCGATGTCATCCGCGCCATCGCGCTGGGCGAGGAGCAGCGCGCGGGCGAGGCCGCAGAGGCGCTGATGGACTACGTGGAGCAGCTCACGCGCGACACCGTCACGCTGAAGAGCTGAGGCCCCGCGGGCGCGTACCGTGCTGCGATGCAGCAGGCGCGCTCTGTCGCGTCGGCCACGCCCGTTTCCTCTCGCTACTACCGTTGACACCGCCGGACGGCGGCACCTACCATGTTTGTGCCATATCACGGTTCGCCACCGAGGAGCACACGCCCATGTCGACAGCCCGAAGGAAGTTCCTGACCACCTCCGTTGCTGCCGGCGCCGGCGCGGCGATGGCCGCTGCGCCTTCCGTCGCGCGTGCGCAGGCAGTCACCACCTGGCGCTGCCAGTCGATGTGGAGTGCCGCCGAGCTCACCTACAAGGCCTTCGAGGACTTCTGCAACCGCGTCAAGGCGGCCTCCAACGGCCGGCTCGTGATCCAGCCCTTCGCCGCCGGCGCCGTCACCGGCGTCTTCGAGTCGCTCGATGCCGTCACCGCGGGCGTGCTGCAGGCGCACTCCTCGTGGCCCGGCTACTGGACCGGCAAGGACGCGGGCTTGGCCGTCATCGGCGACTTCGTCTTCGGCTACCAGCACCCCTGGCAGGCCGAAGCCTGGTTCCACCACCGCGGCGGCCTGCAGATGCTGCGCGATGCCTATGCCAAGTACAACGCCTACCCGGTGGGCGTGAGCTGGTGGGGCGTGGAGACGGTGGTCGCCAAGAAGGCGATCAACCGCATGGAAGACTTCAAGGGCGTGAAGTTCCGCTCGCCGCAGGGCATGACGGCCGAGATCCTCACCAAGCTCGGCGCCTCCATCGTCGTGCTGCCCGGCGGCGAGGTGTTCTCGGCGCTGGACAAGGGCGTGGTCGACGCGGCCGACTGGGGCACGCTGTCGATGAACCACCGCATGGGCTTCCACGACGTCGCCAAGTTCCCGACCAAGCTCTTCCACTCGATGCCGGCGCAGGAGTTCACCGTCAACGCAGACGCCTGGAAGAAGCTGCCCGACGACCTGAAGGCCATGCTCTCCGGCATGACGCGCGAGTGGACCTGGGACCAGGTGCAACGCGTGGCCGTCGACGACACGCGCGTGGCGCGCGAGCTGGCGGGCAAGGGTGTCACGCCCGCCACCTGGGGCGATGCCGAGATGGCCAAGATCCGCTCGCTCGCCGAGAAGACCTGGGACGACTGGTCCAAGAAGGGCCCGCTGGCCAAGGCCGCGCACGACTCGCAGCTGGCCTGGCTCAAGGAACTGAAGGTCGTCGCGTAGTGGCGGCGGAGGGCGAGGGCGAGGGCGGGGCGGCGGGCGGGACCGCGCCGGCGGGGGCGACCGACCGCTTCTGTGATGCGATCGATCGCCTCAACAGCTGGGTGGGCAAGGGCTTCGCGCTGACGATCTTCGTCGTCACGGGGGTCATCCTGATCGAGATCGTGGCGCGCGGCGCGCTCGGGCAGGCCACGCGCTGGGCCAACGAGACGACGATCTACCTCTCGGCCTGCGCCTACCTCGTGAGCGGCGGCTACGCGCTGGCGCACCGCCGCCACGTGCGCATCGACCTCCTCTACGACCGCCTCTCGGCGACCACGCGCGCCAGGCTCGACCTCTTTACGTTCGTCTTCTTCTTCATGTACGTGGGGGCGCTCATCTGGGTCGGCAGCACCTTGGCGTGGAGCTCGTTCCTCGAGGGCGAAGGCACCGGCACGCCGTGGAACCCGCGCATCTGGCCGGTGAAATTCGCCATCCCGCTGGCCGGGCTGCTGCTGCTTCTGCAGGGCATCGCCAACCTGCTGCGCGACCTGGGCCTGGCGCGCAAAGAGAGCCGCGCCTCATGAGCATCGAACTGCTCAGCATCCTCTTCGTCGTCGTCTTCATCGCCGTCCTGCTCACCGGCCTGCCGCTGGCCTTCGCCACCGGCGCGGTGGCGGTGTTCTTCGCCCTCGTGCTGTTCGGCGTGCCCGGCCTCACGCTCATCGTCGGTCGCGTGTTCACGCTGATGGGCAACTACGTGCTGCTCTCGGTGCCCTTGTTCATCTTCATGGCCTGCGTGCTCGAACGGGCCGGCATCGCCGAAGCCATCTTCCGTGCCGCGCACGTGTGGGCCGGCCGCATGCGCGGCGGCCTGGCGGTGGCGGTGATCATCTCGTGCGCGCTGATGGCTTCGATGGTGGGGGTCATCGGGGCCGAGATCGTGACGATGGGCGTGATCGCGCTGCCGGCCATGCTCTCGCGCGGCTACAAGAAGGAGCTGGCGCTCGGCTGCATCTGCGCCGGCGGCGGCCTGGCCACGCTCATCCCGCCCAGCGTCGTCTTCGTCATGTACGGCCTCACGGCCGGCACCTCGATCGGCCAGCTCTACATGGCCGGCGTCGTGCCGGGCCTGATGCTGGCCGCGATGTACATCATCTACATCGTCGTGCGCTGCAAGATGCGGCCCGACTTCGCGCCCCCGGCCACCGAGGAGGAACTGGCCATCTCGCTGCGCGACAAGCTGGCGATGCTGAAGGAACTCATCCTGCCGGGCCTGGTGGCCTTCAGCGTGCTGGGCTCGCTGTATCTCGGCATCGCCACGCCGACCGAGGCCGCCGGCGTCGGCGTCGTGGGCGCCATCATCGCGATGGCCTGGAACGGCAAGTTCGGCTGGGACAAGTTGCGCCTCGCCGCCTTCGACACCGCCAAGGTCACGGTGATGCTGTACTGGCTGTTCTTCGGCTCGTCGGCGCTCATCGGCGTCTACACCCTGGCCGGCGGCACCCAGCTCATCCAGGACGTGCTGACCAACCTGCCCGTGGGCCCCATCGGCGTGATCATCCTGATCCAGGTCGTCTGGATCGTGCTCGGCATGTTCATCGACTGGATCGGCATCCTGCTGCTCACCGCGCCCATCTTCGTGCCTGTGGCGGTGAAGCTCGGATTCGACCCCGTGTGGCTCGGCGTGCTCTTCTGCATGAACATGCAGATCTCGTACATCTCGCCGCCGTTCGGCCCGGCCGCGTTCTATCTCAAGGGCGTGACGCCACCGGGCATCACGCTGGTCGACATCTTCCGGTCGATCTGGCCCTACCTGGGCTTGCAGGTGATCGCGCTCGGCCTGGTCATCGCGTTCCCGCAGATCGCGCTGTGGCTGCCCGGCACCATGGGCAAATGAGGCTGGCGGCGTGTGGCGCTCGCTCGATGCCGTGCTCGATGTCATGCGCGTGCCCGCCACGGGCGACGCCACGGCTGCCGTGCGCGCCGTGCCGGCGCTGGGTGATGCGCAAGGCGGGGCGCGGGAAGAAGCCTGTGAAGTCCTCGTCGTCGGAGGCGGCACGGGCGGCGTGGCCGCCGCGCTGGCCGCGGCGCGCGCCGGCCGGCAGGTGGTGCTGCTCGAGGAGACCGACTGGCTCGGCGGCCAGTTCACCGCGCAAGGCGTGAGCGCCCTCGACGAGCACGAGTACATCGAGACCTTCGGCGGCACGGCGAGCTACATGCAGTTGCGCGCGCTGCTGCGCGAGCACTATCGTCCGCAGGCCGGTGCGGCGGGCCGGCGCGCCGACTTCAACCCGGGCACCTGCTGGGTCACGCGCCTGGCCTTCGAGCCGCGCGCCGCGGTGCAGGTGCTCGAGCAGATGCTGCAGCCGCACGTGGCGGCCGGCCGCCTGAGCGTGCATCGGCGAACCAAGGCCGTGGCCGCCGAGGCGCGCGGCGACCGCATCGCAGCCGTCGTGGCGATGAACCTGGACGACGCGCGCCTCGTCCGCTTCCACCCCGAGCTCGTGATCGACGCCACCGAACTGGGCGACCTGCTGCCGCTGTGCGGCGTGGAGCACGTGCTCGGCGCCGAGACCGTGGCCGAGACCGGCGAGCCGCAGGCCCAGCCGCACGAGGCCAAGCCGCATTGCGTTCAGAGCTGCACCTACACCTTCGCCTGCGAGCGGCGGGAGGAGGGCGAGAACCACGTCATCGCGCGCCCCGAGCGCTACGAGCACTACCGCGCCGCGCAGCCCTACAGCCTGCGCATCGAGGTGCACGGCGGCGAGATCTACGGCGAGAGCAGTGGCTGGCTCGACTACCGCCTCTACGACACGATGCCCGGCACCAAGGGCGGCCTGTGGACCTACCGGCGCCTGCTCGACCGCAGCGCCTTCGAAGGCCGCGTCGCGCACGACCTGACGATGTTCAACTGGCCGGGCAACGACTACCGTGACCAGAGCCTGCTGCAAGGCTCGGCCGCCGACACCGCGCGCGCGCTGCAGGACGCCAAGCGCGTGAGCCTGGGTTTCCTGCACTGGCTGCAGACCGAGGCGCCGGCCACCGGCACGCGCCGGGGCGCGCCCGAGATCCGCCTGCGGCCCGACGTGATGGGCACCGCCGACGGCCTGAGCCCGTTCCCGTACATCCGCGAATCGCGCCGCATCCGCGCGCGCAAGACCATCGTCGAGCAGGAAGTCTCGGCCCACCACCAGCCCGGCCCCCGCGCGGCGCATTTCGCCGATTCCGTGGGCGTGGGCTGGTACCCCATCGACATCCACCGCTCGGGGCCCGACGACGTGGGCGCGAGCTGCCGCACCAAGCCCTTCCAGATCCCGCTCGGCGCGCTGCTGCCGGTGCGCGTGAGCAATCTCATTGCGGCGGCCAAGAACATCGGCACCACGCACATCACCAACGGCTGCTACCGGCTGCACCCCATCGAATGGAACATCGGCGAGGCTGCCGGCGAACTGGCCGCCCTGGCGCTGGAGCTGCGGGTGGCCCCGGCCGCCGTGCACGAGCGCGCCGACCTGCTGGCGCGCCTGCAGCGTCGGCTGCTGGCGCAAGGCGTGCCGCTCGCGTGGCTCACCGAAGTCGGCGGCGACGCCCCGCTCTTCATCGGCAGCCAGCTGCTGCACATGCAGGGCGCGCTGGACGCGCGCGCCGACCTGCGCTTCGACCTCGCCGCGCCGCTGCAGGCCCACGAATGGCAGCGCGCGGGCGGCGATGGCGACATGCCGGCCACGCGCGGCGATGCGGCCCGGCGGTTGGCCGCGCGGCAGTAGGCCAGCCAGCAGCCTCCGACATCCAGCCCCGCGCCGGCCAGCGACCCAGCAGCAAGCCACCCGACACGTCGACCACCGCCAAGATGCCCACCCGACAAGGAGATTCCCCATGACGCCGGAGCAGATCCTGAAGGTCCCGCCCAAGGTGCTGACGCAGGCGCAGCGGGAGTTCTACTTCAACGAGGGTTATCTCTGCCTCGAGCGCGCCATCGACGAGACATGGCTCGCGCGCTTGCGCGCGGCCACCGAAGAACTGGTCGAGCGCAGCCGCACCGTTAGCAAGCCCGACGCCGTGTTCGACCTCGAGCCCGGCCACACCGCCGCCGCGCCGCGGCTGCGGCGTGTGTCCAACCCGGTCGAGCAGCACCCGGTGTTCTGGGAGTACTGCCTCAAATCGCCCATGCCCGACATCGTTTCCGACCTCGTCGGCCCCGACGTGAAGTTCCACCACTCCAAGCTCAACTTCAAGTGGGCCAACGGCGGCGAAGAGGTGAAGTGGCACTACGACATCAGCTTCTGGCCGCACACCAACTACTCGCCGCTGACGGTGGGCACCTACCTCTACGACTGCGGCATGGACCAGGGCCCGCTGGCCGTGCTGCCGAAGAGCCACCTGATCGACCCCATGCTCTCGCAGTACGACGCCAAGGGGCAGTGGACCGGCTGCCTCTCGGCCGCCGACTGCGCGCAGCTCGACCTGACGAAGGCGGTGTACCTGCCAGGGCCCGCTGGCTCGCTCACGATCCACAACTGCCGCACGCTGCACTACTCGGCGCGCAACGACTCCGACCTCGGCCGGCCGCTGCTGCTGAACACGCTGACCTCGGCCGACGCCTTCCCCTACACGGTGAACCCGATCAAGCCGCGGCACGACCAGTACGTGCTGCGCGGCACGCGGGCGCGCTTCGCGCACCATGACCCACGGCCCTGCCTGATTCCGCCGGACTGGTCCAAGGGCTACACGTCGATCTTCGCGCTGCAGCAGGAAGAGGCGGTGCCGCTCGTCGAGCGCTGAGGGCGCCCGGCGGCGACCGACGGACTGACTCAGCCCAGCCGCGCCACAGCGGCAGCGATCAGGTCCTCGGCCTCGGCGGCCTCGTCGATCACGCCGCCGAGCGTGAAGAACGGGTGCAGCATGCCCGGGAAGCACTTGTACTGCGTGGCCACGCCCTCGGCGCGCAGCCGTTGGGCATAGGCCTCGTTCTCATCGACCAGCGGGTCGTGCTCGGCGGCGATCACCAAGGCCGGCGCCACGCCCTTCAGCGTGGGATGCAGCAGCGGCGAGGCACGCCAGTCGGCGCGCTGCGCCACGTCGGGCACGTAGCGGTCGTAGAACCAGCGCAACGCCTTGGCGGTCAGCATGTAGCCCTGGGCGTTGCGCACGTAGGAGTCCGTCTCGCGCGTCAGGTCGGTGGCCGGATAGATCAGCACCTGCAGCGCGATGGCCGGGTCGCCGGCGTCACGTGCCTGCAGTGCCACCACGGCGGCCAGCGTGCCGCCGGCGCTGTCCCCGGCCACGATCACGCGCTTCGGGTCGATCTGCAGGCTTGCGGCATTGCGCACGCACCAGACCGTGGCGTCCCATGCGTCGTGCACGGCAGCGGGAAACGGATTCTCGGGAGCGAGCCGGTAGTCCACTGACACAACGTTGCAATGCGCCTTGAGCGCAAGACGGCGACATGAGGTGTCGTAGCCCTCCAAGCTGCCGACCACCCAGCCACCGCCGTGGTAGTACACCAGCAAAGGGCGTACCGCACTGTCGTCGTGGGGCACGTAGAGCCGTGCTGCCATCGGGCCATCACGCCCTGGAATGGACAGTTCGGTGACCCGCGCCACCTCTGGCCGAGGCGGCTGCAGCTTCAGACGTTGCGCCGTGTACATCACGCGCAGGTCTTGCGGGCTCAGCCCAGTGGGCAGATCGCCCGCCAATTCCATGGCGCGCATCGCTTGGCTAGTGAGGGTCACAGGGGGCTCCCGATCATGCGGCCGCAGCCCCGGCGGCGCTGCGGCCGAAGAAGGTGACGCAACGGCTGCACAGCAAATCGTGGGCTGGCGCCCAAATATATCAGTAGGGCTTTGACATGCCAAAGGACCCGTGACACATTTGATCCGCCGCGCCATTCGCGCAGTCGCGCCTGGTCCCGGCCGGTCAGAACTTCCACTGGAGGCCTCATGAGCATCCGTTCCCGACGTCGTTTCCTGCAGGGCGCTGGCGCGCTGGCCACCACTGCCGCGCTGCCGTTGCCGCTCTCGGCCCAGACACCGATCCCGATCCGTGTGGCCAACCCGGCCGCCGATGACGACCCGATCGGCGTGGCTGCCGCGTTCTTCGCCAAGCGCGTGCGCGAGCTGGCCGGCGCCGCGGTGGCGGTGCGCGTGTTCTCGCGCAGCGCCCTGGGCAACGAGAACGTCGCGCTCGAAGGCACCATCGCCGGCAACATCGACGTGGACATCGTCAGCAACACGGTGCTCAGCGGCGTGGCGCCCGATCTCGGCGTGCTCGACACCCCCTACGGCCTGAGCAGCCCCGATCACGCCTGGCGCGTGCTCGACGGCGAGATCGGCAAGAGCCTGAACGAGCACATCCGTTCCAAGGGCGTGCGCGTCGCCGGGTGGGCCTATGCCGGCAGCCGCTGCCTGATGACCAAGACCAAGGCCGTCAACGCGGTGGCCGACCTGGCCAACATGAAGCTGCGCGTGCCCAACAACCAGACCTACAACGCCATCGCCAAGGCCTGGGGAACGATCGCCACCACGGTGCCCTGGCCCGAGACCTATCTCGCGCTGTCGCAAGGCGTGGTCGACGGCATCGAGACCGCGCCAGGCCCCTCGTTCGACCAGAAGCACTTCGAGGTCGCCAAGTACCTGATCCGCACCGACCACCTGATCTACTTCCACCTCTGGGTGGTGTCGGAGAAGTCGCTGCAGGCCTGGCCCGAGGCGGTGCGCACCGCGGTGATGACGGCGGCCACCGAGGCCGCGCTGCTCAACCGCAAGCTGCGGCTGGAGCAGGAGCGTGGCGTTTACGAGGAGTTCACCAAGAAGGGCACCACCGTCATCGTGCCCAACCGCGCCGAGTTCGCGGCCCGCCTGAAGCCACTGCAGGACAGCGTCAAGCCCGAGCTGCTGCCGCTGTTGCAGCGCATCCGCGCTGCGGCCTGACGCCGGGGCGGAGACCGCAGGCCCGATGCAGGCCGCAGACCGCCTGGCCCGCGGCGTGCGCACCGCCGCCGGCATTCTGCTGGTGGTGGTGGCGCTGGCCATGATGGCGGTCATCCTGGGCCGCTATGTCGGCTTCACCACGGCCTGGGCCGACGAGGTCGCGCGCTTGGCATTTCTCTGGAGCGCCTGCCTCGGGGCGGCGTCGGGCAGCTACCGCGGGCTGAACTTTGCCGTGCCGCTGATCGCATCGCGCCGCAGTGGTCGCACCCGGCAGTGGATCGAAAGCGGCATCGCGCTGCTGATGGTCGTGCTGTGCGCGCTGGTGCTGTGGGCCACGACCCAGTCGTTGCCGGTGGCTCATCTGGCGCGGCTGCCGGCGCTCGGCATCACCGGGGCGTGGTTCCATGCCGCGGTGTCGACCTTTGCCGCGCTCACCTGCGGCCTGATGCTGGTGAAGATCGCGCAAGTCTGGCGCAGCCCGGCCCCGCCGGCGGGTGCGCAATGACGGCGGCGCTGCTCATCGGCGCGCTCGCCGCCTTCACGCTGCTCATCGGCGTGCCGATCGCCTACGTCATCCTGCTCGTCTGTTTCCTCATCATCGCCAGCGACCCGTTCGTCAACATGGCCGCCGTGCCGGCCATGCTCGTGCAGGGCATGGACTCCTTCATCCTGCTGGCGATTCCGTTGTTCGTGCTCGTGGGCGTGATCATGAACGCCGGCGGCATCAGCGAGCGGCTGCTCGACCTGGCGGTGGCCCTGGTCGGCCATTTCAAGGCCGGCATCGCGCACGTGAACATCGTCGCCAGCATGATCTTCTCGGGCATGTCGGGCACCACCACCTCCGACGTGGCGGGCCTCGGGCGCATCGAGATCCCGATGATGATCAAGGAGGGCTTCCGGCCCGAGACCGCGGCGGTGATCACCGCAGTGTCGGCCACCATCGGCCCGATCATTCCGCCCAGCGTGCCGTTCATCCTGTACGGGGCATTGACCGGCACCTCGGTGGGCCAGCTCTTTCTCGCCGGTGCCGTGCCCGGCGTGCTGCTCGGCCTGTGGTTGATGGCGATGGTGGCCTGGCAAGCGCGGCGCGGCGTGATCTCGTCGGTGACCTACACGCGGCAGCGCGCCAGCCTGCGCACCCTGTTCGGCGCGATCAAGCGCGCCTTCTGGGCGCTGCTGACGCCGGTGATCCTGATCGGCGGCATGGTCTCAGGCTTCTTCACCGCCACCGAGGCGGCCGGCGTGGCCGTGCTGTACGCCGTGCTGATCGTGCGCTTCGTGCTGCGCAGCGTGAGCTGGCGCGAGCTCTTCGCGATGTTCTGCGAAGCGGCCGAGTACGTGGGCGTGATCATGATCACCGTGGCCGCCGCCAGCGTGTTCGGCTGGCTGGTGATCCAGGGCGGCCTGGCCGAGACATTCCTCGATCTCATCCGCGCCGTGCCCGGCGGCGCCATGACCACGCTCATCGTGCTCAACCTGGTGCTGCTGGTGCTGGGCATGTTCGTCGAGGCCACTTCGATGATCATCCTGCTGTCGCCGATCCTGGTGCCCATCATCAAGCAGACCGGCATCGACCCAGTGCATTTCGGCGTCGTCTTCACGCTCAACATGATGATCGCGACCATCACGCCGCCGGTGGGCATCTGCGGGCTCATCGCCTCGCAGATCGCGGGGGTGTCGATGGCGGCGTTCACGCGCGAGGTCATCCCCTACGTCGTGGCGATGGTCGCCTTCCTGTTCCTGATCCTCTTCGTGCCCCCGCTCGCCACGTTCCTGCCGAACCTGGTCTTCAAGTAGAGGCAGGCGCCGCAACCGCCGCAACGTGAGATCCGACAACCAGACCCTGCGCAGCCAAGCCTACAAGGCGATCGAAGACCTGATCGTGACCGGCGCCCTGGCGCCCGGCTCGACCGTCACCGAAGGGGGCCTGGCCGAGCGCACCGGCATCGGCCGCACACCCATCCGCGAGGCCCTGCAGCGCCTGGCACGCGAGGGCCTGGTGTCGATCCGCCCGCGCGCGGCGATCGTCATCCTGGAGATGACGCATTCGCGCCAGATTCAGTTGCTGGAGGCACGCGCCGTGCTGCAGGAGCAGACGGTGCGGCTGGCGGCGCGCCGTGCCGATGTGGACCAGCGCGCGCGCATGCTGCAGCTGGCGCAGGCCGTGGACGATGCCGCGCGCATTGGCGACAGTGAGCTGTACCTGCGCGTCGCGCGTGACTGCCACCTCATCCTGTGCGAGGCCGCGCGCAACGAGTTCCTCGATCGTTTCATGGGCAGCCTGTATGCGCTGTCGCGCCAGTTTTCCTTCACCCACCTGCGGCTGCTGCGCGGCTCGAACGTCGTGCGTGGGGCCGCCACCCACGCCGCCATCCTGCGCGCGGTGGCGGCTCGCAACGAAGCCGAGGCCGCCCGAGCCTCCAAACGCATGATGGACTTCCTGCTGGAGTTCACGGCCTCGAGCCAGGACGATCGGGCCGGGCCATCCACGCCCCGGTCCGCATCGGCTGCTATCTCCACACGCGCCCACCAGCGCGCGGCGGCCCTCGCGCCGCGAAAGACCGCCTTGCGTCGCGCCAGGCGTTGAGCGGGCCAGCCGCTTCACAGCGCTGGGGGCGGTAGCGCAGACCTTGGCGCGCTCGGGCGCGGGCGTACCATGATGTATGCCAAGTCGGTGGGTGGGTCAGGTGCACTGAACGCTCCATATGGCGCGTCGCTGCTCGGCACTTCGCACCACAGGCTCGATGGGCGTACCGCGGTGCGGTCGGCGTAGATGGCGTGGCTGCTCTGGCGCAGCGGTGTCGAGTTGCGGCGCGGCGGCGCAGCGGAATTCGGTGCCGCGGTCGTGACGTGGTCAGCTTGCCGCTCGTTGTGTTCGGGCTCGGGATGGCCGCGCGGGCGACGCAGGCCGTGCTGCGGGCGCAGGGTGACGATGCCGATGCCTTGCTGCGCCGTGCCGACCAGGCGCTGTACCGCGCCAGGGCCGAGGGCCGCATCAGACACCCCGGCGTTACGGCGTCTCGCACCTGGTGATGCTGCTGGTGGCGGGCGCGAATGCTTGGTTTGCCAGCAGCATCTGCATCTCAGTCCTGGGTGAGTTGCGCTTGCAGGGCGTCCCGCAGCCGATGCAACACTGCCAGATTGGAGGCCGACCGCCGATACGCGAAGCTGATCGGCACGCTGGCGATCGCAGGCGTCGTGCGCACCATCCTCAAGGTGCCGGCGCGCAGCATCGGCCGCGCCGCATAGCGCGGCACTGCGGTCAGCCCAAGGCCTGCCTCGGCGAAGCGCAGCATCGCCGGCATGTTCACCGACTCGATGGCCGGCTCCGGCGGCATCTCGCCGGCCTCGAGGAAGGCCTGTTGGACGATGCGCCTCTGGATGAAGGTGGCCGGAGGCAGGACCCAGGGCAACTTGCGCAGGTCGCTCCATGGGGCCGAGCACTTCGTCACCGACCACGTGGGCGCGGCGACGACCACATTGCTTACCCGATGCACCTGCTCGACGATCAGCACCGGGTCGTCTAGCTCCACCGCCGACTCCGGCGTCGTGATGGTCAGGACCGCATCCAGGTCGCCCATGTGCAGCTTCTCCGCCAGATGCAGCACCCGGCCTTCGACCAGGCTCAGCTCGGGCATCGGCTGCTCCGCTCGCGACAGCTCGGCAAGCGCGCCAGGCAACGCGCACCAGGCCAGCGAGGCCGCGCAGCCGATCGTCAGCGGCGCTGGCTTGCGGCCGTCATGGCGCGCGAACGCGGCGCGCATGCGCTGGGCCTGGTTGAGCACCGCGTGGGCTTCGCGTACGAAGCGCTCTCCTGCTTCAGTCGCCCTCAGGCCACGCGGCGAACGATCGAACAAGCGCTGGCCGACGATGCGCTCGACCTCCCGCAGCCCCTTGCTGAGCGCGGGCGGGCATTGATGCAGCCCTGCCGATGCCGCACGCAGGCTACCTTGTGCAGCGAGCGCGCAGATCATCTCGAGTTGGCGCAGTCGCAACTGCGCGAAGCGAGTAGCGGAAGGCGGATCGATTGGCACTGAACCACCTGCGTTAAGGAAACGGAAACACCCGGCCGGAGATGTTAACGGGCCGATGGCATCGAGCGGCCCTAGGATGAGTGCACGTCGGACCCGGGAGTGCATGCCTTGAGGCGCGTGGTCAATCTCACCCTGCCCTTCTATCCGTTCATGCCGGTGGGCAACGTCTGGCCGCAGGACCCTTCTTTCCGTCCCAAGCCGGTGATGACGCACGAAGCCAACGGTGCGCGTGTCGACTGGCTGGCAGTGCACAGCGAGTCGGGCACGCGCATCATGACCCAGGCGACCTACGATCCGGCGTTCCCGAAGATCGGACAGATCGACCTGGGCGAACTGGTCGACATGCCGACCGTGGTGGTGGACATCCCCAAGCAGGCGGGTGAGGAGATCGGTGCGCAGGACATCGACCGCCGCGTCGCCGGCGAGCCGGCCTACCGGGATGGCGACGCCATCCTGATCCGGACCGGCTGGGGTGACGACGAACGCTTTCGCCGTCTCGGCGACGCGTACACCACGACGACTCCGCATTTCAACGACGAGGGCGCGCGGCGCCTTGCCGAGGTGATGCGTGAACGCGGCACGCGCCTGTTCGGCATCGATGTTGCCTACATCGGCAACCTTGCCCCTTACCACATGCGGCCCGAGTGGGTGGACTTGCCTCCCTGGCTGAGGCCGCCTTTCCCTTCGGAGCAGGCGCGCACCTACATGCGCCACTACACGCCTGACAAGGGGCTTCGCGACTGGAGTGCCTCGCGGCCGCTGCACGGCGTGGGCTCCGTGCTGGCGGCGCTGTGCAACACCGGCCGCCTGCGCAGCAAACGCGTGCTGCTCACTGCCCTGCCGCTGTACGTCGAGCGAGCGCCGGGCGCACCGATCACCGTGGTCGCGGTCGAAGACGCCGAGGGCTGACCCGTGGCCAATGTGATCAATCTGACGCTGCCGATTGCCCCCGACATGCCGGTCGGGCAGACCTGGGCGCACGACGTGCCGTTCCAGATGGAGCCGATCCGCACCTACGCCGCAGGCGGCGCGCAACTCGAGTATTACCAGTTCCATACCGACACGGGCACGCGGCTGGTGACCTGCGCGCGGCACGACGCCGGCGCCCGCGGCATAGGCGGAATCGACTTCGCGGCGCTGGTGGATGTTCGCACGGCGGTCATCGACATCGCGGTCGGGGCCCGCGGGCTGATTTCGTCGGCCCAGGTCGACGCTGCCGTGGCCCGCCATGGCGCGTTTGCAGGCGGCGAAGCCCTTCTGGTCCGAACCGGTTGGGGCTCGGTGCGACGCTGTCGCCAGATGGGCGAAGCGTTCGTGCTCGAGTCGCCGCGCCTGACGCCCGAGGCCGCCCAGCGCCTCGCTTCGCTGCTGCGGGAGCGCGCCAGCCCGCTGTTCGCGATCGATGCACCATGCCTCGTTGACAACGGCAGCCTGCACGCGCAGCGCGAGTGGACCGTGCTGCTACCCTGGCAGCGCCCGCCCTGGCCCTCGGACATCGCCCGGGCCTACCTGCGCCACTACACACCATCCAAACAACGCGCCGACTGGGCCGGCGACCAGGTGGTACTGGAGACCTGCCCGGTCCTGCTCGCGCTCGGCGACACGAGCGGGCTGCGCGGGAGGCATGTGCGTCTGACTGCGCTGCCCTTCTTTGCCGAGGAGGCGCCGGCGGCGCCCGCCACGGTCATCGCGAAGGAGGCGTGAGATGGCCAATCGCATCAAGAAGATCCTGCGCGACGGCGGCGTCGTCTACGGCAGTTGGCTGGCGATGTGCAGCCCGATTGCAGCGGAGATCATGGCCCACGCCGGGCACGACTTCCTGATGATCGATGGCGAGCACAGCGCCGCTGGCCACGAGACCGTGCTCGCGATGGCGCAGGCGATGAGCGCGACGCCATGCACGCCGCTGATGCGTGTGGCCGACAACGACGCGGTGCGCATCAAGCAGGCGCTCGACCTCGGCATCCAGGGCGTCATCGTTCCGATGGTTAACGATGCAGGCGCCGCGCGCGCCGCAGTGGCGGCCTGCCGCTACCCGCCCGCGGGCATCCGAGGCTTTGCCAGTGCGCGCGCATCGCTGTGGGGTGCGCGCATCCAGGAGTACGCGCGCAGCGCCAACGAAGACACCTGCGCGATCCTGGAGATCGAGCACCCGGATTCGGTGGCCAATGTGGAGGAGATCCTCGCCGTGCCGGGCATCGACGTGGCCTATGTCGGTGTGGCGGACCTGGCGTCGTTCATGGGCTTTACCGGGCAGATCGGTGAACTCGACCCCTCCGTGGATGCGGCGATCGAGCGGATCGTCGTGGCCGCACGCCGGGCCGGCGTGCCGCTGGGCATCCATTGCCTGAACGCGGAGTCGGCTGCCAGGCGCATCCGGCAAGGCTTCCGCTTCGTGGCCATCGGGGGTGACGCGCGCTATGTCGGCGCGATGGCTCGCCAGCAACTGGCCGATGTGCGGCGCCTGGCCGGTGCGGAGTGAGAGGAGATTGACGTGATGTTGACTTTGTTCAGGCGATTCACGATCGGTGTCGGGCTCGTGTTCACAGCACTCGCCTCCAGCGCGCAGTCGTTTCCAGCGCGCCCGGTAACGATCGTCGTGCCTTACCCGCCCGGCGGCTCCACTGACATCGTGGGCCGCATCATGGCCGAGGGCGCCGCGGAGGTGCTGAAGCAGCCGGTTGTGGTCGAGAACGTGAGCGGGGCCAGCGGCAACATCGGCACGGCGCGCGTGGCCCGGGCTGCGCCGGATGGCTACACCATCATCCAGTGCGCCATCGCCACGTGCGCCATCAACGCTTCCCTGTACCCGAACCGAGGGTTCGATGTCGATGCCGACTTCGAACCGGTCTTCTACATCGGCGGCGTGCTGAACGTGGTGACCGTCGCCGCGCAGTCACCGGTCAGGAGCATTGCGGATCTGGTCACCCATGCCAAGGCCAACCCCGGCAAGGTCAGCTACGGCTCCTCGGGGGTCGGCTCGTCCACCCACCTTGCATCGGCGTGGTTGCGGACGTTGACGGGCACGGACATGGTCCACGTGCCCTACAAGGGCATGGCGCCAGCCATCGCCGACTTGATTGGCGGCCACGTGACGATGCTGATCGACAACGAGCCTTCGATCCTGCCGCACATCAAGTCGGGCAAGGTACGTGCACTCGCCGTGGCGGGACCGCAGCGATCGGCTTCGCTGCCAGATGTGCCGACCATGGAAGAGTCCGGCTTCAAAGGCTTCTACGTCGAGCCCTGGTTCGGCTTCATGGTCCCCAAGGGCACGCCCGGCGCCGTCGTGGCACGGCTGAACGAGGCGTTCAACGCGGCTGCGCGCAACCCGGGCATCCGCCAGCGGCTGGAGGCCACAGGCCTGCGGCCGGTGGGTGGGCCGCCCGAACGCCTGCGTCAGCAGATCCGAGTGGAGACGGAACGCTGGGCGAACGTGATTCGCGACAACCAGATCAAGGTCGACTGAACAAGGTCGACGGAACACCGGCCGTCACTCGACCCAAGGTCCTGTGCCACGGGTCCGGCGGCGCGCCGGGCCCCCAATCGCGCACGGCGAAGGTCGTCGCCTCGATCGTCGGCCGCGGCGGCCATGTGCAAGGGGCGGTTCGCGGTATCGGCGGCCACAAGAACGTGCGGGCCCCGAAGACGAAGGGCAGGACCAGGCTGAGCAGCGTGATGCCCGCGGCCGCGCGTGCGGCTCGCCATCCGCACGACCGCAACAGCCTCGCGGGTCGCAAACGTGCAAGACACGTGCGGTGCGGCTGCGGCATCGTCCGCCCTTTTCACTTGTCACGCGCCCGCAGGCAG
>JALHOU010000072.1 GCA_022842825.1 Rubrivivax sp.
CCGACCGGGCCGCCGGCCGCACGGCCAAGCCCGGTGCGGCGCGGGCCCTCTCGGCCGAAGACAAGGCCCGGCGCGCCCAGGCGGCCGCCGACCCCTGGCCCGAGGCCGTGGCGACGCTGCGCCTGGCCAAGCAGTTGCGCGCGACCGGCGCCTTCGAGTACGTGGAGGTCAACCGCCGGCTGCGCTCCACCGCCATCACCGGCGCCTTCCCGCCCAACGACCTGCGCTACTCGTACCAGCGCTGGCACTACGAGCAGATCAACCTGCCCTCGGCGATGGGTCGCATCACCGCGCTCAACCTGCCCGGCACGCAGGTGCGGCCGCTGGTCTCGGTGATCGACGATGGCGTCGTGCTCGACCACCCCGACCTCGCGCCGCAGCTGTTCAGCATCGGCCGCAGCTTCGTCACCGGCGCGGACGCGGCCAGCGGCGACAACCCCTTCTCCGCTGCGCAGCAGCCGGTGTTCCATGGCACGCACGTCGCGGGCACCGTCGGCGCGGCCACTTACGACGGCGTGGGCGGCGCGGGCACGGCGCCGATGGCGCAGATCCTGCCGGTGCGCGTGTTCGGCCCCGGCGGCGGCGCCACCACGATCGACGTGATCCAGGGCATGCGCTACTCGGCCGCCTTGTCCAACCGCTCGGGCTTCGTGCCGGCGCGGCGCGCCGACGTCATCAACATGAGCCTGGGCGGCTCGGGTGCCTGCGGCGCCGACTTCGCCACGGCCATCGCCGACGTTCGTGCCGCCGGCAGCGTCGTCGTCGTCGCCGCCGGCAACGACGCGCGCAACGCCAGCGGCACGACGGCGCCGGTCGGGTCACCCGCCAACTGCGCCGGCGCCATCGCGGTGAGCGCCACCGACGCGCGACGCGGCATCGCCAACTACTCCAACACCGGCGCCACCATCCGCGTGGCCGCGCCGGGCGGCGACACCTCCGTCTCCACCACGGGCAATGGCGCGCCCGACGGCGTCTACAGCGCCGTCGCCACCTTCGACGCCGCCGGACGCCGGCAGCCGGCCATCGGCCCGATGCAGGGCACCTCCATGGCCAGCCCGCACGTGGCCGGCGTGATGGCGCTGATGCGCTTCGTGAACCCGGGCCTCACCGTGACGCAGGTGGATGACCTGCTTGCCGCCGGCAGCCTCACCGACGACCTGGGCGCGGCGGGCCGCGACAACACCTTCGGCTTCGGCCTCATCAATGCGCGCAAGGCCGTCGACGCGGCGCTGGCGGCGCTCTCGGCACCGCCGGTGCAGCCGCCGGCGCAGATCGTCGCGCTGCCGTCTTCGCTCGACTTCGGTTCGCTGCAGACGAGCGCCGTGGTCGAACTGAGCCTGTCGGGCGCCGGCAGCGAGACTCTCGCCGGCGCGCCGCAGGTGGTGCTGCCGGCGGGCATGAACCCGGGCTCGGTGACGGTGGCCGCCACCGCCGTGGGCGCGGGTGGCCTCGGGCGCTACACCATCACCGTGGACCGCAGCGGCATCCCCGCCGCCGGCACCTACTACCCGACAGTGCGCTTCACGCTCTCCAGCGCGCGCGTGCTGACGGTGCAGCTCGCCGTCAACAAGCAGGCGGCCGGGCCGGGCGCCGGCACGGCGCGCGGCAACTTCGGACCGGTGTACGTGCTGCTGATCGACCCGGCCACCGGCAACGTCGAGCACACCGTGCTCGCCACGCTCGCGGGGGGACGCTACACCTGGAGCAAGCCGGGCTACGCCAAGACGCGCGTGCAGATCGTGGCCGGTGGCGACACCGACAACGACGACCTCATCTGCGCCCGCGGCGAGACCTGTGGTGCGTTCCCGGTGCTGGCCCCGGGCCGGGACCTGGCCATCATCGACCTCAGCGGCAACCGCACGGACCTCAACTTCCAGGTGGCGCCGCTGTCGGGGATGTCACCGTCGGGGGCGGATGGGTCGGCAGGCAGCCGCGGCTGGCGGAAGACGCCAGGGGACTGATGCGGCGGCGCCCGCCTCGCCGCGGGACCTTGCGATGGAACCCGGGCGGGAACGCAGGCGGTTCAGGAGGTCGTCAGAGGCGCTCGAACACCGCCGCGATGCCCTGCCCGCCGCCAATGCACATCGTGACGAGCGCGTAGCGCCCGTTGACGCGCTGCAACTCGTACAACGCCTTGGTGGCGATGAACGCCCCCGAGCAGCCGATGGGGTGGCCCAGCGCGATGGCACCGCCATTGGGGTTGGTCTTCTTGGGGTCGAGCTCGAGGCCGCGGGAGACGGCCAGCGCCTGGGCGGCGAAGGCCTCGTTGCTCTCGACCACGTCCATCTTGTCCACCGTGAGGCCGGCCTTCTTCAGCGCCAGCTTGGAGGCCGGGATCGGGCCCTCGCCCATGATCTCGTTGGGCACGCCGGCCACGGCGTAGCTGACAAGGCGCGCCATCGGCTTGTAGCCGGCCTTGCCCGCGGTCTCGGCATCACCCAGCACGAAGAAGGCGGCGCCGTCGTTGATGCCTGATGCGTTGCCGGCAGTGACGGTGCCGTCCTTCTTGAATGCGGGCTTCAGCTTGGCCAGCGTTTCCATCGTCGTGTTGGCCTTCACGTACTCGTCGGTGTCGAAGGTGACCGGGCCCTTCTTCGTTTCCTTGACGATGGGGAAGATCTGGCTCTTGAAGTGCCCGGCCGCGATGGCCGCGGCGGCGCGGCGCTGGCTCTCGACCGCCAGAGCGTCCTGCATCTCGCGCGTCAGGCCCCACTTGGTGGCCAGGTTCTCGGCCGTGATGCCCATGTGGCCGACGCCGAAGGGGTCGGTGAGCGTGGCGACCATCATGTCGATGAGCTTGGTGTCGCCCATGCGCGCGCCGGTGCGCATGGCCGGACTCAGGTAGCCGCCGCGGCTCATGTTCTCGACGCCGCCGCCGACGCCGTAGTCGCAGTCACCCAGCAGGATGTTCTGCGCCGTCGTGACGATGCCCTGCAGGCCGCTGCTGCAAAGGCGGTTGACGCTCATGGCCACGCTGTCCATCGGCAGGCCGGCCTGGATCGCGGCGACGCGCGCCACGTAGGGGAAGCGGCTCTCGGTGGGGATGGTGTTGCCCACCGTCACGTAGTTGATGACCTTGGGGTCGACGCCGCTGCGGCGGACAGCCTCCTTCATCACCACGCCGGCGAGCTCGGCCGGTTCCATGTCGGCCAGGCTGCCGCCGAAGCTGCCGATCGCCGAACGCACCGCGCTCAGCACCACCACGTCACGCTTGCTCATCAGTCGTCTCCTGCAAGAGGGAATCTGGAAAAGGGCTGCGAGGGCCCGGGTTCCTCGGGAAGACCCGAGTAGACGCCCGGCGGCTGGCCGAGAGCTTACACCGAGGGAAAACCGATCGTTCCGTTGAGTCCATCGCGGGCCCGGCGCGCCCGCCCGCAATGCCGGCCGGTGGCCCCGGGCGCGGAGCGCCGGGATGCAGGCCGGCTTCAAGCCGGCGGCGGCGATGCCGATATCCGAAGGGGTACCGCCACGCTTCACCATGTTGCAGATCGACATCCTCAGCTCCTTCGCCATCTGCGGCGCGGGGGCAGCGCTCGGGCTGACGCTGATGCGCGACGCCGTCGCCATCGACGAGGCCACGCGCGAGAGCTTGCGGCTCAGCCGCATCGGCTTCGCGCTCATCGGCGTGGCGCTGCTACAGCCCCTGCTCGTGGGCTCTCCGCCGCCGGTATGGAGCCAGGCGCTGATGGGCTTCGGCACGGTGGCGGCGCTCATCATCGTCGCCTGGGCCGCCGCGGCCCTGGCCGGCGAGCGCGTGGCGCGTGCGCCCCTGTGGGCCGCCGTGGGCGCCGCGGGCGTGGCGGTGCTCGCCACCTGGCCCTTGGGGACCCCTGGCGTCGTCTGGTTCACCGCATGGGGCCTGACCGTCGGCGCCAGCCTGATGGCGTGGATGGGGCGGCGCTTCGTGCTGCGCCCGCGCGATCTCAACGAGCGCGTGCTGGGCCTGCTCTACATCGGCACATTGCCCACCTACTGGCTGCGCGCCATCTACACGCTGACCTGGGACGCGCCGTACCCCGACCACCTGCTGCATGTGCCGGGCCCGCTGCAGGCGCCGTACGCGCTGATGTATGGCGTGCTGCCGATGCTCTATGCCCTGCTGCTGTTCAACGTCATCCACGCGCGGTTGCAGGCACGGCTGCACCTGCGCGCCATCACCGACCCGCTGACCGGTGCGCTCAGCCGCCACGCACTGGCGGAGACGGCCTCGGCGAGCCTGGTCCAGCAGCGCCGCGCCGGGCAGCAGCCGGCCGTGGTGCTCGTCGACCTCGACCACTTCAAGCAGGTGAACGACCGCCACGGCCATGCCGGTGGTGACATCGTGCTGCGCGAAGTGGCCCAGCTGCTGCGTGCGCAGCTGCGCCCGGAGGCGCTGGTCGTGCGCTACGGCGGCGAGGAGTTTGTCGCCCTGGTGCCCGTGGAGGACCTGCCGGTGGCGCGCAAGGTGGCCGAGCGCCTGCGCGAGCAGATCGAGACGACGCGCTGGCGGGACCTCGTGCCAGGCATGCAGTCGCTCACGGCAAGCATCGGCGTGACCATGCTGGAAGCCGACGAGCCGCTGGAGCGGGCACTTGCGCGCGCCGACGAGGCCCTCTACCGGGCGAAGAACGCGGGCCGCAACCAAGTGCAGGTGGGTCTGGCCGCGGCCTGAAGGCGCACGCCGCGCTGCAGGCCGGCGACCGCTTCAGCGCCGCACGCGGCTCTCGATGAACGCGGCGATGTCGGCGTTGTTGGCGGCCGTGAGCGCCGAGGCGAGCAGCCGCATCGAATCGACGCGGCGGTAGGCCGCTTCGATGACCTCGGCCGTGAGGCCCTTGTAGATGCCCTGCGTCCCCGCGTCGGGGTCGTCGCCGTGGCAGCCGCTGCAGTAGCTCTTGTAGAGCACCGCGCCGCGCATCACCTGGGGGCTGGGCGGGGGCGCCGGCGAAGGAGCGGGTGCCGGGCTGGGGGCTGGAGACGGCGCGGGCGCCGGGGAAGGGGATGGTGAAGGCGATGGTGAAGGGGATGGCGACGGTGCCGACGTGGGCGCCCCCGCGTTCGCACCGCCTTCCGCACCCTTTCCGCCGCCGCCGCATCCGGCCAGCAGCAGCGCGGCCGCCAGCGCCGCGCACTCCGCACCCAGCTTTGCCATGGCCTGATACCTCTTCGAGTCCACCATCGGCGCATCGTCACCGACGGGGCGAAGGAATCCGGCCTCACAGATGTATGTACCTGCAAGGCCGCGCAAGGAAACGCGCCGCGCCGCCGGCCGGCGGGTGACGCCCCCACACGGTCGTTACACGGACGCCGCCTGCAGGAGCTGCGCCACCACCGCCACCGCGATCACCTCCGGCTCCTTGCCTTCGATACCGGGCACGCCGATGGGGCAGGTCATGCGCGCGATGTGGCCGGCGTCGAAGCCGCGTTCGGCCAGCCGGTGCTGGAAGCGCGCGCGTTTGGTCTTGCTGCCGATGAGGCCGAAGAAGCCGAAGTCGCCGCGCTTCAGGATGGCCTGCGCCAGCGCCAGGTCGAGGTCGTGGCTGTGCGTGAGCACGAGGTAGAAGGCACCCGGCGGCGCCAGGGCGACCTCGGCCTCGACGGGCTCGACGCACACACGCTCGATGTGCGGCGGCGTGGGCCCGGCCGGGAACTCGGCCTCGCGCTCGTCCACCCACTGCACGCGGCACGGCAGGCCAGCGAGCAGCGCCACGATGGCGCGGCCGACGTGACCGGCGCCGTAGAGCTGCAGGAAGAAGCGCGGCGCGGGCGCGACCCAGGCTGCGGGCGCGGCGCCGGCCAGCGGCACGTAGCGCAGCGTGAGCGCGCCGCCGCAGCATTGGCCGAGGCTGGGGCCGAGGGCGATGTGCTCCACCTGCCCAAACAGCTCGGTCTGCACGACCGGTTGAGAAGGATCGGTAGGTTCCGGGTCCGGCACCGGGCCTGCGCTCGTGCGGGGTTGCGCGCGCACGGCCGGGGCGCCGGGTGCACCAGGCACACCCAGCGCCTGCCGAGCGCGGGCAATGGCCTGCAGCTCCAGGTGTCCGCCGCCGATGGTGCCCACCACCTCGTCGGCCGAGACCAGCATGCGCGTGCCGGTCTCACGCGGCACCGAGCCCTTGTGAGCGACCACTTCCACCAACACGGCCGGCCGGCCTCGGGCCAGCCACGCGATGGCAGCGGCACGCAGGTCGGCGGGCACGGAAGTCAGGGCTGGCCTGCGGTGGCCGGCGACGTGCCGGCCGTCGCTGCGCTCACCGCACCCACCGCGCTGAGAATGGCCTCGGCCGTGGCCGGGGCGCGCAGCGGCGGGTCGGCGCGGTGCCCGCCCACCGCCGAGACGGCGTCGCGGATGGCCAGGAACACCGAGAACGGCAGCAGCAGCGGCGGCTCGCCCACCGCCTTGCTGCGGTGGATGGTGTCGGCCGGATGGTCGGCCTCGCCGGCACGGAAGAGCCGCGTCACGAACTCGGCCGGCGCGTCGTTGGCGCACGGGATCTTGTAGGTGCTGGGCGCGTGCGTCGTCAGCAGCCCCGTCTGCGGGTGCCAGACGAGCTCTTCCATCGTCAGCCAGCCCATGCCCTGGATGAACGCGCCCTCGACCTGGCCGATGTCGAGCGCCGGGTTGAGCGAGCGGCCGGCGTCGTAGAGCAAGTGCGCGGCGAGCACCTTGCTCTCGCCGGTGAGGGTGTCCACCACCACCTCGCTCATCGCCGCGCCGTAGGCGAAGTAGTAGAAGGGGTGGCCCTGCATCTTCTCGCGGTCCCAGCTCAGGCCGGGGGTGGCGTAGAAGCCGTCGCTCCACAGCTGCACGCGGGCCATGTAGGCGGCCCGCACGAGATCGACGAAGGGCACTGTCTGCGTGCCATGGCTGCCACCGGCCACGGTGACTTCGCCGTTAGCGAAGCGCACGTCCCCGGCCGCGCCGCCGTACTTCTGCGCCGCGAAGGCGGCGAGGCGCTCGCGGATCTGCCGCGCCGCGTCCTGCGCCGCCTTGCCGTTGAGGTCGCTGCCGGTGCTGGCCGCGGTGGCCGAGGTGTTGGCCACCTTGTGCGTGTCGGTCGCGGTGCAGCGCACGCGGGCCATCGGAATGCCCAGCTCGTGCGCCACCACCTGCGCCACCTTGGTGTTGAGGCCCTGGCCCATCTCGGTGCCGCCGTGGTTCACGAGTGCGGAACCATCCGTGTACAGATGCACCAGCGAGCCGGCCTGGTTGAGGTGCACGACGTTGAAGCTGATGCCGAACTTCACCGGCGTGAGCGCGACGCCGCGCTTGAGCACCGGGCTCGTGGCGTTGAAGGCGGCGGCGGCCTCGCGGCGCTGCGCGTAGCCGCTCGTGTGCTCGAGCTCGGCCACCAGTTGATGGATGACGTTGTCCTGCAGCACCTGGCCGTACGGGGTGACGTTGTTCTGCGTGGTGCCGTAGAAGTTGGCCTTGCGCACGGCCAGCGGGTCGAGCTGGAGCTCGCGCGCGATCGAGTCGAGCAGCACCTCGGCCGCGAAGGCGCCCTGCGGGCCGCCGAAGCCGCGGAAGGCGGTGTTGCTCTGCGTGTTCGTCTTCGCCGAGTAACCGTGCAGCGAGACGTGCGGCAGCCAGTAGGCGTTGTCGAAGTGGCAGAGCGCCCGCGTCATCACCGGGCCCGACAGGTCGGCCGAGTGGCCGGCGTTGGAGACCATCGTCACCTCGGCGCCGAGGATGCGGCCGACATCGTCGTAGCCCACCTCGGCATCGAAGAAGAAGCCGTGCCGGCGGCCGGTGACGAGGAAGTCGTCGTCGCGGTCGACACGCAGCTTCACCGGGCGGTTGAGCTTCGCGGCGGCGACGGCGGCGCAGCAGGCGAAGACCGCCGACTGGCTCTCCTTGCCGCCGAAGCCGCCGCCCATGCGCCGGCACTCCACCTGCACGGCGTGGGCCGGGCGGTGCAGCGCGTGCGCCACCATGTGCTGCATCTCGCTGGGGTGCTGGGTGCTGCACAGCACCTTCATGCCGGCGCCTTCGGCCGGCAACGCATACGAGATCTGGCCTTCCAGATAGAACTGCTCCTGGCCGCCGAGAACGATGCGCTGCTTCATGCGGTGCGGCGCGTTGGCGATGGCGGCCTGCGCATCGCCACGCTTCAGGTGCATGGGCGGCAGCACGTACTGGCCGGCGGCGTGTGCGGCCTCGGCGGTGATGAGCGCGGGCAACGGCTTGGCGACGACGGCCTTGCGGGCCAGCGCGGCGGCGCGGCGCGCCTGCTCGCGCGTGCCGGCGACGACGATGAAGACCGGCTGGCCCAGGTAGCGCAGCGTGGCACCGGCCCCGCCAGCGAGGATGGGGTCGTCGTGCACGAGCGGGCCGCACTCGTTGGCGCCGGGAATGTCCTCCGCGGTGAGCACGGCCACGACACCCGGCATGGCGCGCACCGCATCGAGGTCGAGCCGCTCGATGGCGCCGTGTGCGACGGGCGAGAGGCCGAGCGCCGCGTGCAGCGTGCCGGCGAGCTCGGGCACGTCGTCGGTGTACGGTGCGGCGCCGGCCACGTGCAGCGCGGCTGATTCGTGGGCCAGCGGCTTGCCGGCAGCGCCGGACGGGGCGGTGGCCGACGTGGCGGCCGCGCCGGTTGCGCCAGTGCCGGCCCGGGCCGTGGCGGACACCGGTGCCTGCTTGGCGGGTTCCTGCAGCGGCAGGTCGGAGGGCTTGTTCATGAAGGCTCTCCTTGTCCGGTCAGGCGGTGTCACGGGCGAAGACGCTCACTTCGCGCTCGGCGAGCGGCGCGTCGGCGCGCGTCTCGAGCCAGAAGCGGCGCAGCAGGTTGCCCGCCACCTGCGCGCGGTAGGCAGCGCTGGCGCGCATGTCGGTGAGCGGCTTGAAGTCCTGCGCCAGCGCGGCGATGCCGGCGGCGAGCGTCGCCTCGCTCCACGGCTGGCCGAGCAGCGCGGCCTCGGCGGCGGCAGCGCGCTTGACGATGGCGGCCATGCCGCCGTAGGCCAGGCGCACCTCGCGCACGATGCGTTGCGCGTCCAGCCCGATCGCCATGCCGGCGCTCACGGCCGAGATGTCGGAGTCGAAGCGTTTGCTGATCTTGTAGGCCCGCAGCGTGCGCGGGTTCGCCAGCGGCACTTCCAGGCCTTGCACGAATTCGCCGCGCTCGAGACGGTTCTTCATGTAGTCGACGTAGAAGTCAGCGAGCGGCAAACGGCGCACGCGCTCACCCTGGCGCAACACAACCTTCGCATCGAGCGCGATGAGGACCGGCGCGGAATCGCCGATGGGCGAGCCGTTGGCGACGTTGCCGCCCATCGTGCCGGCCTGGCGCACGGGCAGCGAGGCGAAGCGCAGCCACAGGTCGCGCAGAGCGGGCCAGCGCTGGTGCAGCGCGGCCCAGGCAGCCTCGAGCGTGGCGCCGGCGCCGATGGAAAGGACCTTCGCGCCATCCACCTCGTGCTCCTCGACGACGCGCAGTTCGGCCACCTCGCCGACGTAGATGAGCTCGGGCAGGTCACGGAACTGCTTGTTCACCCACAGGCCGATGTCGGTGGCGCCGGCCAGCAGGCGAGCGTCGGGGTGGGCAACGCGCAGCGCGGCCAGTTCGGCCAACATGCGCGGCGCGTGGAAGTCGGCGCGCGCGAGCGGCGCGTCAGCGGCCAGCGTCTTGAGCGCCCGCACGACGGGCGCGGGGTCGAGCCGCCGCGGCGGCGCCTCGAACATCTTCTCGCCGGCATCGAGGATGGGCCGGTAGCCGGTGCAGCGGCAGAGGTTGCCGGAGAGGTCGTCGGCGAGCTGCTGGCGCGTCGGCCGCGTGGCACGCGCCTGGTGGTGTTCGTAGCAGGCCCACAGGCTCATCACGAAGCCCGGGGTGCAGAAGCCGCATTGCGAGCCGTGGCACTCGACCATCGCCTGCTGCGCGGGGTGCAGCTGAACGGCGTCGCCGGCAGGCCCGGCATGGCCGTTGCTGCTACTGGCAGCAGCGCCCCCGGCACCCACTTCGGCCACGTCTTCCACCGTGAACAACGCCTTGCCGTCCATCGTGGGCAGGAAGCGGATGCAGGCATTCACCGGTTTGAGCTGCAGCGCACCGCCTTCGCCCAACTCGCCCACCACCACGGTGCACGCGCCGCAGTCGCCCTCGGCGCAGCCTTCCTTGGTGCCGGTGCACAGCGCTTCTTCGCGCAGCCAGTCGAGCAAGGTGCGGGTGGCGCGGGCCGGGTCGGCCTCGACGACGGCACCACGGTGGAAGAAGCGGATCGGGCGTGAGCTCATGAGGGGCAGCGCAAGCAAGATGCGTGAAAGGTCGAAGGGCGCGCAGTCGAACCGAGGTCTCGGGACTTACCCGAAAGGTACTCCGGATCGGCCCCGTGGGGATACGATGCTTCGCATATCGGTTATGGCTTGGAGCATATGGTGAGGCGCGCGACTTTCGACACCATTGACCTCCATCTCATCCGGGTCTTGTTCACCGTGATCACCGAACGCAGCGTGTCGCGTGCCGCCCTCAAGCTCGCCAGCAATCAGCCGGCGGTGAGCGCGCAGCTGCGTCGCCTGCGCGAGCTGACCGGTGACCCGCTGCTGGTGCGCGCGGGCCAGCAGATGATGCCCACGGAGACGGCGTTGTCGCTGGTGGAACCCGCCAGCCGCGTGCTGCACGAGGCCGAGCGCCTGTTCAGCCCGAAGGCACGCGAGCGCGCGTTCGACGCGGCGCACGAGAGCGCCACGTTCCGCGTCGCGGCCAGCGACTACCTCGACCCGCTGTTCCTGCCTTCGCTCGTGGCGCACATGCAGCGCGTGGCGCCGCAGGCGCGGCTGGAGCTGATGCCGCTCTCGCGCGAGTACGACTACCGGCGCCATCTGGCCGTGGGCGATGTCGATCTCGTCATCGGCAACTGGCTCGAGCCGCCGGAGGAGCTGCATTTGGGGCGGCTTGTCAGCGACGAGGTGGTGTGCCTCGTGGCCGAGGACCACCCGGCCGCACGCGCGGGTTCGAAGTCGGGGCGCGCCTGGACGACGGCCCGCTACCTCGAATGCGAGCACGTGGCGCCGATGCCGATGCATCCTGGCGCGCTGGGAGTCATCGACCAGCATCTGGCGGCGGCAGGCGCACGGCGCAACATCACCGTTCGCGCCTCGCACTTCAGCCTCATTCCCCTGATGGTGGCGGACACGTGGCTCGTGCTCACCACCGGACGGCTCTTCTGCAGCCGGTACGTGGAGACGCTGCCGGTGCGCATCGTGAAGTGCCCGGTGGCGTTCCCGCCGCTCACCTACTACCAGCTGTGGCATGACCTGACGCACAACGCCGCGTCGATGCGCTGGTTTCGCGAGCAGGTGCGGGAGGTGGCGCGGCAGTTGGGGCGGCGGGCGTTGCCTCGGAGGGCTGCGGCGTGAGGGCACTGTTGCGCGACGGTACTGCTCCCGGTGGCGTGCGCGCCACGAGTGGTGCAGCAAAGGGCTGCACGGGCAGGTCGCGGCGCTTATATGCGGCGGTCGGGCCCTGGGGGGCCCGACTTCCCTGCGCTGCTCGGGCTCCTGGCCCGCTCACAACTCGCTTCACTCGCTGCGCTCGTTTCGCTCAAACAGTGTTCGCGAGTCAGTTTGCGAAGCGCGCGAGTACGCGCGCGGCCAGGAGCCTTGCGCTGCTCGGCGCCGCATATGCGCGCCGCGCCCTGCCCGCACAGCCCTTTGCGGAACCGGCGGAGGCATTCATCGATGAACACCATCATCGGTTCAGCAAGGCTGCGAGCGGAGTCGGAGTCTGCATTCTTGGATGCACACAGCGAGCGGTGCCCGCAAGGCCGCGGGCGGGAGCCCGGCGGGGCGCACATGCGGCGCCGAGCAGCGCAGGGTCGGGGTCGGCGCGCGTACTCGCGCGCTTCGTCAAACTGACTCGCGAACACTGTTTGAGCGAAACGAGCGCAGCGAGTGAAGCGAGTTGTGAGCGCGACCCCGACCCGAGCAGCGCAGGGGAGTCGGGGAGCGAAGCGAGCCGACCGCCGCATCTGCGCCACGCCGGGCTCCCGCCCGTGGCCTTGCTCGCGCAGACCTCGGGGCGCTTCGGGGATCACCGGCAGGCAACTCCATGAAGGCCTACCGCGCCGACCTGCTCGACTTCGCCGCCGACCCCGTCTGGGGCGACACGGTGGCAGACGGCGCCGTGCGCTTTCGCGAAGACCACTGGTTGCTCGTCGACAACGCCGGCCGCATCGCTGGCGTGCAGGCCGAAGCACCCGGCCCCGACGTCGAGCGCGAAGACTGGCGCGGCCACCTGCTGCTGCCCGGATTCATCGACACGCACGTGCACAGCCCGCAGATCGGCGTCATGGCCAGCTACGGCACCGCGCTGCTCGACTGGCTCAACAACTACACCTTCCCCGCCGAACGCGCCTGGGCCGACCCCGAGGTCGCCGCGCACGGCTCGGCCCACTTTCTCGATGCGCTGCTGGCGCACGGCACCACCGCCGCGGCGGTCTTCCCGACCGTGCACAAGGGTTCGGCCGATGCGCTCTTCGCCGCCGCCGCCGGCCGCGGCATGCGCATCGTCGCCGGCAAGGTGCTGATGGATCGACATGCGCCGGACGGCCTGCGCGACGATGTCGTGCAGGCCGAGCGCGACTGCGTCGACCTCATCCAGCGCTGGCATGGCCAGGGACGCAACAGCTATGCGGTGACGGTGCGCTTTGCGCCCACCAGCACCGAGGCGCAGCTCGCCATGGCCGGTGCGCTGTGCCGCGCCGACCCGACGCTCTACATGCAAACGCATGTGGCCGAGAACCGCGACGAGGTGCGGTGGGTCGGCGAGCTCTTTCCCGAGGCACGAAGCTACCTCGATGTCTATGCGAGCGCCGGCCTGCTGCACCGCCGCTCCATCCTGGCGCACGGCATCTGGCTCGACGACAACGATCGGGCGGCCTTGCGCGAAACGGGTGCACAGATTGCCTTCTGCCCGAGCAGCAACCTGTTCCTCGGCAGCGGCCTCTTCGACTGGCCCGCCATGCTCGCAGCCGGCGGCACCGTCAGCGTGGCCAGCGACGTCGGCGGCGGCACGAGCCTGTCGATGCAGCGCACGCTCGCCGATGGCTACAAGGTGCAGGCCCTTCTTGGGGAGAGCGGCGCTGGCCACAAGCTCACCGCGTGGACCGCGCTGCACGCAGCCACCCGCGGTGCTGCCGAGGCGCTGGGACTCGCGCACGAGATCGGCTCGCTGGAGGTGGGGCGCATGGCCGACTTCACTGTGTGGCGATGGAGCGCGACGCCGGTCGACACGGAGCGCCAGCGGCTGGCCCGCGACTTGCACGAGAAGGTCTTCGCCTGGATGACCCTGGCCGACGAGCGCCACCTGCGGGGCACCTGGGTGGCGGGCCGGATGCGTCACGATGGGCGCCAAGAGGCCGCGTCACCCCAAGCCAACCAAGAAAGGAGGGAGGCATGAACACGATCGCCACCCCGAAGGAGACAGGCGGCACCACCGCCCTGCGGCTGGAGCTGACCGGCATCACGAAGCAGTACCCGGCCGTGCGCGCCAACGACAACGTGCACCTGCGCGTGAAGCCCGGCGAGATCCACGCCGTGCTCGGCGAGAACGGCGCCGGCAAGAGCACGATGATGAAGATGATCTACGGCGCCGTGCAGCCCGACGCCGGCGAGATCTGCTGGAACGGCGAGCGCGTGCACATCGCCAACCCGGCTGCCGCGAGGCGGCTGGGCATCAGCATGGTGTACCAGCACTTCTCGCTCTTCGACACGCTCACCGCGGCCGAGAACGTGTGGCTGGGCCTGGACAAGAGCCTCAAGCTGCCCGAGGTGAGCGAGCGCATCGTGCAGGTGGCGCACACCTACGGCCTCGACATCGACCCCGTGCGCCCCGTGCACACGCTCAGCGTCGGCGAGCGCCAGCGCGTCGAGATCGTGCGCGCGCTGCTCACCGACCCGCAGCTGCTCATCCTCGACGAACCCACCTCGGTGCTCACGCCGCAGGCGGTGGACAAGCTCTTCGTCACGCTGCGCCAGCTCGCCGACAAAGGCACGAGCATCCTCTACATCAGCCACAAGCTCGACGAGATCCGGGCGCTGTGCCACCAGTGCACGGTGCTCCGGGGCGGCAAGGTCACGGGCGAGGTCGACCCGACGTTGGAGAGCAACGCCAGCCTGTCGCGCCTGATGATCGGCGCCGAGCCGCCGCAGCTGCAGCACAAGGAAAGCAAGGCCGGGGCCGTGGTGCTGGGCGTCAAGGGGCTGTCGCTGACCAAGCTCGACCCGTTTGCCGCGGAGCTGAAGGACATCGGCTTCGAGGTGCGCGCCGGCGAGATCCTCGGCGTGGCCGGCGTCTCGGGCAACGGGCAGCAGGAGATGTTGGCAGCGCTCTCGGGCGAAGACCGGCGCGCCGCGCCGGGCTCGATCACCCTCTTCGGCAAACCCATCGGCGACCACTCGCCGCGCCACCGGCGCAAGGAGGGCCTGCACTTCGTGCCCGAGGAGCGCCTGGGCCGCGGCGCCGTGCCGACCATGACGCTGGCTTCCAACACGCTGCTCACGCGCACCGAGGCGGTGGCGAAGAGCGGCTGGGTGCGCATCCCGGCCGTCACGAAACTGGCCGAGCACATCATTGCGCGCTTCAACGTCAAGGCCGGCGGGCCGGGCGCGGCGGCCAAATCGCTCTCGGGCGGCAACCTGCAGAAGTTCATCGTCGGGCGCGAGATCGACGCCAACCCCAAGCTGCTCATCGTCAGCCAGCCCACCTGGGGCGTGGACGTGGGCGCGGCCGCGCTCATCCGCGGCGAGTTGCTGGCGCTGCGCGATGCCGGCTGCGCGCTGCTGGTAGTGAGCGAGGAGCTGGACGAGTTGTTCGAGATCAGCGACCGGCTCGTCGTCATCGCCCAGGGTCGCGTGTCGCCTTCGATCAACGTCGCTGACGCCACCATCGAGCTCATCGGCGAGTGGATGTCGGGGCTGTGGGCTGTCAACTCCCTCCCCCGCCGGGCGGGAGAGGGAGTCAATGTACAAGGAGAGCGCCATGCTCAAGCTTGAAGCCCGCCCGCAGCCCTCGCGGTGGATGGGACTGGCCTCGCCGCTCATCGCGCTCTTGCTCACCGCGGTGCTCGCGGCCATCCTCTTCGCGGCGCTGGGCAAGGACCCGGTCAAGGGGCTGGGCGTCTTCTTCTTCGAGCCGCTCAACGGCCGGCGCCAGATCACCGAGGTGCTTCTGAAGAGCACGCCGCTCATCGTCATCGCGCTCGGGCTGGCGGTCTGCTACCGCTCCAACGTCTGGAACATCGGCGCCGAGGGCCAGTTCCTGCTCGGCGCCGTGGCCGGCGGCGGCATGGCGCTGTGGCTCACCACGCAGGGGATCGTGCTGCCCCGGATCGTGAGCATCCCCCTTGTGCTCGTGGCTGGCGTGCTCGGCGGCATGCTGTGGGCGGCGCTGGTGGCGGTGCTGCGCGATCGCTTCAATGCCAACGAGATCCTCGTCAGCCTGATGCTCGTCTACGTGGCGCAGCAGCTCGTCAACTGGCTCGTCTTCGGGCCCTGGAAAGACCCGCAGGGCTTCAACTTCCCGCAGACCAAGACCTTCGACGCCAGCACCTGGCTGCCGCTATTGGTGGAGCGCTCGCGCCTGAACATCGGCTTCCTCGTCGCGCTGGCGGCGGTGGGGCTGACGTGGCTCTTCATGTTCCGCAGCTATCGCGGCTTCCAGCTGCAGGTGGGCGGGCTGGCGCCGGCGGCGGCGCGCTATGCGGGCTTCAGCTCGCGCACGGCGCTGTGGATGGCGCTGATGATTTCCGGCGGCCTCGCCGGCCTGGCCGGCGCGATGGAGGTGGCGGGCCCATTGCGCCAGCTCACGCCGCACATCAGCACGGGCCTCGGCTTCACCGCCATCATCGTCGTCTTCGTCGGGCGCCTGCATCCGGTGGGCATCGTCTTCGCCGGCATCCTGCTGTCGATGATGCTGATTGGCGGCGAGCTCGGGCAGTCGCGCCTGGGCCTGCCCAACGCGCTCACCGGCGTCTTCCAGGGCCTGCTGCTCGTCCTGCTGCTGGCCTGCGACACGCTCATCCACTACCGCCTGCGCCTCTCGTGGCGCTCGGGTGCGGCGCTGGCCAAGGCCTGATCCGGGGAGGAACCGCACATGAACGAATTCGCCCTCCTCCTCGCCGCCGCGCTGCTCGCCGGCACGCCGCTCGCGCTCGCCGGCCTCGGCCTGCTGGTCAACGAGCGCGCCGGCGTGCTCAACCTCGGCGCCGAGGGCATGATGCTCGTCGCCGCCGTGGCCGGCTTCGCGGTGGCCTTCAACACCGGCAGCGACACGCTCGCCTTCATCGCCGGCGCCATCGCCGGGGCGGTGCTCGCGGCCGGTTTCGGCTGGCTCGTCATCTGGCTCAACACCAACCAGTACGCCACGGGCCTGGCGCTCAGCCTCTTTGGCTACGGCTTCTCGGCCTTCGTCGGCGTGGCCTACGTGGGCCAGAAGCTCGGCGAGCGCCAACCCTTCGAGGTGCCCGCGCTGGCCTCGGTGCCGTTCATCGGGCCGGCGTTCTTCAAGCAGCACCCGATGATCTATGTGACGATCGCGCTCACGGCCGGGCTCATCTGGTTTCTCTACAAGAGCCGCGGTGGCCTCGTGCTGCGCGCCATCGGCGAGAGCCCCGAGTCGGCGCACGCGCTCGGCTACAAGGTGCGTTGGCTGCGCCTGGCGGCGGTGATGTTCGGCGGCGCGCTGTGCGGGCTGGCCGGCGCCTTCCTGTCGGTGGTGTACGCGCCGCTGTGGGTGGAGGGCCTGAGCGCAGGCCGCGGCTGGATCGCGCTGGCGCTCACCACCTTCGCCACCTGGCGGCCGATCCGCGTGCTGCTCGGCGCCTACCTCTTCGGCGGCGTGACGATGCTGCAGTTCGCGATGCAGGGCCAGGGCGTGGAGGTGCCGGCCCAACTGCTGGCCATGCTGCCCTACCTTGCCACCATCGTCGTGCTCGCGCTCATCAGCCGCAACGCCACGTTCATCCGCGTCAACATGCCGGCGTCGCTGGGCAAGCCATTCCATCCCGGGTCGTAAGGCTGGCCTGTCAAGTCGGGCCCCGCGCCTAGAATTTGCGCTTTTGTCGCGCGGTCCACCGCCATCTCCGTAGTCACTGCTTTCCTGCCGTCCCGCACCCGCCCAACGGGCACAACAAGCCAGAAGGAGCCCTCCCCATGACCGACTTCGCAAAGCGCCGCCTGCTGCAGATCGCGGCATTCGGCACCGTCGCCGCCTCCGCCGCCCTCGTAGGCTGCAGCAAGAAGGAAGAGCCGAAGCCCGCGGCCAGTGCGCCGGCCGCCTCGGCCGCCGCTGCGCCCAAGCCCGAGCCGCTGAAGGCCGCCTGGGTGTACGTGGGCCCCGTCGGCGACGCCGGCTGGACCTTCGCGCACGACCAGGGCCGCAAGGCCGTCGAGGCCGAGTTCGGCGACAAGGTGAAAACCACCTTCGTCGAGAAGGTGCCCGAGGGCGCCGACGCCGAGCGCGTCATCCGCGACCTCGCCGCGCAGGGCAACAAGATCATCTTCGCGACGAGCTTCGGCTTCATGGAGCCGATGCTCAAGGTGGCCGCCGAGTTCCCGGACGTGAAGTTCGAGCACGCCACCGGCTACAAGACGGCGCCGAACATGCGCGTGTACGACGCGCGCTTCTATCACGACGCCTACGTGAGCGGCATCATCGCCGGCGGCATGACGAAGACCAACACGCTGGGCTTCGTCGGCAGCTTCCCCATCCCCGAGGTGCTGCGCAACATCAACGCCTTCACGCTCGGCGCGCAGAGCGTCAACCCGAAGGTCAAGACCAAGGTGGTGTGGATCAGCACCTGGTTCGACCCCGCCAAGGAAGGCGACGCTGCGCAGAGCCTCATCAACCAGGGCGCCGACGTGCTGCTGCAGAACACCGACAGCACTGCCGTGCTGCAGACGGCCGAGAAGAACGGCAAGTTCGCCTTCGGCTGGGACAGCGACATGAGCGCCGTGGCGCCCAAGGCGCACCTGGCGAGCAACATGGTTTACTGGGGTCCCTACTACAAGAAGGCCGTCAAGGAAGCCCTGGACGGCACGTGGAAGGGCGGCGAACGCACGATCTGGGGCAAGCCCGAAGGCGCCAACGACGTGATCAAGCTCAACGACGCCATTCCGGCCGATCTCAGGAAGAAGGCCGAAGAGGCCGCTGCGGGCCTGAAGGCCGGCACGCTGAACCCCTTCACCGGCCCCATCCTCGACAGCACCGGCAAGGAGCGGCTGGCCAAGGGCACGGGCGCCGACCAGGCCTGGAAGGACAAGGTCGACTTTTACGTCAAGGGCGTCGACGGCAAGATCCCGAGCGGCAAGTAGGCCGCGGGGTCCCTCTCCATCCCTATCCGCCCCGAGGCCCCGATGAACCCACCGCCCGCTTGGTGGGTTCCGGTGGCCGCAGCGGGGGACCTGCGCGCCGCCATCCCGTTGGCGGCGCGCGCGTTTGGCGAGGACCTCGTGCTTTGGCGCGCCGGTGACGCAGCCTCTCCGGGCGGCCCGAGCGCCCCCAGCGTCTTCACCGACCGCTGCCCGCACCGCGGTGCCCGCCTCTCGCGCGGGCAAGTTCAAGGCGGGCAGCTCGAATGCCCCTACCACGGCTGGCGCTTCGACGCCGCCGGGCGCACCGTCGGCATCCCGTCCCTGCCCGACTTCACGCCACCCGAGACGCACCGCGCCTGCGCCTGGCAGGCGATGGAGGCGCACGGCCTCGTTTGGGTGGCCCTGGTCTCGACACCGCGCGCCGCGCCGCACGGGCCGGACCTGCTGCAGGCGGCCGAAGGCCTGGCCGCCCTGCCGTCGCGGCGCGTGCTTTGCGGCCCTTTTGACGTGGCCACCAGCGCCCCGCGCGTGGTCGAGAACTTCCTCGACACCGCCCACTTCGGCTTCGTGCACGAGGGCTTCCTCGGCAGCCGCGATCAGCTCGCGGTGCCCGACTACCGCGTCGAGCACGACGACCTCGGCCGCCCGCGCGTGCCGCTGTACCGCGCCTGGCAGCCGCGCGCCAGCGAGTCCGCCAGCGGCGGTGCCTGGGTCGACTACACCTACCGCTTGCTCGGCCCCTGGTCGGCCTTGCTCACCAAGAAGGCCGAGGGCGCTGCGCCAAGCGAGGCCTATGCCCTGTGGTGCAACCCGCTCGAGGAAGAGGCCACGCGCGTCTGGTTCACGATCTGCACCGACGACCAAACGCTAAGCGACGAAGCGCTGCGCGACTTCCAGACCACCATCTTCCGGCAGGACGCACCGGTGCTCGAGTCGCAGCGGCCGCGCCGGCTGCCCCTGTCAGGCGGCGAGTTGCACTGCGCGGCCGACCGGTTGAGTGTCGCCTACCGCCGCTGGCTGCTCACGCTGCCGGCCGCCTTCGGCACCTGCTAGCACCGCGCTTCGGCACGTGGCTCGCGCGGCCTGCGCGGCCGCGCAGGGCCGGTCCCGCGAGCACTAGTTCACGTCGCGCGGACCTCATCGCAGAAATGGCGGAGCTTCCCCTGCCGCTTCGGGTGCGCGTGGGGCCTTGCCGCCTCAAGTTGAGCCCGCCCTCACCGATATCCGGACGACACGACTCCCCTGGGGCGTGGCGCGCCAAGCTACCGAGGCCGCTTCGTTACCAAGGGACACACGAAGAACGCACCGCCCCGAAGGACAGTTCCATGCCCTCCATCATCCCGGCCCTGACGACCACGCAGATCGCCAGCCTCGACACGGCCTCCATCGCGGCGCTGACCACCGCGGACTGGGCGGCCTTCAGTTCGTCGCAGATCGCGGCGCTGGGCACGGAGCAGATCGCCGCCATCTCCACGCAGGGCATCGCGGCCCTCACGACGAGTGCGATGCGTGGCTGGGAGACGGCAGACCTCGAGGTGCTGAGCACGAGCCAGTTGCGCGCCTTCACCACCGCCGGCATCGTGGCGCTGGACACGACGCAGATCGAAGGCTTCACGAGCACGCAGGTCGCCGCGCTCTCGACGACGCAGGTGCGCGCGCTCGAGACCGCCGACATCGTGGCCCTGGGCAGCACCGATGTCGCCGCCATGGGCACGGGGCAGGTGGCGGCCATGGCCACTGCGCAGATCGCGGCGCTCACCACCGAGCAGATCGCCAATCTCACCACCAACCAGGTGGCCGGCCTCGGCACGCAGCAAGTCGTGGCCCTCACCACTTCGCAGGTGCAGGCCCTCACCGACACGCAGGCCGTCGCGCTCACCACCAGCCAGGTGCGCGCGATGGAGACCGCCGACATCGCGGCCCTGGACACCACGGACCTGGCCGCCATCGGCACATCGCAGCTGCGCGCGATGTCCACGGCGCAGATCGATGCCCTCGGCACCACCCAGCTGACCTCGCTGACGACCTCGCAGATCGCCGGCCTCGGCACGGCGCAGGTCGCCGCGCTGGCGACCTCGGACCTGAATGCGCTCGACAGCGGCCAGTTCGTCGCCCTGACGACGCAGCAGGTGGCGGCACTGACCACGGCGCAGGTTTCGGCGCTGGAGACGACCGACCTGGTCGAGTTCAGCACCTCGCAGATCCGCGCCCTGACCACGGCGCAGATCGTCGCGCTCGAGACCGCGCAGGTCTCGGCCCTCAGCTCGACGCACTTCGCGGCGCTGGCCACTTCGCAAGTGCGCGCGTTGCAGACCGCAGACGCTGCTGCCATCGACACCGCCGACATCGCCGAGATGGGCACGGCGCAGCTCGCGGCTTTCACGACCGCGCAGTTCAACGCCCTCGGCACGACCCAGCTGACCTCGCTGACGACCACTCAACTCGCCAGCCTGTCCACCAGCCAGCTGGCGGCCTTGGCGACCGGAAACCTCAATGCGCTGGACAGCGGCCAGTTCGTCGCCCTCACCACCGCTCAGGTGGCCGGCCTCACGACCAACCAGATCGCCGCGCTGGAGACCACCGATCTCGTCGAGTTCAGCACCAGCCAGATCCGCGCCCTCACCACGAGCCAGATCGCCGCACTGACGACCGGGCAAGTGGCTGATCTCAGTTCGACGCACATCGCCGCCCTCAGCACGACGCAAGTCCGTGCGATGCAGACGGCCGATGTCGCCGC
>JALHOU010000073.1 GCA_022842825.1 Rubrivivax sp.
AGGCCGCGGCGGCGCCCGGCCCGAGGTCGAGCTCGTCGACGCGCGCCAGCCAACGACCGCCGCCGCCCGCGTCGGCTTGCCACTGGCCCTGGGCGAGCAGGTGCGCCCGCGTGCCGCCTCGGCCCGAGATGTTGAGCACCGTCTCGGCCATCGTGCCCGGTGCCATCGGCAAGGTGGCGTGCAGCTCGATGCGATGCTCGGCAAGCGTGCCCTGCAACTCGGCGCGCAGGTCGCCGAGGGCCCGCTCGCCCAGCCGCAGGTCGGCGGCCTGGCCTTCGAAGGTGAGCGGCGCGCGGCCGCTGGACAGCTCGGTGAAGTCGATGCGCCAGTTCATCTGCGCGCGCGACAACGCGAGCGTGCCCAACTGCAGGTCTTCGGTGCGCGCCTTGCCCTGGCTGGCCACGCGCGGCCAGCGGCCTTCGGCCGACACCTCGGCGGTGAGGTTGCCGCGCCGCGGCACCCAGGCGGCGAGGCTCGGGTGCAGCTTGGTCAGCGGCGCGAGCGTGGTGAGCATCGCCCCCTGCACCTCGACGCGCCAGCGGTCGCCGGCGCCGCTGCCGGCCGGGTCGCCTTCGCCCTCGAAGCGCAGGCGGTTGCCGCCGGCCACGAGGTCGGCACGCAGCGTGCCGGGTGTGGCGCCGCCGCCTGCGCTGTAGCCGAGCGTGGCCACGCCCTCCAAGGGCACGCCGGCGAGCATCGAGTCGTGCAGGCGCAGCCGCCCCGTGCCGACCAGCCGCTGCAGCAGCGTCAGTGGCGCCAGGCGCGCCGCATCGGCCGGCGCCCGCACCTCCAGCTGCCAGCCGGCGTTCAAGCGATGCGGGCCCTGCCGCATCGGCGAGGTGGTTTCGCCCGGCCACCAGGGCAAGGGGTCGAACTCGGCCAGGCTGCCCTCGCTCGCGAGCGCCCACTCGCGCGCCGCGTTGCGGGCCAGCGCGACGCGCAGCACCGCCTGCGCCTCGCCCGAGCGCACCTGCAGATGCCGCAACTCCAGGCTTTCGGCGCGGGCGCTGCCTTCGGCGCGCAGAGCCACCGGGCGCGGCGCACCTTCCACGCGGCCCTCGAGCTCGACCACCCCGGCCACCGTCCAGGGCGGGGCGGCCGTCCTGGCGCCCGGATCGGGCGAAGGCAGGCCGTCGATCGTGAGCCGCAACGGGCCGGCCAGGGTCATCGCCGGCGCGCGGCTGTCCAGGCGCTGCGGCCGCAACTCATGCAGGCGCGTCTCGAGCTGCAGGCGGTGGCCGGTCCAGACCGCGCGGCCTTCGACGCGCCCGGCCTGGCCGGCCGTGCTGGCGGTGGCGTCGGCCAGGTGCAACTCGAAGCGCTCGAACTCGACGCGCTCGGGCCGTGCCAGCTCGCCCTTGGCCTGCAGGTCGACGCGCGTGACCGGAACGCGCCGCTCGTTCCAGCGCCCCGGCTCGCGGTTCTCCAGCCGCAACTGCACCGTCACCGGCGCGTCACGCGCCGCTGCCTGCACCAGCACCTCGCCAGAGAGCAAGGTCTGCGGCGCGCCGTCGAGCAGGACCGAGAGGTCCAGCGCTTCCGTGCCCGCCGTCAGCTTCTGCACCGGCCAGGCCTCGAGCGGGCGGACGAGCGCCTTCAGGTCGAGCGCCGGGCCGCGGCGGGCCGCCGTGGCGCCGGTGGCTCCCCTGGCCAGCGAGCGCCCGGCTCCGGCCGGCGTCGTGGTGGTGGTGGGTCGTAACGGCCTGCCACGCAACGTGGCTTGCAGGTCGAACGCGGCCAACGGGCCCGTCGCGCGCAGCACGGCAGCCCAGGGCGGGGCGTCTGCTTCGGCCAGCAGCGCCGGCGCCAGCGTGGCGTCGGCGCGCAGCTCGAAGGGGCGCAGGTTGGTCAGGCTCAGCGCGCCCTGCACCTGCACGCCCTGCATGCGCCCGGCCAGCCGCTCGATGCCATGTCGCGCACCCGGCCGCCCGTCCAGCAGCAGGCCCTGGGCGACCAGCGCCGTGGCGGGCTCGAACTGGTCGACGCGCAATTCGTCGACGCCCAGCGCCGCCACCGACACGCGCACCGGCGCTGCCAGGCGCGCCGGCAGGGGAATCGGGCGCGGACCGCGCGGGCCGGTTTCCAACTGCAGGCGCCGCACCTGCAGCCGTTCGATGTGCAGGACGGCCCACAGCGCGGCAGGGCCGCCCGTGGCGCCGGGTGGGCCGTCCTCGCGCGGGCGCCAGGTCCAGACCATGCCCTCGCTGGTCAGGCCCTCCAGCAAGACCCATTGACGGCCGCCGTCCCATTGCACGCGCAGCCGCTCGACCTGCCAGCGCGGGCCGAGCAGCGCCCCTTGCACGCCGCGTGCCTCGGTCACCATGGGCAGGCGGGCCAGGAGCCAGGCCGTGCCCTCGTCCGAGAAGAGGATCCAGCGGCCGGCGACGACCAGAGCGCCGATGCTGAGGATGGCCGCACCCAGCACCCACAGCAGCGGCGTCAGCAGCGACAGGCCGGCGCGCAGCGGCCTTGCACCACCCGGGCTGCCTTTGGCCGGCTTGGCGGCCGGCGTGGGCGTCGGGGCGGGGGCCGGCGCGGGGCTCGGAACGGGTTCCATCAGCCTAGAACGCAATACCGATGCTGAAGTGCAGACGCGAGCGCCGCAATTCGCGGCCGTAGGCCCAGTCCACCCGCAACGGGCCGACGGGGCTGCGCCAGCGCACGCCGACGCCGTAGCCGAGCGCCGGGCGCAGGTTGGCAAAGCTGTCGGCGGCGTTGCCGGCGTCCACGAACACGGCGCCCCATACCGAGGGCAGGTTGGCGCTGAAGGGCCGCGCCAGCTCGATGCTGGTGGTGATGAGCGCGTCGCCGCTGCCCACCACGCCACCCGAGATAGGCCCCAGGCTGCGGTACACGTAGCCGCGCACGGAGTCGTCGCCGCCAGCGCGGAAGCGCTGCGAGTCCGGCGCCACCACGAGGCCGTCCTTGAAGAGCTGGCCCAGCTCGAGCCGCGCCTGCCCGTACCACGACTGGCCGAGCGGCAGGTAGCCGGTGAAGCGGCCATAGGCGCGCGTGAACGGTCCGGTTTCGGCGTTGGTGGCCTGCGAGCGCCCGAGGCCGATCTGGCCGCCGAAGCTGAAGCCCTGCGTGGGCAGCACGACGCTGTCGAGGTCGCGCCAGACGCCGTGGTAGTTGACCGAGTAGGCGATGGCGCGCGTGGTGGCAAGGTCGGTCTCGCGCTTGGCGCGCTCGGCCTCGACGAAGTAGAGCCGCTCGATGCGGCCGAGGTCCACGGCACGGCCCACGCGCAGGCGTTGCGAGAGCACGACGTCGGCGTCGCCCTTGAGCCACTCGACCGTGCCGCCGAGCAGGTTGCGGTACAGGTCCGGCCCCGGGTGCGTGCTGATCTCGCCTTCCCAGGCCTGCCGCTTCTCGCCGAGCTCGGCCTTGTTGCGCGCCGTCGCCGCCTGGCCGAAGACGCGCCGGTAGACGTGCGTGACCGAGGCCCGCGCGCCGGTGTTGGCCGAGACGCCGATGCCGAAGGTGTAGTCCTGCAGCGCCGCCTCGCGCAGGCGCACGAGGACATTGGCGTTGGCGGCCCTCGTGGGGTCGCTGGTGTCGAGCGTGACGCTGATGCTGGCGAAGAGGCCGGCCTTCTGCAGTCGCTCCTGGAAGTCCAGCAGCATCGGCTCGGTCACCGGCGCGCCCTTGCGCCCCACGAGCAGGTTGCGCACGGTCTCGGCGTCCTGCGCCACGAGGCCGTCGATGACGATGTTGCCGAGGCGGAACAGCGGCCCGCTGTCGGCGACGATGAACAGGCGCACCTCGTTGCGCTCGCGGTCCACCTGCGCCGCCGTGCCGCTCCAGGTGGCCAAGGCGTAGCCGGCCGCCTGCAGCCGGGCCAGCGCCTGCGACTTCGCCGCGCTCCAGGCGGCATTGCCGAACTCGCGCCCCGGGGCCAGCGCCCAGGCCGCGCGCAACTCGTCGCGCACCTTCACCGCGTAGGGCTCGCCTTCGGCGGAGGTGCGCTCGAGGTCGCCTTCGAACTCGAAGTTGATGCGCGAGACACGCGCCCGCGGCCCCGGCTGCACCGTCATGCGCACGCGATCGGGGGCGCCGGCGGTGCGCCGCGGCTGGCGCTGCAGCACGACGCGGGCATTGAAGTAGCCCTCGGTCTGCAGCAGTTCGCGCGCCTGCGCGGGTGCCGCGTCGATGAGGCGCGACCACTCGGCCTCGTCGACCTCGTCGCGTGCCATGCGGCCCAGCCGCACGACGTCCAGGTGCCGTTCGAGCAGGGCCTTCAGCGCCTCGGGCGCGTCGATGTCGACGGCCACGCCCAGCGTGCCGGTGGCCAGGGCGGCCTCGCCGGGCGTGACGAGCACGTTGCCCTGGCCCGCCTCGGTGTCGCCCTCCAGGCCGATGAGCCGGCCCGACGCGTCGTACTGAGGACGCGCCTCGCGGGGCATGGGCGGTGAAGGGGCGGGTGCCGAGGCGGACGCAGCGGCGGGCATCGAGGTCGCGCCAGGATTGGGCGTGGAGGACGCTGCGGCGGGCGTCTGCGAGGCGGCGGCCGGTCCGGGTCCTCGGGCGGGACTGGCCGCGCCGGGACCGGCGGCACCCGGTGCCGGCGGTGCGAGGCTGCCGCATCCCGCCAAGGCCCCGAGGGCAGCCAGGGTCAGCAGCCGGCAGCGGGGGGAGGGCGCCGACGCGCGGGCGGAAGTCACATCCAACGATCGTGGTGCAATCCCGCAAGGCGGGACGCTGTGCGTCTCGCCGGCCGGGAGGCAGGGTGGGCGGGGCCATATTCTGGCGGCATCCCCGGTGTGTCCCGGTCGGCCCGGCCCGACATGCCTCTCCGGATGTAAGCCGTCGGCCGCCGAGCGAGCCGCAGCGTCAGCGCGACAGGCTAGATTCCAGCACTCGATGAAGACCGACATCCGCGCCCTGCTGCTGACCGACGTGGTCGACAGCACCAAGATGGCGGCCCGCATTGGCGACGCGGCCATGGCGGCGCTGTGGGCCGCGCACGACCGCGTGGCGCGCGACCTGCTGCCGCAGCACGGTGGGCGCGAGATCGACAAGACCGACGGCATGCTGCTGATGTTCGACGCGGCGGCGCCGGCGGTGGCCTATGCGCTGGCCTACCAGCGTGCGCTGGCCACCTTGCCCACGCCGTTGTTCGCCCGCGCCGGCCTGCACGTGGGGCCGGTGATCCTGCGCGAGAACAGCGCCGACGACGTGGCGCGCGGCGCCAAGCCGATCGAGGTGGACGGGCTGGCCAAGCCCACTGCCGCGCGCGTCATGTCGATGGCGCGAGGCGGGCAGGTGCTGCTCACGCCCGAGGCGCGCGCCGAGCTCGACGAAGCGGCGGCGGGCGGCGGCGCCCTGGCGGGCTGGACCACCACCTCGCACGGCCATTGGGCGCTCAAGGGCTTGGCCGAGCCGATCGAGGTGTTCGAGGTCGGCGACGCCGCGACCGAGTTCCGGGTGCCGGAGGAGGGCGACAAGGCGTATCGCATGGTCAGGAGCGGCGAGCGCTGGGTGCCGGTGAGCGCGCTGCCGAACAACCTGCCGCCGCAGCGCTCGAGCTTCGTCGGCCGCGAGACGGAAATGAAGGAGATCCAGGCGCTGCTCGATGAGGCGGCGCTCGTCACGGTGCTCGGCATGGGCGGCCTCGGCAAGACGCGGATCACGCTGCAGGTGGCCGCGGAGCGCTTGCCTCGCTACCCGGACGGCGCCTGGTTCGTCGACCTGTCGGCGGTCACGGATTCCGGCCTCGTGGTCAACACGGTGGCGCGCACGTTCGAGATCTTCGAGGAGCCGGGCCGACCGTTGATCAACACCTTGTGCGCCTGGCTGAAGACGCGCCGGCTGCTCATCGTGCTGGACAACTGCGAGCACCTGGTGGCGGCGGTGGCGGAACTGGCCGACACCATCCTGAGCCAGGCCGGCGGCGTGCAACTGCTGGCCTCCAGCCGCGAACTGCTGGATGTGCCGGGCGAGCAGAGCTACCCGATCCACCCGCTGCCCCTGCCGCCGCGCGATGCCGGGCTGGGCGTGCTGCTGCAATCGTCGGCGGTGCGCATGTTCGCCGAGCGGGCCAAGGCGCAACGGCCCTCCTTCGACCTCGAGGCGCAGGACCCGGCGCAGCTGGTCGAGCTGGTGACGCGGCTGGAGGGCATCCCGCTGGCCATCGAGCTGGCGGCGGCGCGGCTGCGCACGCTGTCCATCCCGGAGATCCTGGAGGGGCTCGACGACCGCTACCAGATGCTCACCGGCGGCAGTCGCGTGCTGCAGAAGCGGCAGCAGACCTTGCGCGCGCTGGTCGACTGGTCGTACGACATGCTCGAGCCCGATGAGCAGAAGGTGCTGGCCAGGCTGTCGGTGTTTGCCGGTGGTTTCGACGGAGCGGCCGCCAAGGCCGTGTGTGCCGACGAGGCGGTGCCGGCCAAGCGCATCCCTGACCTGCTGGCCTCGCTGGTGCAGAAGTCGCTCGCCTGGCGCGCCGGTGAGTCGGCCGAGTCGCGCTATCGCATGCTGGAGACGATCCGCGACTATGCGCGCGAGAAGTTGGCCGAGCAGGGCACTGCCGCGCCGACAGCGCAGCGGCATTGCGCGCACTACTTTGCGCTGGCCAAGGAGGCGGCGCGTGGCATCCACGGGGCCGAGCAGGCGAAGTGCGTGCGTCGTCTGGAGGACGAGCTCGAGAACCTGCGCGCGGCGATGGCCTGCGCTCTCAGGGGCGGCACCGATCCGATGATCGCGGTGAAACTGCCCGTCGCGTTGCAGCCCTTCTGGATCCTGCGCGGCTATACGGCCGAGGGACGCAAGCTCGTACAAGCGGCGCTGGCGCTGCCGGCGATCCAGGAGTCGGACATGGCGCGCGCGCACGCCCTGTATACGGAGGCAGCCTTGGCCAGCGTGCAGGGCGACCACCGTGCGGCGAACCAGATCCTGGACACCTGTCTCGCGTTGCGTCGCGGTCTGGGTGACCCGATGTGGGTTGCGGGGACCCTCTCGACTCTCTCGCTGATACGTTTGCAGGCCGGAGACCTGAACGGTGCGTCGGCTTGCGAGAGCGAGGCGCTCGAGCTCTTCGTCTCGATCGCCAATGAATACGGTCAGGCGCTGAGCTGGCTGCACCGCGGCCAGATCCACATCTGGGCCGGCAATGCGTTGGGTGCGCTGGCCGACCTTCCGCAGGCGCTCGCGCTGGCGCGGGCTACCGGCAATCGCGAGATCGAGGCGGAGTGCGAACTGACGCTGGCAGAAGTGCACCTCATGCGCGGGCAGGCCGACGAGGCCCGCGCCGCCGTGCATCGCTCGCTGAATGTCTGTGAAGGCGCGGCGGACAAACGTGGCGAGGCCAGTGCGCGCTGGTGGCTCGGCCGGCTGGCGGTGCGGGCCGGGGACGCCCAGGCCGCACGTACGCTGCTGCCGAGAGTCCTGCGCGAACTGAAATCGCACGACATGCGCGCGCAGATGCTGGGCTGCCTGGACGACATGGCGCTGCTGCTGGCCCTGGAAGGATCACCTGCCGCGGCGCTGGAACTGGCGGTGGCCGCCGATCAAGCTCGAGGGCGTCTGATGCTCAATCGCTCGCCCCGAGATGAGCAGGACTGGCGCGAACGCCTGCGCGAGATCTGGAGGGCGCTGCCAGAGACGGTGGCCGAAGCGGCCTGTGAGAGTGGTCGCGGACTGGAAACAGAGGACGCCCTGCGAGCGGCCCTGGACCAAAGGGACATCCGACAGCACTGATCGCGCGGCGAAGCGAAACGGGGCGGCCACTGCCGCCCCGCCGAGATCGCGACCCTCTGCCTCAGCGTGGCGAAGGGATGGCCGCGCGGACTCGCCGCGATGCCAGTCCGAGCACACCGAAAAGCGCCAGCGCCAGAGTGCCAGGCTCGGGCACGCGCGTGATGTGCAAGGTGGGAACCAGGTCGGGGTCGTTGTTCGGGTTGCTGAACCCGCTGTTGCAGTACGACCCGCCCTCGTCGTAGTGGGTGGCGTAGGTGCGGTCGTAGTGGCACTGCCTCCAACCCAGGTGCGGCCCGTCCGCAAAGCCAACCTCGTTGAAGGTGAAGAAGAGGCTGAACTCCACGTCCCAGGCAACGCCGAACTGCCAGAGATTCTCTGGCGGGTTGACGAAGTTCGAGCTTGTCGTGGTCAGGTGTGCAAGCTGGCCACCGACGAAGCCCATGTCGCTGATCGACATGGTCGCGGGATTGAAGTTCAGCGTCGCGACGGTCGGTGGGTCCAAGCCCAGATCGAAGTTGTAGAACTCCACCTGAGCCGAAGTGACGATGGCGCCGCCAGCACAATCGACGGCGTTGTTGACGGTGGCGGTGCCTCCCGGCAGACAGGTGTCCGGAATGTCCCAGGTGGCCGTGCCGCGCCAGCCCAGGTTGTTGGTCGCGCCGAAGGGGAGGTCAGTGACGAACGGAGCACCGAACTTCGGATCCCACACGCCACTGAAGACGGCCGCCTGCGCCGAGCTGGCGCAAACGGTCAACAGCAGCGTCAGTCCGCGCAGCCACGAAGTCTTGGACATGTCGAGTCTCCTCACGGGGTTGCGACAACTGGCAACCATTGAAGCGACTCTATGCACGGCGTCTGATGCCGTGGGCCACTTGAATCAGGGGAGGGCATCGCGAGGCGCGGTACGCCGTGATGAACTTCGCGCCCTTGGGCCGCAACCCGGGGGTCAAGATTGTCGTGTCCGTGCCGAGGGCGCGCCTTGCAACGGGCGCCCGCCCTACTTGCTCAGCAAACGCATCGCCCCCTCCAGCCCCGCCAGCGAGAGCGGAAACATGCGCTGGTTCATGATCTGTTGCACCACCGCGATGCTCTGCCGGTAGCCCCACACCCCCTGCGGCTCGGGGTTGATCCAGGCGTATTTCGGGAACGCGTGCGTGAGCCGCTGCAGCCACTCGGCGCCCGGCTCTTCGTTGTTGTATTCGACGCTGCCCCCGGGCTGCAGGATCTCGTAGGGGCTCATCGTCGCGTCGCCGACGAAGATCAACTTGTAGTCCTTGTTGTACTTGCGGATCACGTCCCAGGTCGGGAACTTCTCGCTGAAGCGGCGGCGGTTGTTCTTCCACATGAAGTCGTAGACGCAGTTGTGGAAGTAATAGAACTCGAGGTGCTTGAACTCGCTCTTGGCGGCGCTGAAGAGCTCCTCGACGCGGTGGATGTGCTCGTCCATCGTGCCACCCACGTCCATGAGCAACAGCACCTTCACCTTGTTGTGGCGCTCTGGCACCATCTTGATGTCCAGCATGCCGGCGTTGGCCGCCGTGCTGTGGATGGTGTCGTCGAGGTCGAGTTCGAGGTCGCTGCCCTCGCGCGCGAAGCGCCGCAGGCGGCGCAGCGCCACCTTGATGTTGCGCGTGCCCAGTTCCTTGGTGTCGTCGTAGTCCTTGTAGGCGCGCTGGTCCCACACCTTCACGGCGCTCTTGTTGCGGCCCTTGTCCTGGCCGATGCGGATGCCCTGCGGGTTGTAGCCGTAGGCGCCGAAGGGGCTGGTGCCGCCGGTGCCGATCATGCGGTTGCCGCCTTCGTGGCGCTCTTTCTGCTCCTCGAAGCGCTTCTTCAGCGTCTCCATCAGCTCGTCCCAGCCCATCTTCTCGATGGCGGCCTTCTCCTCGGGGCTCAACTCGAGTTCGAGCGTCTTCTTCAGCCATTCCAGCGGAATGTCCTGCGTGAAGTCGGTGAGCAACTCGACGCCCTTGAAGTAGGCGGAAAAGGCACGGTCGAACTTATCGAACTGTGCCTCGTCCTTCACGAGGGCCGAGCGCGCAAGATAGTAGAACTTGTCGATCGTCGGGCCGGGCTCGTCGTCGATGACGCCCTCGCGCAGGGCCTCGAGCAGCATCAGGTACTCCTTCACGGTCACCTTCAGCTTGGCCGAACGCAAGGTGTAGAAGAACTGGATCAACATGTGAAGGCGTCCGAAGAAGCGAACATGGCTATTGTCGCCCCGACTTCGCGTGGCTGGCGAATGCCGGCGATCCCGCCGCCGCCGCGTTGAAAGCCACCCTCGTCATCCTCTCCCTCATCCTGCTGCAGCAGGGCCTGGTGGCCGTGCTGTGGGGGGTGATGGCTTGGCTGCGCCTTTCGCGCGGGCCAGCGTTGCACTGGGCGCTCGGCACACTGTCGGTGAGCGTGGGCCTGGCGCTCGTCGGTCAGCGCGACAGCCTGCCGGTGTGGGCCGGCTTCTGGCTGTCCAACGCCTTCATGCTGGCCGGCTTCATGGCGATGCGCCGCGGCGTCCAGCTCTTTGCAGGGCAGCCACGGGCCGACCTCGAACAGGCCCTGGTCTGGGCGCTGGTGATGGCCCTGCTGGCGATGGCCCTGCGCGGCGGCATGTCGTGGGCCCTGGTGGCGGTCACTTCGTTCGGACTCGGCTACGTGATGCTGCGCGCCGCCTGGACGGTGATGCGGCAGCTGGCTGGCGAGTTCGGGCCGCGCATCGCTGCCGGCTGCGCGGTGCCGTTCGCTCTCATCGGTGCTGTCTTTGCTTTGCGGGGCCTGATCGCCATCGTGCTGCCCGAGGCCATCGGGCATTCGGTGCATGCCGATAACAAGGTGAACGTCGGCACGACGATGGTCTTCCTGGTCGGCGGCCTGCTGCTGCAGTTCGGCCTGCTGGCCCTGGTGTTCGCGCGGCTGCTGCTGTTGCTGCGCCACCAGAGCGAGCACGACGACCTGACCGGCCTGCTCAACCGCCGCGCGATCCAGCAGCGCCTGCGCGAGGAGGCCGAGCGCCTGCGGCGCTACGGCCAGGCCTACAGCGTGCTGTCCATCGACGTGGATCACTTCAAGCGCATCAACGACCGCTTCGGCCACCCGGCCGGTGACGCGGTGCTTCGCGAGGTGGGGCGGGTGCTGCGCCAGGTCGGGCGCACGGTCGACCACGTCGCGCGCACCGGCGGCGAGGAGTTCTGGATGCTGGTGCCGAGCACCGGCGTCGACGGCGCGCTGCAGGTGGCCGAGCGGCTGCGGCGTGCCGTCGGCGAAATGTCCGTCGCCACGCCACGCGGCGTGGTGACGCTCACGGTGAGCATCGGCGTGGCCGTGGCCGACCACGGCGACGAGCCACCGGAGTCGCTGATGCAGCGGCTGGACGCCGCGCTGTACCGCGCCAAGCAGGCCGGACGCGACCGCGTGGAGCTGGCGCTGCCGGCCTCGGCGAACGTCTCTGCGTGAGCAGGGCGCCCGGCGGGCGGGCGCCGCGCGCGACCGCTCGCGGCCCGACGGGTGCCCTGCCGCCGCTAGCGCTGGCGCGAGGTCCGCTATTTCTTGGCCCTGCGCGCGCCCTTGTTCGCTCCCGAAGTCGATTTCGACTTCGCCAGCGCCGGGTCGTGCCGCTTCAACCAGTCGAAGAACTCGCCGTACCAGAGCTTGCTGTTGCGCGGCTTCAGGATCCAGTGGTTCTCGTCGGGGAACCACAGCAGCCGCGCGTCCACGCCGCGCGCCTTGAGCGTGTTGTAGTAGGCGAGGCCCTGCGCATCGGGCACGCGGTAGTCGAGCGCGCCGTGGATCACGAGCGTCGGCGTGCGCATGTGCTGCGCGTGGGCGTGCGGGCTCTGGCGGTGCACCTGTGCCATGTCGTCCCAGTACCAGGCGCCGAGTTCCTTGGCATGCCAGGCCCAGGCGTCGTCGGCGAACATGCCCACCCAGTCGAAGCAGCCGGCATGGCACACATAGGCCGCGTAGCGCCCGGCGGGAACATGGCCGTTCATCCACGCCACCATGAAGCCGCCATAGCTGCCGCCGGTGGCGAAGACGCGCTTCGCGTCGGCCCAGGGGTGCGTGAGCAGCCAGTCGGTGGCCGCCTCCACGTCCTGCAGCTCGAGCTCACCCCAGCGGTGCGTGATGCTGTCCAGGAAGGCATGCCCGTAGCTCGAGCTGCCGTGGTAGTTGACCATCGCCACCACGTAGCCCTGGGCGGCGAAGACCTGCGCGTTCCAGCGGTAGTGCCAGGCGTCACCGAAGGACGTGTGCGGGCCGCCGTGGATGAGGTGCAGGATCGGGTACTTCTTTTTCGCGTCGAACCCCGGCGGGTAGACGAGCCACAACTGCACCGGGTCGCCCGCGGCCGCCTCCGTGCCCTTCGTCTTCTTCGCGGGCGGTGCGGCCGCCGCGCCGGCGATCCACTGCTCCTCGACGCGCCCGCTGGCCCGATGGCCCAGCAGCGTGTCGTTGAAGCTCTCCATGCGCAGCGGCGCCCGCCCCGGGAGATGTGCGACCAGGCGTTCGGGATGCGTGGCCGAGTGGGCCTGCGTCACCAGCGTGCCGGCGGCCTTGTCGAAGCCGGCGACCCAGCCACCGGGGACCGCCACCTCGGCCCGTCGCGCCCCGAGCTCGAAGCGCCACAGGTGCCGGTGCCCGCGCTGCTCGGCCGCGAACAGCACGGCCTGGCCGTCGTCCTCCCACAGCAGCGGCGCGTGCACCTCGTGGTCCCACTCGGCGCTCTCCACCTGCCATTGGCCGCTCTCGCGGTCCCACACGGCCAGCTGCGAGGGCATGGTGTGCTTGAGTGCCTGGTGGCTGGCCGTGAAGGCGATGCGCTCGCCGCCCGGGCTGTAGCGCGGGGCGCCGAAGTCCCAGGCCGGATCCTTGGCGATCACCTTCACGCGGCCGCTCTTGAGCTCGAGCTCGGCCAGCGCATGGCGGCCGTCCTGCTTCTTCGTCGGCGCCGGGTCGAAGGCGAACACGACGCGCCGGCCGTCGGGCGAGATGTCGAAGCAGTTGGCGTCGGGCTCGGCGCGCGTCAGCTCGTAGCCCGTGGCTTCGAAGAGGTCGCGCACCTTGGCCGAGCCAGCGGCGCCGTCGCGCGGCAGGCTCATCAGGTGCAGGTGCGCCACGCGCCCCATTGGCAGGTTGTGGTCCCAGTGCCGGTACTGCGCTTCGCTCGTGGCGTAGCCGCTCTCCTTGCGCGCCTTCCATGCCTTCATGCGCGTGGCCTGCGCCTTGGCCCCCTTGAGCTCGGGCCAGACCCAGCTCACGAAGACGAGCGAGCGCCCGTCGGGGCACCAGCGGAAGTCTTCCACGCCGGTGGCCACGACGGCGGCGCGCTGGGCCTCGCCGCCGTCGGGGGCGATCAGGTACAGCTGCGCTTCCTCGTCCTTCCTGCCTTCCTGGTCGCCGGCGCCGACGCCCACCTGCAGCCGCCGGGCCGTGAAGGCGATGCGGTCGCCGTGCGGGCTCCAACGAGGATGGGCGTCCTTGTCGCCGCAGGCAGTGAGGCGCCGCGGCGCGCCGCCCAGCGAGGACATCAACCATAGCGAACTGGCGCCCTTGTTCTCGTCCATCGAGTAGCGCGTGACAGCGGCCACCGCCTGTGCGCCGTCGGGCGCCAGGCTGGGCGAGCCGATGCGCTCGATCTGCCACAGGACCTCGATGTCGATCGTCTTCTTCTGCTTGTCGGGCATGGCGGGACAGGTTGGGCTGCGCGGCGGCGCGGGAGGCCGATTGTCTCGGTTCCGGAGTGCCGTCGACCCGCCGCGGAACGCGCGCGCCTGGGCGCTGCCTCACCCCCCTAGAACCCGATCGCCCTGGAGGGGGCATGGCAGGTCGAGGTCCATCCGCGGCGTGATGCGGGAACTGCCCGAAGGCCATGAACATGGGCCGTCTTCCCAACCTCGCACAGGAAAAGCCATGGCCCGAGTCGGCATCGAGTGGATCAACAACTTCCCCGGCCCCTGCACGCAGAACACCTTGTCGTACTGCGACGAGACGTCGGTGGGCTTCCTGAACGGCATGGTCTCGCGCGGGCATACGCAGGCCTTCAACTGGGGCGACGGCAACGCCTGGGAGCGCGACTTCCGCGACCCCGCCAACGGAGGCGACGACACGAACTGGGCCGACGACGTCGACTTCGTGCACTTCTCATCGCACGGCAGCACGAGCGCGGCGAACGTGTTCAGCGGCTGGTTCGGCGCGCAGCGCGACAACTGCACCTGGACTTCCAGCCGCGCGCGGCTGGGCAACTCCAACCTCGAGTACCTGTGCATCGACGCCTGCAACAGCGTCGAGCTCACGCGCGACCCCGTCGCCACGTGGCACGGCGCCTTCCAGGGCCTGCGCATGGTGCTCGGCTTCACCGACCTGGTTTCCGACTCGTGGTGGACCGGCGGCCGTGGCAACGACTTCGGCCGCCGCGCCGGCAACGGCGACCGGCTCACGGCGGCGTGGCTCGATGCCGGCTACTCGTTCTGGCTCGACGACAACCCGGTGGCGATGGCCGCCGGCCGCAATCAGGCCGATGCCGAGAACCGCCTTGCGAACGAGCGCCTGGGCGGCGGCTTCACCGACATCCCGAACAGCCAGGTCGGCTGGTACTCGTGGCGCTGGCGCTCGTGAGCGAACGCGCGCCACGGCTTCCCCATCGGCAACTCCCAGGAACCCCACCATGACGATCGAATACGCCTCCCGCCTGCCGCGCACGGTGCCCGGCAAGGCACGTGTCTATGCCCTGGCCGCGCCGCGAACCGGCGCGCGGCAGCTGCAACTGCTGGCCGACGGACTCGGCCAACGCGGCATGGCGGCAGAGGTCACGACCTCGGCGGCGGCCGTCGGCACGTTGGTGGGCCGCTGGTCGATCGCGATGCACAAGGCCTCCGGCGCGCTGCGCGCCATGCACCTGGACCGCTACGGCCTGGACGATGCCCGGCCTTTCGAGCTGAGCGATCGCTCGGCGCATCGGGCGGCCGACAAGTTCGTCGCCGCGCTCGACCTGCTGCCCAAGGCACAGGCGAAGGTCGTCGCGGTGACGCACCTGCGCCAGGGCGGCGGCGGCCCGAAGGGCGGTGAGCGCGCCGACGAACGCATCCTCGATGCCGGCGTCGTGTACGGCCGCACCATCGACGAACTGCCGGTGATCGGGCCGGGCGGCATGGCGATGGTGAATGTCGCCGCCGACGGGGTGGTGGTGGGCGCCCGGCGCATCTGGCGCGGCCTCGGCCGCGGCGTGGCCACGGTCAAGTTGCGCCCTGCCGAGTGGGCGATCGAGAGCTTCGAGGCCGTGGTCGGCAAGCTGTACGGCGACGTCAAGGTGCTGAAATCGCAGCTGGGTTACCTCGAGTTCGGCGAGCTGGACCGCCAGACCGTGATCGAGCCGGTCTACGCGTTCGTCTATGCCGTCACGCACGGCGAGGTGGCGAGCAAGCACGTGTACGTGCTGCACGCCGGCGAGAAGGCGCATGGCCGCCTGATGGGTGCACGGCGCTTCGTGGCCGCGAAGCAGCCGGCGCGCAAGCTGCCGCGCTGAAGCCGCGCAGATATTGCGCCGAAGTCGCGCTGAAGCCGCACCCCGGCGTGGCCTAGCGCGGGCGCGCGAGCTGCCAGTCGAGGTGCGCGCGCACGGTCGGCCACTCGGTCGCGGTGATGCTGTAGACGGCCGTGTCGCGCACGCTGCCGTTGGGCATCACCATGTGCGCGCGCAGGATGCCGTCGAGTTGCGCGCCCAAGCGCTCGATGGCGCGGCGGCTCTGCGTGTTCAGGCGGTGCGTTCGAAACTCCACCGCGATGCAGCCGAGCGCCTCGAAGGCATGCCCGAGCAGCAACCGCTTGCACTGCGTGTTCAGCGCCGTGCGCTGCGTGGCCGCGGCGTACCAGGTGCTGCCGATCTCGACGCGCCGGTTCGTGGCGTCGATGTTCATGTAGGTCGTCATGCCGACGATGCGGCCGCCACCACTGCTGCCAACGCTGCCGCTGTCGCCGGCGTCGAACACGGTGAACGGCAGCATCGACCCCCGGGCCTGCAGCCCGAGCCGCCGCTCGATCTCCTGGGCCATGCCCTCGGGAGACGGGATGGCCGTGTACCACAGCCGCCAGAGCTCGCCGTCGCGCGCGGCCTCGCACAGGCCATCGTGGTGCGAGGCGGCCAGGGGCCGCAGCGTCGCGAATCGCCCCGCCAGCGTCAGCGGGTCGGGCCAGCCCATCAGCGGTTGTGCCTCTGCATGAAGACGAGCTTCTCGAACAGCGTCACGTCCTGCTCGTTCTTGAGCAGCGCGCCCACCAGCGGCGGCACCGTCACCTTCTCGTCCTTGCTCTGCAGCACCTCGAGCGGGATGTCCTCGGCCACGAGCAGCTTCAGCCAGTCGAGCAGCTCGCTCGTGCTCGGCTTCTTCTTCAGACCGGGCAGGTTGCGTACGTCGTAGAAGGTCTTCAGCGCTGCGCCGAGCAGCTCCTTCTTCAGCCCCGGGAAGTGCACGTCGACGATGGTCTGCATCGTCTCGGCGTCGGGGAACTTGATGTAGTGGAAGAAGCAGCGGCGCAGGAAGGCGTCGGGCAGCTCCTTCTCGTTGTTGCTGGTGATGAACACCACCGGCCGGTGCCGAGCCTGCACGAGCTCGCGCGTCTCGTAGACGTAGAACTCCATGCGGTCGAGCTCGCGCAGCAGGTCGTTGGGGAACTCGATGTCGGCCTTGTCGATCTCGTCGATGAGCAGCGCCACCGGCTGCTCGGCCGTGAAGGCCTGCCACAGCACGCCCTTGACGATGTAGTTGTGGATGTCCTTCACTTTCGCGTCGCCGAGCTGGCTGTCGCGCAACCGGCTCACCGCGTCGTATTCATACAGCCCCTGTTGCGCCTTGGTGGTGCTCTTGATGTGCCACTGCAGCAGCGGCATGCCGATGGCTCCGGCCACTTCCTCGGCCAGCATCGTCTTGCCCGTGCCGGGTTCGCCTTTGACGAGGAGCGGCCGCTTCAGCGTGATGGCGGCGTTCACCGCCAGCTTCAGGTCCTGCGTGGCGACGTAGGTGTCGGTGCCTTGGAATTTCATGCGCGAGGTCGTGTGAGCCACGGCGAACGCACGGCGCTTGCGCCATGCTTCGGGTCGAGGACTGGAGAGGGCCGGGAGGGGGTCGAACCCAGTATAAGCGGCCCCTATAATCCGCCCCGCCTCGAAGAGGCCCCTCGCAGACGGCCCCCGCAGAAGGCCCCCTCCGCAAACCTCCACGACGATGAACAAAGCCCTCAAGCTCCTCCTGGCCGCGCCCCTGCTGTCGGTGAGCGCTCTCACCGCCTTGCCCGCCCAGGCCCAAGACGCTGCCGCCGGCGAGAAGAAGGCCGCGATGTGCATCGGCTGCCACGGCATACCGCGCTACCAGTCGAGCTTCCCCGAGGTCTACAAGGTGCCGCTCATCTCGGGCCAGAGCGCCAAGTACATTGCCACGGCGCTGGCCGCCTACCAGAAGGGCGAGCGCAAGCACCCGACGATGCGAGCCATCGCGGCTTCGCTGTCCGAGCAGGACATGGCCGACCTCGGCGCCTTCTACGAGAAGCATGGTGCCTCGTCGGTGAAGACAGTCGCCGACACGGTCCCTGCGGCGCCGCCCGCCGCCGTGGCCGCGCTGCTGACCAAGGGCGCCTGTGCTTCGTGCCATGGCGCGAATTACAACAAGCCCATCGACGGCGCCTACCCGAAGATCGCCGGCCAGTACGCCGACTACCTCTACGCCGCGTTGCGCGCCTACGGCACCGAAGGCAACCCGCAGATCGGCCGCGCCAATGCCGTGATGGGCGCGCAGGTCAAGCAGTTCAAGCGCGCGGAGCTGAAGGCGATGGCCGACTACCTTTCCACGTTGCCGGGCGACATGCACACGGTGCCCTTGAACCGCTTCCGCTGACCGCGTCCTGTTCCTCTTCTTCTTCGGGGCCACCGGGCGACGAGCGCGGTGGCCCTTGTCACTCTGGGGTGCTGCGCCAACGGCGGGGCGGGTGGCTTCAGCTCCGGGGCGAGGCCGTCGTCGCGCTGCGCCAGGGCCAGCGCACGAGGCCGATCGTGAGTGCGGTGCCCAGGAGAATGACCGCGGCACCCAGCCACATGTCCCACGCCGGGCGCTCGGCCAGCGCCAGCCAGCCCCACAGCATCGCGAAGGCCGGGATGAGGAAGGTCACCGTCACGGCATGGGTGGCGCCGGCATGCGCGATGAGCCGGAAGTAGAGCACGTAGGCCACACCGGTGCACAGCAGTGCCAGCGCGATGGCGCTGCCCCAGGCGGCGGCGCTCACCGGCTGCGCCGGCCAGGCCCACAGCGCGGGCACGAGCAGCACGGCCGCGGCGCTCAACTGGCTGCCGGCGGCGGTGGCCATCGGCGGCACGCCCACCAGCCGGCGGCGCGAGAAGTTGGCAGAGATGCCGTACAGCACTGTCGCGGCGATGCACGCCGCCGTGCCCATCAAGGGCGTGATGGCGCTGTCCTCGGCCTTCACACCGGCCCGGCTCCAGGCCAGGCCGATGGCGCCGGCAAGTCCGATGGCCAGGCCCAGCGCACGCACCGCGGCCGGCCGCTCGCCGAGCCACCACCAGGCGATGAGCGCCGTCCAGATCGGCGCCGTGGCGTTGAAGATGCCCATCAAGCCGGCTGTCAGTGCCTGTGCCGCGATGGCGAAACACAGAAAAGGCAGCGCCGAGTTGACGATGCCCACCAGCGCAATCGGCCGCCAGTGCGCGCGCATCGCCGGCCACTGCCCCTGCCACAACAGTATGGGCAACAGCATCGCCGCGGCGCCGACCACGCGCACGAAGACGAGCGCCAGAGGTCCCAGTTCCAGCGCCCCCATGCGCATGAAGAGGAACGAGGCGCCCCAGATCGCACCCAGCAACAGGAGTTCGGTCAGATCGCGCGGCTTCATGGCGCGGGCGATCGCGTTCGCTCACCCTTGCGCATGGGGCGCCTGCTGCACTCGGGCCTGGCCGCCGCGGGCGGCACGGGGGCCGGTGGTGCCTGCCGGTGCGGCGCGGCCCAGGAGGCGCCCTCCAGTTGCAGCAAGGCCTGCTTGCGCGGCAGGCCGCCGGCATAGCCGGTGAGCGTGCCGTCCTGCCCCAGCACGCGGTGGCACGGCACGACGATGGAGATGGGGTTGCGCCCCACGGCGGCGCCCACTGCGCGCGCGGCCAGCGGGCGGCCGAGCTGACGCGCGAGCTGGCCGTAGCGCGAGGTGTCGCCACGGGCGATGCGCAGCAACTGCTGCCACACGCTGCGTTGGAAGTCGGTGCCTTGCGGGTCGAGCGCCACCGTGAAGCCGGCCTGGCTTCGGCCCGGGCTGCCGAAGTAGGCGTGCAGCTCGCGCCGGACCTGGGCGATGTACCGATGGGCTGCGTCCTCGGGCGCGGCCAGCGGGCCGGGGTGATGCCGCTGGTCGTCGAACCACAGCCCGGCGAGGCCGTGCGCCGTGGCCGCCGCCGTCATCGGCCCCAGGGGCGTGTCGATGCGCGCCTGCGCAATCAAGGGCGAAGGTGCCCGGCGAACCGGGTCCTGCAGGGCGTTCATCATGTGTTCTCCAAGGATCGCCAGAGTTTCATCACCGCATAGCCGCGCCAGGGCCGCCAGGCCTCGGAGGCCCGCTCGGCGGCCTTCGCATCGCGTTGGCCGAACAAGGGCACCAGCGCATCGAGCACGCCGATGTCGGTGGCCGGGAACGCATCGGGCCAGCCGAGCGCGCGCAGCGCGATCAGTTGCACCGTCCACTCGCCAAAGCCCGGCAGCGCGCGCAACTGCGCCAGCGTGTCCTGCAGCGGCGCTGTCGCCTCCAGGCGGATGCGCCCGGCCGACACCTCGGTGGCCAGAGCCTGCAGGGCGCGCACACGCTGGCGCACGATGCCCAGCATGCCGATCGTCTCGGCGTCGGCGCGGGCCACCGCGGCGGCCGTCGGAAACAGTCGTTCGAGCCCGGGCACGAGGGTCGGCAGCGGCTCGCCCAGCGCCAGCGCCAGGCGCGTCGTCAACGTGCGCGCCGCGGCCACCGTGACCTGCTGGCCGAGCACGACGCGCACCGCGGCCTCGAAGCCGCACACGGCGCCGGGCACGCGCACGCCTTCGATCGCCGCGCCGGGCACGGTGGCAAGCACCGGGTCGATGAGCGAGGGGTCCGCATCGAGATCGAGGCCCTGGCGCAGCCGCTGCAGCACCGCGCCCAGCACCGGCAGCAGGCTCTCCGCCACCTGCACCTCGACCTCGTGGCGCTCGGGAAGGAAGCGCGCCACCCACCAGCCGGCCAGCCGCTGGCCGGCGTGCGTCCAGCCCATCGTGCAGGCGACCCGCAGGGCCGCCTCATCGACATGCTCCAGCCCCGGCAGTGCGCGCCGCGCCATGAAGCGCAGCACGCCCGCCACGTCGTAGGGCGGCCGATAGCCCAGGCGCACGATGGGCGCGTGCGGCGCCGTGGTGCCGGCGGGGCTGCGCACCCGCAATGGCAGCTGCCAGCGCTGGCCGGGCGCGGCGGCCGAGCCCAGCGGCAGCAGGCGTGACTGCACCAGCTGCAGCCGTGGCGGGCCGTCGGTGCACTGCAGGGTGACGGCCAGCCGTGGCACGCCGCCCTGGCGGGTGAAGCTGCGCACCGCCGCGGGCAGCGTCGCATCGGCCTCGGCCAGGGCCTGGAAGAAGTCGGCGCTGGTGGTGCTGCCCCAGGCATGGCGCTGCATGTAGCGGCGCACGCCGGCCTGGAAGGCGTCGGGGCCGAGCCAGGCCTCGAACATGGCCAGCACGGTCTGGCCCTTGTCGTAGGTGATGGCGTCCCACAGGTTGCCCATGTCCTCGTCCTGCTGCACCGGCTGCTCGATGTGGCGGGCGCTGGCCAGGCGGTCGGCGCGCATCGCCGCGCTGCGGGCGCGCTGGGTGCTGGTGTGCCAGCCCCAGGCGGGTTGCACCTGGTCGGTGATCTTGTCGCCCAGCCACGAGGCGAAGCTCTCGTTGAGCCACAGGTCGTCCCACCAGGCCAGGGTGACCAGGTTGCCGAACCACTGGTGGGCCAGCTCGTGCGCGGCAATGGCCACGTAGTCGCGCTCGAACTGCGGTGTGCGCTCGGTGGGGCTGGCCAGCAGCAGGGTCGACGCATAGGTCACCAGCCCGGCATGCTCCATCGCGCCGAAGCTGGTCGTCAGCGGCAGGGCCAGGCTGTCGAGCTTGGCGTACGGGTGGGGCATGTCGAACCAGGCTTCCAGCGCGGCCAGGATGCGGCCGGTGACGCTGGCCGCATAGGCGGCATCGGCACGGCGCCCGGCGGGCACGA
>JALHOU010000074.1:0-9976 GCA_022842825.1 Rubrivivax sp.
GGCGAGCAGTAGACCTCCTGCGTCAGATGGTCGTGCTCGAAGATGCCGGTGTTGGATGCCTGCACCGCCTTGGTGAGCCGGCGTTCGCTGCGGCGCAGGGCCTCCTCGGCCTCGCGGCGTTCGGTGATGTCGACCGCGCCGCCGACCGTGCGCACTGCGTGACGATCGGCACCCTCGCCAGCGAAGAAGGTCTGCGCGCGCACGCTCAACCAGCGCACCACCCCGTCGCGGCGGCGGATTCGGTGTTCGGCGTCAAGGGCACCGTCGCCGGCCGGATCGTGGCTGCGCATGATCGCAGCCCCGAGGCGATCGCGATCCTCGGCCAGCGTGGCCGCGACGACGTCGGCAACCGTGATCGGCTGGTCGGCGGACCAGCCGTTCATGATCCGGTGCTCGGGCGAGCAGTAGACCTCGCCCGACTCATGGTCGTGCTCGAAAATACCGGTGTTGGACGCCTGTACCGCCTGCGAGAGCCGGCGTTCGCCGCGACGCAGGGCTTCCTCGGCCTCACGGCGTTCCGTGATGTCGATGACGCCGCCGACCGTGCGAATCGGGTGACGATCGACCCCGTCGCCGGCGAACAGCGTCTGCCCACACGACCTCAGCCAGCGCATCGCACCGTCGCGGCGCCGGACGCGGTATTCGATATCGAACAGGCCATCGCCGGCCGGGTCATGGGTGCGCGCAATCTCTGCCGCCATGCGATCGCGATCCTCGGCCACGTTGGTCTCGACGATCTTGGCAATCGTGACAGGCTCGTCGGCGGTCCAGCCGCACATGGCGCGCAACTCGGGCGACCAGTAAATCACGTCCGAGGCATGGTCATGGTCGTAGATGCCCGTGTTGGACGCCCGCAAGGCATGCGTCAGTCGGCCTTCGCTGCGTCGCAATGCCTCTTCGGCCTCGCGGCGCTCGGTGATGTCGACCGCGCCGCCGACGGTGCGAACTGCACGGCGCTCGGCCCCATCGCCGGCGAACAGCGTCTGCCCACAGGCCTTCACCCAGCGCAGCGCCCCGTCGCCGCGCCGGATGCGGTACTCAGCATCGTAAAGGCCATCGCCAGCCGGGTCATGGGTGCGCGCGATCGCAGCCCCCAGACGGTCGCGATCCTCCTCCAGCACGGACGCTGCGATGTAGGCAACCGTGACCGGAGCGTCGGCGGGCCAGCCGAAGATGGTGCGCAATGCGGGCGACACGTACATCACCTCGGACGCCAGGTCGTGGTCGTAGATGCCGGTGTTGGACGCCCGCACGGCGTACGTAAGACGGCTTTCGCTGCGTCGCAGCGCCTCTTCGGCCTCGCGGCGCTCGGTGACGTCGACCGCGCCGCCGACCGTGCGCACCGGGTGACGGTTGGCCCCGTCGCCGGCAAACAGCGTCTGCCCACGTGCCTTCACCCAGTGCAACGCCCCGTCGCCGCGCCGGACGCGGTACTCAGCATCGTAGAGGCCATCGCCAGCAGGGTCATGGCTGCGCGCGATCGCAGCCCGCACACGATCGCGATCCTCCTCCAGCACGGACGCTACGAAGTCGGCCAGCGGGACCGGAGCGTCGGCGGGCCAGCCGAAGAGTGCGCGAAATTCGGGCGACCAGTAGATCACGTCCGAGGCATGGTCATGGTCGTAGATGCCCGTGTTGGACGCGCGCAAGGCGTACGTGAGACGGCCTTCGCTGCGCCGCAACGCCTCTTCGGCCTCGCGACGCTCCGTGATGTCGACGATCGCGCCGGTGGTGCGCAGCGGCTGGCGCGCGCTGCCTTCGCCTTCGAAGGTCGTCAACGATCGGCAGGACGCCCAGCGCACGCCACCTTCAGGGAGGATGTGCCGGAAGACGATGTCGAAGGTGCCGTCGCCAGCCGGATTGCGGGCACGTTGAGCCGCCCGCTCGAACCCCTGCCGGTCATCCGGATGAATGCTCGCAATGAGGCCGGCAAAGCCGATCGGCTGAGTCTTGTCGAAGCCGAACATCTGGCGCGATTCGGGCGACCAGTAGAGCGTGTCGGTGTCGTGATCGTGCTCGAACACACCGGTGCCGGAGGCCTGCAGCGCCTGGCGCAGGCGGGCCTCGCTGCGCTGCAGGGCCGCCTCGGCGCGCTTGCGGTCGGAAATGTCGCGCATGATCGTCGACAGGTAGATGACCTGGCCGCCGGCGTCGCGGTGGCAGGCGATCACCTGGGAGACCGGCACCTCGCGACCCTGGGCATCGAGGACGGCGGTCTCTCCTGACCAGGTACCGACACGCAACGCAGTCGGCAGCCCTTGTTCCTTGATCAGCCGGCCGGCCCACTCCGGGTGCAGCATGGAAATCGAGATCGCGTCCGACTGCCGTTCGCCGACCCAGGTCATCTGGCGCCCCGCCCGATTGAGATAGGTGACGTTCAGATTCGGATCGCAGGTGCCGACCAGGTCACTCGTGGACTCGATCAAGCCGATCAATCGATCACGCTCCGCCTGGAGCTGCCCGCGTTCGGCGATCACCCCGGTGATCTGTTGGTCCTGCTGGGTGGCGGCAGCGGCTCGATCGTGCACGGAGCGACGCATTCGTTCGAAGCTCGCGCCGAGTGCCACCAGCTCTGGCGGGCCGTGCGGGGCGACGGTTGGGCCGTCCTCACCTTCGGCAACTGCCGTCGCCGCCCGGGTCCACTCGGCGATCGGGCGCGCGATGCCCCTCGCGACGAACAGGGCTGTCGCGCCTGAGGCCAGCGCGAGCGCGACCGCGAAGGCGAACAGCGTGCGCAACCTCGATCGCGCGAGTTGATCGGCACGGGCGGTGCTGTAGTCAGTGCGAACTTCACCAAGCACCTCGCCGCCCAGCCTCAGCGTCTGGCTGCGCGAGACCCGCTCGCCCGCCGCGCCGGCGCCGGCACCCTCGCGCATCAGCGCGGGCGCACCGCCTTTCGCATCAAGCCGCACGCGCACCAGATCGGGGTGGCCCTGCAGGGCATCGAGGGCGGCATTCAGCAGCGCGGGGTCGCCGCTTCGCAGCGCGGCCGTCAGTGCATGCTGCGCGTACTGCTGGTGCTCGGCAATGCGCTCATCGAGGCTGGATCGTGCCTCGACCCATGCGCTGTGAGCGTACCAGGCCAACCCTGCCAAGCTCAACGCAGCGATCACTGCCGACGTGGCAACGACGAAACGGCCGGCGATCGACATGCGCTCTGGCCAGGGGATGCGCACTGGAGGAAGATCGCTCAAAGGAGACACCCGACCCGGGACTCGAATTCGCCGCCGGCAACCACCGACCCTCTATGCTCTCGCGGCTCGCCCCGATGTTCGCGCAGATGTCAACGCATCGGAACTCGGAGGTACCCCCACCGAACCCGATGCGCAGGAGGGCTTGATCAGGTAGTCGTCGGCTCCAGCGGCAAAGCCGCTGCCCTTGTCGGCCAACGTGTCACGGGCGGTGAGCATCAGCACCGGGATGTGGCGGTCGGCCCCGGCACGCAGGCGCTGGCAGACCTGCAAGCCGTCGAGGCCGGGCAGCCCCAGGTCCAGCAGCAGCACGTCCGGCGGCTGTTCCAGCGCCAGCTGCAGCGCGAGCCGGCCATCGCTCGCTTCATCGACATGCCAGCCGGCACCGGCCAGCACGGCGACGATCTGCGCACGCAACGCGGTGTGGTCTTCGGCGACGAGGATGTGGGGAGGCGGGGTTGGCATTTCTGACACGTCCGATGAGTTTAGGTTCCGGTTTGTGAAGCGTTCGTCAAGGGTGCCGCTGGAAGACTCGGCCTGCCATTCGACGATCACCGCCGACCAGGCGGCCTGGCTGATGGTGGTCTTCCAGTACGACCCGCTGACGCGCACGATGGTGCCGGCGCCGGGTTCATCGGCTGCGTCGGTGGGCTGGAGCGCAAAGAACTTCCGCCAGAAGGAAGAGCGACTCCGCTACCTGATGACCGATACCTTCGCCTGAAGGGCTGTTGCGACCGCCTTGGCGAACGTCGGTCTTCCTCGGCCGCCTTCCCGCCGCTGCGCAGGGACGGCCGACCAGGGTGCGGGTCGGCATCCGATAAGCTTCCCCGCATGCGCACCCGCGACGTCCTCGAACTGCTCTTCCTCAGCGTCTTGTGGGGCGGCGCCTATCTCTTCACGCGCGCGGCGGTGCCGGCGTTCGGGCCGGCGCCGCTGGTCTCGCTGCGGCTGGGCATCGCGGCGCTCATCCTGTTGCCGCTGCTGGCGTGGCGCGGCGGGCTGCCGCAGCTGTGGGCAAGGCCGCGCACGCTGTTCATGGTCGGCGTGCCTTTCACCGCGCTGCCCTTCATGCTCATGACCTGGGGCGCGCTGCATATCACCGCGGGCGTGTCGGCGGTGCTCAATGCCACGGCGCCGATGTTCGCGGCGTTGGTGGCCTACTTCGTGATGAAGGAGCACCTGGGCCGCTGGCGCGTGGCCGGGCTGGCGCTCGGCTTTGTCGGCGTGCTGTGGCTGATGAGCGGCGGCCCGCTGTCCCTGCGCAGCGGCGACGGCGCCCTCGCCGTGGCCGCGGTGCTGGGCACGGCGCTCATCTGGAGCCTGGGCGCCACCTACACGCGCAAGCACATGGTGGGGGTCGACGCACTCGTCACCACCACGGGCAGTGTCGGCGTGGCGAGCCTGGCGCTGGCGCCGCTCGCGTGGGCCACGTGGCCCGAGCAACCGCCGAGCATGCGCGCCTGGGCCGAGATGGCTTTTCTCGGCATCCTGAGCTCGGGGCTCGGCATGCTGATGTACTTCCGTCTGCTGCGCCGCATCGGCGCCGTGCGCGCCATGTCGGTCACCTTCCTCAGCCCGCTGGTGGCGATGGTGTCGGGGGCGCTCTACCTGGGCGAGGCGCTCACCTGGCAGATGGTGGGCGGCTGCGCCGTCGTGCTGCTGGGCACGGCGATGAGCCTCGGGCTGATCGGCCGGGCCGATGGCCCCCGGGCATCGCCCGTCGAAGTGCCACCGGTGCCCGGTACCGGATCGCGCTGACCGCCCTGGGTGGCGGCGGCGCGTCCGCTCACGCGCCCACGACCGCCCACGCTGGGCAGCGGGGCGGGTTTGCCCACCAGCTCACACCGCGGTGGGCACAAGGCGTGCCGCCGCGATACCTTGGTGTCATGGCGGGGGTGCGGGCGCCGGCTTCGAATGCGGCCATCGGATTCGGCCCAGTCAACACCCAGCACCTGACGCTGATGAGCACGGCGGCCGGGGCGCGATGCTGGTGTGGCAGCACCGGCTCTGAGCCCGTCTCGCCGGACGGCCGGCGCGCCTACGAGGCGAAGGTCGGCGCCAGCACGCTCGGCGCCGCGGCCTCGCGCGCCGTCTCCAGCATCGTGATGCGCCACAGCGTGCGAGCGTCGTCCGGGTCGATGAGCGTGGCCGAGTGCAGCAGCGCTGCGTTGTCCCACATCACGATGTCGCCCACGCCGTACTTGAAGCGCAGCTGGTACTTGGGCTGCGTCGAGTGCGCGGCCAGCTCGTCGAGCAGGTCGCGCGCCTCGTTGTCGGGCATGCCGACGATGCCGAACGAACTGCCCGAGACGGCATAGAGCGCCTTGCGGCCCGTCACCGGGTGCGGCCGCGCGATGCGGTGCGTGATGACCGGCATCTTCGCTTCCTGCTCGGCGCTCAGCACCGAGGCGGCGGTGCGGCTGGTCCTGTTCACGTCGTTGCGGTTGCCGTAGTGGTGCACGGCGAGCAGCGGCTCGATGCGCCGCTTCATCGCCTCGGGCAGGTCGTCGTAGGCGGCGATCTGGTTGGCGAAGAGCGTGTCGCCACCCACCTGGGGCACCACGCGCGAGTACAGCGTGGTGGCGCGCGCCGGCACGGCGAGGTAGGAGTAGTCGGTGTGGAAGTACGAGCCCGCGTCCTGCAGGCCGGTGGGCTGGCCGTCCTTCTTGACGTTGCTGAGGATGAGGATGTTCGAATCCTCGGGGTGGTGGAACTGGTCGATGACGTGCGGCTGCGGCGGCCCGATGCGGCGCGCGAACGCGATGAACTGCGCCGCGGTGAGGCGCTGCGCGCGCAGGGCCAGCACCTGGTGGGCATAGAACGCCTGCTCGAGCGTCTTGAAGTCGGCCTCGGAGAGCGGGCGCGAGAGGTCGACGTCGGAGGTCTCCACCCCGAAGAGCGGGGACAGCGGGGTGAACTGGATCATGGCCGGCACTCCTGAGGGTCCTGGGCGGGTGCGGCATCATGCCGCCTCTTTCGCGACCGCGTTGAAGGGCCTGTCATGATCACCCCGTTTCGTCTCCAGGTGCCCGAGGCCGCCATCACCGACCTGCACGCGCGCCTGGACCGCGTGCGCTGGCCCGACGAGGCGCCGCCCGGGCAGGGCGCGCCCTGGGCCTATGGCACCTCGCTCGCCTTCATGCGCGAGCTGGTGCACGAGTGGCGGCACCGCTTCGACTGGCGCGCCACCGAGGCCACGCTCAACGCGTGGCCGCAGTTCAAGACACGCATCGAAGGCATCGACGTGCACTACCTGCACGTGCCCGGCCGCGGCCCGAACGCGGCGGCACGGCCGCTGCTGCTCTCGCACGGCTGGCCGGGCTCGGTGCTGGAGTTCATGAAGCTGATCCCGCGCCTCACCGACCCTGCGGCCTTCGGCGGCGATGCACGCGATGCGTTCACGCTCGTCGTGCCTTCGTTGCCCGGCTACACGCTCTCGTTCGCCGAGCACCAGCCGCGCCAGGGGCTGGGCGAGATCGGCGCCCTTTTCGACACGCTGATGCACGAGCGCCTGGGCTTCCGGCGCTATGCCGCGCAGGGCGGCGACTGGGGCTCGTTCATCACCGCGTGGCTCGGTCGCTACCGCGCGCCACACCTCGCGGGCATCCACCTCAACATGATGCCGCTCAAGCGCGACCCGGCCATGTTCACCCACCCCACCGAGGCCGAGCGCCGCTACGTCGAGGAACTGCAGGTCTTCCTCAAGGAGGAGGCGGGCTACCAGGCCATCCAGGGCACGCGGCCGCAGACGCTGGCCTTCGCGCTCTCCGACTCGCCCGTGGGCCTGGCCGCCTGGTTCGCCGAGAAGTACCGCGCCTGGACGGACAACACCGGCGACCCGCGCGAGGCGCTGTCGATGGACGAGATGCTCGGCAACCTCAGCCTGTACTGGTTCACCAACTGCATCGGCAGCTCGTTCTGGCCCTACTACGCACGGCTGCACGGGCCCTGGCCGATCGAGGGGCGGATCCCAGTGCCCACCGGCTACGCCGCCTTCCCGCGCGAGATCCTGCGCCCGCCGCGCGAGGCGGCCGAGCGGCAATTCGCCATCCGCCGCTGGACCGAGATGCCAAAGGGTGGGCATTTCGCGGCCTGGGAGCAGCCCGAGGCGCTGGCCACCGAGGTGCGGGCCTTTTTCCGCGACCTCATCTGACGCACCATCCGCGCCACGCCACCCAAGGCCCGGCGAGAACAACACGACCCGCACGACCGCAAGGAGACCCGCCCCATGCTCGACACCGTCAAGCGCCAATCGATCTACCAGCCCCTGCAGCAGGGGCTGAAGTTCCCCGAGATCCCGAGCTTCCAGACGAAGGCCGAAGAGCGCCTGCACTTGCAGAAGCGCCTCGTCGCCGCCTGCCGCGCCTTCGCCGTGCACGGCCTGGACTACGGCTTTGCGGGGCACCTCACCATCCGCGACCCCGAGCGGCCCGAGCTGTACTGGACCAACCCGATGGCGGTGCACTTCGCGCAGGTGAAGCTCAGCAACCTCATCCTCGCCGACCACAAGGGCCGCGTGGTGCAGGGCGAGTACGCCCTGAACCGCGCCGGCTTCGTCCTGCACGCCGCCGTGCACGAGGCGCACCCCGACATCGTCGCCATGTGCCATGCGCACACGGTGTACGGCGTGGCCTACGCGTCGCTCGGCAAGCCGCTGCCGCCCATCACGCAGGACGCCTGCGCCTTCTTCGAGGACCACATCGTCGTCACCGACGAAGGCGGCAAGGTCGCCGTGGAAGAGGATGCCGGCCACAACTTCGCGGCCGCGTTCAAGGGCGTGAAGGCGGCCATCCACCAGAACCACGGCCTCATTACTGCCAGCCGCCACAGCATCGAGGCGGCCGCGTTCTGGTTCATCGCGCTCGAGCGCTGCTGCCAGCAGCAGCTGATGATCGACGCCACTGGCGTGCCACCCAAGCTGGTGCCGCCCGACAAGGCGCGCTACAGCCGAGAGCACGTGGGCAGCGAGTACATCGGCTGGCTGCACTTCCAGCCGATCTACGAGCAGCTGGCGCAGACGCAGCCGGACATGTTCGACTGACCACGCGTTCGCGCCGGGCGGGCGCTGCCCGCCGGGTGCCGCACGCGCACCGCACGCCACGATCGCCCCACCCGGAGCAGCCCATCACCACCACGCGCCGCGCCTCCATGCTCGGGCTGCTCGGCCTGTTGGCTTCGGGCTGCGGCGGTGGCGGCGGCGACGGGTCGGCGCCGCTGATGGAAGGCAGCACCCAGTCGCGCAGCCTCTCGTCGGCCTACAACGGCACGACCTACCCGCTCGACGTCTACGTGCCGCCCGGCAGCGAGTCGGCGCGCGCCACGCTGCCGGTGGTCTACCTGCTCGATGGCCCCTCCCGCTTCCGCACGCTCGTCGACATCGCCGAATTCACGAAGACGCGCGTCATCATCGTCGGCATCGGCAAAGAGGACCTGCGCGGCCGCGACTACGTGCCACCGAACGCCTGCACGCCCTTTGGCGGCGGGCATGCCGCCTTCCTGGATTTCATCCGGCTGGAGCTGAGCCCGTTCATCGAGGCGAATGTCGGCGGCCACCCGCAGCGCCGCATCCTGCTCGGCCACTCGCATGGCGGCAGCTTCGTGCTCTACGCCATGTTCGCGCAGGCGCCCGGCGCCCACCACTTCAGTGCCTACCTCGCGAGCGACGCTTCCATCGGTTGCATGGAAGGCACCGTCAACGGGTGGGAGTCGGACTATGCGGCAGCGCATTCTTCGCTTCCGGTTCGCCTGCACGTGTCGTACGGCGGCAACCTCGTGAACGGCACGTTCGTGCTGCGGCTCCAGGCGCGGCAGTACTCCGGGCTGGCCCTCGCGGCGCAGCTCTACGGGGGCGGGCACATCGGCATGATTCCGGCGGCGTTTGCCGACGCGCTGGCGTTCGCACTTCCCTGATCGCGCGGCGCTCAGAACACCGCGTGGTCGCCGCGTTCGAGCGTGGCCCGGCCGCTCACCAGGGTCTCGTAGAAGTCCCATAGCGTCTCGGTACCCGTGGACGGCGTGGCCGCCGCGTCGTAGCGCCCGGTGGCAGGGTCCAGCACGAGCATCGACTCGGTGGCGTAGTAGCGGCCGATGCGCGCAAGCTCGGCCTTGTCTGCCAGCGACGGCACGACACGGCCGGCCGCGCCGAGCACGCCGATGATCGTGTCGAGCAGGCCCACGGGCACCTGTCGGAAGCGCGGAGGGCGACCGAGCAGCCGGAAGAGGTGCTCGCCCTGCTGGCGGGGCGTGATGGCCTCGCCCGGCCCGCCGATCGGCAGGATGCGGTCTTGCCGGCCTGCGTCGTCCAGGCAGCCGGCCAGGTAGGCGCCGAGGTCGCCGTCGCTGATGGGCTTGCAGGCGGTGAGCGTGCCGTCGCCGAACACGAGGAAGGGCTGGCCGCGCCGCACGCGCTCCACCTGCCCCGAGAGCGACTTGAAGAACGCCGTGGGCCGCACGATGGACCAGGTGAGGCCCGAGGCCATCAGTGCCTGCTCGAACGCGAGCTTGGCGTGCTGGAACGCGAGCAGCGGCTTCTGCACGCAGATGGCCGAGAGCAGCACCATGTGCGAGACGCCCCCCTGCCTGGCGGCGGCCAGGGCGTTCAGGTGCGCCTGGTGGTCGATGGCCCAAGCGTCCTTTGGCGCGCCGGTGCGCGAGGCCAGGCACGAGACCAGCGCATCGAATCGCTCGCCGCGGAAGCCCTCCCGCGCCAGCGACGCCGGATCGCCGACGTCGCCGAAGCGCACCGTGGCTCCGGCGAGCAGCTGCTGGATCTGCCCGGCCGCAAG
>JALHOU010000074.1:10076-20947 GCA_022842825.1 Rubrivivax sp.
ACCAGCGCATCGAATCGCTCGCCGCGGAAGCCCTCCCGCGCCAGCGACGCCGGATCGCCGACGTCGCCGAAGCGCACCGTGGCTCCGGCGAGCAGCTGCTGGATCTGCCCGGCCGCAAGCGAGCCGCCCACGCCGGCCCGCGGGCGCACGAAGCACACCACCTCGTGGCCACGCTGCACCAGCGCACGCGCCGTGGCGCGGCCGATGGTGCCGGTGGCGCCGAGGACGAGAACACGCTTCGGTCTCGACGGGGCCGGTCCGTCGGTGGGCAGGGGCACGGCGTGGGTCAGGGGAGGTGAGGGGAGGTGAGGGGATGGGGGGCAGGCGCCGCGCCGCGCGATCTTAGTGAGGATCGGCGCGACGAGGCCGTGGCCCGAGTCTGGCTCACGAGTCGGCCCCGAGGGCCCGCCCCCCGCCGCAGGTGCCCGCGCGACCCTTGGCGGCCGACTCTGTCGCCGAGGCGATGGCCGCGCTGCGCGAACGGCGCATCATTCGCCCTCCCGCACGCACCCAGGAAACCGACCGCATGAACGCAACCGGCGCCCCCACGACCTTGTCGATGTTCTCCACCGACCCGAGCGACCCGCTCAACGACCTGCGCATGAGCGAGCGCGTGCGCCCGCTCTACGAGCACGTGAAGCGCTTCATCGCCGAGACGGTGGAGCCGATGGCCGAGAAGTACGAGGCGCTTGGCGCCAACCGCACGGGCGAGGACCGCTGGACCTACGCCCCCGGCCAGCTCGACCTGCTCGAAGGCGCCAAGGCGCAGGCCAAGAAGGAGGGCCTGTGGAACTTCTTCCTGCCCGACTCGCACACCGGCCAGGGCCTCTCGAACCTCGACTACGCGTACATCGCCTCCGAGCTCGGCAAGAGCCCGATGGCCAGCGAGTGCATGAACTGCTCGGCCCCCGACACCGGCAACATGGAGGTGCTCGAGCGCGTCGGCACGCCGGAGCAGAAAGTGAAGTGGCTGAAGCCGCTGCTCGCCGGCGAGATCCGCTCGGCCTACGCCATGACCGAGGTGCACCACGCCTCGTCGGACGCCCGCAACATCGCCACCAGCGCGCGGCTGGAAGGCCACGAGTGGGTGATCAACGGCGAGAAGCACTACATCTCGGGTGCGGGCAGCCCGCGCTGCAAGATCCTCATCACCATGGTGCGCTCGAACCCGGATGCGCCCTCGCACCAGCAGCAGTCGATGATCCTCGTGCCCAAGGACACGCCGGGCGTAAAGATCATGGGCGCGATGCACGTGTTCGGCGAAGACCACGCGCCGCACGGCCACATGCACATCGTCTTCGACAACGTGCGCGTGCCCAAGGAGAACATCCTGCTCGGCGAGGGCCGCGGCTTCGAGATCTCGCAGCTGCGCCTAGGCCCCGGGCGCATCCACCACTGCATGCGTTCCATCGGCCAGGCCGAGAAGGCGCTGACCCTGATGGTGCAGCGTGGCGTGGCGCGCGAGGCCTTCGGCAAGAAGCTCGCCTGGCTCGGCGGCAACGTCGAGCATATCTCGCGCGCGCGCATCGACATCGAGGCCATGCGGCTGATGGTGCTCAAGGCCGCCAAGGCGATGGACGTGCTCGGCAATCGCGAGGCGCGCATCTGGGTGCACATGGTCAAGGCCATGGTGCCCGAGCGCGTGTGCCAGATCATCGACCAGGCCATCCAGATGCACGGCGCGCTCGGCGTTTCACAGAAGACGCCGCTCGCGCGCATGTATGCCATGCAGCGCACGCTGCGCCTGGCCGACGGGCCGGACGAGGTGCATCACCTCGTGGTGGGAAGACAGGAGATCGGGCACCACGAGAGCCTGAGCGAGGAGATGAATGCGACGATGGTGTGGAGGAGCTGAGGATCCCGCCCATGCTGAAGACCCTGACAGACCTCTTCGACAGCCTGCTGCCGCCGGCGCCCGACGCCGACCCGGCGTCGCAGGAACACGCGCTGCAACTCGCGACTGCGGTGATGCTGGTGGAGGTGATGCGCGCCGACGCCACCTTCCATGCGGGCGAGCGCGAGGCCGTTCTGGCGGCGCTGCGCGCAAAGTTCTCGCTCGCCGACGACGAAGCCGCGCGTCTTGCCGAGCTGGCCGAGCGCACGGCACGCGATGCGACCGACCTCTTCGCCTTCACGTCGCGCATCAACGAGCGCTTCGAGATGCCGCAGAAGATCGCGATGATCGAGCACATGTGGCGCGTGGCCTATGCCGACGGCCACCTGAGCGAGCACGAGCGGCACGTGATGTGGCGCATTGCCGACCTGCTGCACGTGCCGCAAGGCGCCTACGTGCACGCCCGCCTGCGCGCGCAGGCGCAGTAGTCCGGTCTTGCGCGCAGCCGCGACCAGCGGGCCGGGCGGGCCATGGCAATGAGATGCCCGCGCGCGCAGCGACTGTGAACCGACACCTGCCGCCGGCCCAGGCGCTGCTGGCGCTGGCCGTGGTGGCGGTGTGGGGCACCAACTTCGTCGTCATCCGCTTCGCGCTCGACGTGCTGCCGCCGCTGGCGCTGGCGGTGCTGCGCTTCGCGCTCGCCTTCGTGCCCGCGGCGTTCTTCATCCCGCGGCCGCGCGTGCCTTGGCGGCAGCTCGCGGCCTATGGCGTGCTCATCGGCGTGGGCCAGTTCGGATTGCTCTACCTGGCCATCCGCAGCGAAATCGCGCCGGGGCTTGCGTCGCTCGTCGTGCAGACCCAGGTCTTCTTCACCATCGGCCTCGTGATGCTGTTCGAGCGTGAGCGCCTGCGCGCCTACCAGGCGGTGGCGCTCGCCTTCGCGGTGGCGGGACTGGCGTGGATCGCCTGGCGCAGCGAGGCGGCAGGGGCCACGCCGCTGGGCCTGGCACTCGTGCTGATGGCGGCGCTGTCGTGGTCGGCTGGCAACCTCGTCAGCCGGCGTGCCGGGCGCGACGTGGACATGCTCGGCTACATGGTCTGGTCGAGTGCCTTCGCCGTGCCGCCGCTGCTGGTGCTGTCGCTCGCCATCGAAGGGCCGGGCGCGGTGTGGAGCGGCCTCACGCAGGCGGGCGGGGGCACCTGGCTCGCCGTGGCGTGGCAGGCGCTGGGCAACACCCTCTTCGGCTACGCGGCCTGGGCCTGGCTGTTGGCGCGCCACACGGCGGCAACCATCACCCCTTGGGCGCTGGGCGTGCCGGTGTTCGGCATGGCGAGCGCGGCGCTCGCGCTCGGCGAGCCGATGCCGGCGTGGAAGCTCATCGCCTCGGCGCTGGTCATCGCCGGGCTCGCGATCAACGTCTTCTGGCCGCGCTGGCGCGCCCGATTCGCTGGCGGGGCCTGACGGCGTGGCCGGCTAGCGGCCGAACTTGAACACATCACCCATCAGGTCGCCCGCCAGCCCTGGCAAGGCCGTGCCGCCCAGGCCGATGCCGCCGCCCTTGATGGGCCGCTTGGGCATGCCGCGGATCTCCCAAGGCGAGTTCTCGATGAGCCCGGCGGCCGATTCGTAGATGCCGTCGTAGCCGCGCTTCTTGAGTGTCTCGAGGTAGTCCATCCAGCCCGGCTGGCCGAAGCACTCGATCGGGATCATGTCGCTCAGCGTCGCGCTCGTGAGCATGTAGCAGCCGAGCAGCGGATAGGTCTTGAACAGCTGGATGTCCAGGGGCCCGGTGCGCAGGAGCTCGTTGGCGCGCTGCGTCGCCTCGCGCTCGAGGGCCAGCGCAAAGAGTTTGAGCGAGACCTGCGAGACGGCCTTCAGCGCACCCACCACCGGCCCGCTCACGGCGCCGCCGTCAACGAAGACGAGGCCGGTCTTGAGCGCGAACGACGTCGTGGCGATGCCGGCCTCGCCGGCCTGCAGCTTGGCCTCGTCGGCCAGGCACTTCTTGAGCGCCTGGAAGGCCGCCGCGGGCGCGCCCGTGTCGATGGCATAGGCGCGCCGGCCGATGCCGTGCCGCTCGTGCAGCGCCAGCCCCACCTTGCCCCAGCCGACGATGAGGTCGTAGCCGTCCTTCACGTGGCCCACCACCGGCGCCACGCTCACGCTGCACTGGGCGATGATGCCGAGCACGAAGCCGGAGAGGTCGCCCAGCGAGGACAGCGTGTCGACCTTGAAGATGCCCTTGGCCATCTCCTCGAGCTTTTCGCGCACGATGCGCGCTCCGTCGGCCGGCGGCGCCTTGCCCACCGAGCGCATCCACTGCGCCGCTTCCTCGCCTTTGCCCTTGACCTCGGCCACGGCGGCCTGAAGCGCCTGCTTCGGGCTCGTCGGCCCCTTGAACACCACCTCCTTGCCCGCGAAGAGCGAGCGGATGGCCTGCTTGCGCTGCTGGGCGATGAAGGCCAGCGCCTGCAGTTCCTGCGGCGTGAAGCGCACCGCCTGCACCGACATCAGGTCGGCTTCGAGCTGCGTCATCGCGAAGGTGCGGTTGCGCTCGTTGGCGTACCAGGCAGCGCCCTTGGCGCTCTTCCAGGCTTCGAAGGTGAGCTTGATCTTGCCCAGGGCCGCGGGCGTGGGGCCGCGCTCGTACTGGCCGATCGCCTCGTCGACCAGCTTCAGCTCGGGGCTGCGCGGGCGGAAGAGGTTGCGGCTGGTCTCCTCGAGCCACTTCGCCTTGGTGGGTATCGCCACGGGTTCTCCTTGTTGCGGGTGCTGCCGGGAGTCGACAGGATGCCCTCTAGGGCCGCCCGCGGCCGCCCCGGGTGCCGCATCCCCGGCGCGACGTAGTAGAACCCAGCGGGCGCGCGGCAAGACCGGACCGGTTGTGACGAGGCGCGTCGAATTCCCTCGTTGGCAGGAGCACATGATCCCGACGGATACCGAGGCTGCGGCCGGAAGCAACCCTGGCGGCCCGCCGCCCAACCCGCTGGTCCCGCTGGAGAGCGAGATGCAGTTCAGCGCCGTGCGCGCGCAGGGCGCGGGTGGGCAGAACGTCAACAAGGTCTCCAACGCCGTGCACCTGCGCTACGACGTGCCCGCCTCGTCGCTGCCCGAAGCGGTGAAGCAGCGCCTGCTGGAGAGTGCCGACACGCGCATCAGCCGCGAGGGGGTGGTCGTCATCAAGGCGCAGGCGCACCGCAGCCTGGAGATGAACCGCCAGGAGGCGATCGAGCGGCTCACGGAGATGATCGCCGCCGCCGCGCACGTGCCCAAGGTGCGCCGGGCGACCAAGCCCACGCGAGCCTCGCAGCGCCGGCGCGTCGAGGCCAAGGTGCAGCGCGGTCAGGTGAAGGCGCTGCGCGGCAAGCCGGGCAAGGAGTAGCCGGCCTGGCCGAGCCCGCGGTGCTGCTCGTCCTGGCCTTGTGCGGGGGGTCGTTTGGCGGTGCGAAGGCGGTGCCGTCGGCGCGGTTGCCGGTGAGGATGACGTGCAGGCGTGAGGCTCCTGAGTTCCGATGTTCTCAACGAGCCCGCATCTCCAGCAGGGCCCGAAGAGTCACCTCTGTTGCCTCGTCGTCTGTCCTCGCCCGATGCGCGATGCCCAGCGCTCGCGACAGCGGGGGCTTCAAAGGTCGCATGCTGATGCGGCTGTCCGGCGGCGGCGCGCCTGCCTCGTGCGGCAACAGCGCAGCACCGTAGCCCGCCGCCACCAGGCTCTTCATGGCATCGTTGTAGTTCAACTCGATGCGCGCCTGCGGCCGCTCGCCAGCCGCGGCGAACCATTCGGCGGTCTGCCGCGAGAGCCGGGTGCCGCGATCGTTGGCGATCAGAGGCCGCGCGGCAAGCCAGGCGGGCGTCACGTGCCGCGGCGGCTCCCATGCGGCCGGGAGGAACGCCAGCACCGGATCCCGGCGCCAGGCCTGCACGCGAAGGCCGCGCAGCGCCGGCTGCGGCAGCGCCACGATGCCGATGTCCAGGCGGCCGGCCGCCAAGCGGGCCAGGGCCTCCTCGCTGGTCATCACCGCGACCTGCACGTCGATCTCCGGATGCCGGGCGGCCAGAGCCGCGAGCGCCTGCGGCAGCAGATGCGCGAGCGCGCCGGTGGATGCGCCCAATCGCACGCGGCCGCCGCGCGCGGCCACCTGGCGTTGCACGGTCTGCAGCAGGTCGTCGGCTTCGGCCAGCAGCCGCCTTGCCCTGTCGATCAGCAAGCTGCCGGCCGACGTTGCGGTGACACCGGCCGGCGCCCGGTGCAGCAGGCGCGCGCCCAGGCGGGCTTCGAGCTGCGCCACATGCAGCGTCACCGTGGGCGGTGCCAGGTGAAGGGCCTTGGCTGCGGCGGCGAACGAGCCGAGGTCGGCGACCGTCAACAGCGTGCGCAGGCGATCGAGGTTGAGTTCGCGCATCGTGCCATCTGCGTCATCGGAACCGATTCAGGAATCCCGAATTCACAGTTTCGCATATTCAACTGGTATGAATTGTCCGGCGAATGCACCATGCGCTTCGAATTCCATCGGAGCGCTCCATGGCCCCTCTCGTGTTCATCGACGGCGACCAAGGCACCACCGGCCTTCAAGTGCGGCAATGGTTGGTGGGGCGGAACGACCTGCGCCTGCTGCAGTTGCCGTCCGAACACCGCAAGAGCGCAACCCATCGCGTTGAGGCGTTGAATGACTGCGACGTCGCGCTGCTGTGCCTGCCGGACGACGCCGCGCGCGAGGCTGTGGCGCTGGTGCGCCGTCCCGGTGTGCGGGTCATCGACGCCAGCTCGGCCCATCGCACGTCACCGGGCTGGGTCTATGGTCTGCCGGAGTTGGGGGCCCTCCAGGCAGAGCGCATTGCCACCGCCGGGCGCGTCAGCAATCCCGGCTGCTACCCCACGGGGGCGCTGGCACTGCTCAAGCCCTTGATCGAAGAGGGCCTGGTGCCAGTCGACTATCCGCTGGTCATCCACGCGGTGTCGGGCTATTCAGGACGGGGCCGGGCCGGGCTCGAGGACCATGAAGGCGTCGGCGCTGCCAGCGCGTTGCCGTTCCAGGTCTACGGCCTGGGCCTGAACCACAAGCACGTGCCCGAGATCCAGCACCACGCCGGTCTGGCGCACGCGCCGGTGTTCGTGCCGGCGTATGGCCACTATCGACAGGGCATCGTGTTGACGATGGCGCTGCATCTGCGCCTGCTGCCCACTGGCGTGACGGCCGCGCACCTGCACGCCGCGCTGCAGGCGCGCTATGCAGGGCAAGCCTTCGTCGAGGTGCAGCCGCTTGTCGAGGACGTCGGTGCGCAGCGGCTCGACCCCCAGGCGCTGAACGGCAGCAACCGACTGCGATTGGCGGTGTTCTCGCAGGAGCGCACGGGTCAGGTGCTGTTGGCCGCGGTGTTCGACAACCTGGGCAAGGGCGCCGCAGGCGCAGCGGTGCAGAACCTGGCCCTGATGCTCGGGTTGTCGGCGGCGTGGAGCTGGGAGTGCGTGCTGGCTGCTTGAGCCGCCCGCCTTGCACCCAACACCTTCGGATGACCAACTCGTAATGTTCCAGTTCGGTGAGCTTCGCGTGGGCTTCCAACAATGACCACACGTCGATGCAAGACGTCCCACCAACTCACGAAGGATCGAACATGAACAAGCTCTCCCAGGTTCTTGCCACTGCCGCCGTTGCCGCCATCGGCTTTGCCGGCACCCCCTCATTCGCGCAGGAAGCGACCTACGACGACCCGCAGGCCGCGGCCAGCCCCACGACGCGCATGCAGGTGCAGGCCGAGCTCGCGCAGGCCAGGCGTGACGGCTCGATGCGCGTGTGGTCCACCACCTACAACCACATGGCCGCGGCCAAGAGCATGAGGACGCGCGCCGACGTGTCGGCCGAGGTGCTCGGCGCCGACCGCGCCGCGCTGGCGGCGATGTCCGGTGAAGACAGTGGTTCGTTCGCGCTGTCGCGCCAGCCCGCCCGCCGCAGCACCGACGTGCTGGCGGCGCGTTGATCGAGCCGGCGCGCCCGGACGACGAGGTCTGCGCCACCCGCGAGCGGAAAGCCCAGGCAAGGTTCGGCGAGCGTGGCCGGGTCTTCGGGCTGCCGGTCGAGGGGCTGCGCCGCGGCCGCCGGCTGCGCGCGGGTCATGCACTCTTTTCCAGGATGTGCACGGCGCAGGCCGCCTCGTCGAAGCCCATGACGCCGCCGCCGTTCTCGATGAGGCCGATGCTCGCGCCTTTCGCCTGCCGCGCGCCGGCTTCGCTGCGCAGTTGCAGGCAGGTCTCGTGCACCATCGACAGGCCCGTGGCGCCGATCGGGTGGCCCTTGGAGACGAGGCCGCCGGAGAGGTTGACGGGCAGCCGGCCGCCGAGCGCCGTGGTACCCGACCCGACGAAAGGGCCACCGCGGCCTTCGGGACACAGGCGCAGCATCTCCAACTGGTAGATCTCGGAGAACGAGGTCGCGTCGTGCAGCTCCACGAGGTGCACGTCCTCGGGCTGGAGGCCGGCGCGCGCATAGGCCTTGTCGGCGGCGATGCGCGAGAGCCCGGGCTCGCCGAGCTGGCGGTATTTGCCGCCCGAGAGCTCGCTTGCACGCACCTTGACGGCGCGCGCGCGCACCGCGGGCGGGAAGTGCGAGAGCGCCGCCTCGCTGCACAGCAGCGCCGCGGCGGCGCCGTCGCCGAGCGGCGAGCACATGGCGCGCGTCAGCGGCCAGCTCACCTCGCGGTCGGCAAGCACCTGCTCCACCGTGAGCTCGAAGCGGTACTGCGCCAGCGGGTTGAGGCTGCCGTGGTGGTGGTTCTTGGCCGCGCCGATGGCGATCTGCCGCTGCGTCGTGCCGTGCGTCTTCATGTGCCAGGCTGCCTGCATGGCGTAGGTGTCCATGTAGACGGTGCGGTTGCCGCCGGTCTCGAAGGGCTTGCCCGCCACCTCGCCGGCGCGGCGGTAGTAGTCGTGCCAGCGCGCGGGCTCGAGCTGGTCGATGGCGGTGGCGAAGATGGCCGGCACGCGCGCCGGGTCGTCCGGGCTCACCAGCTTCTCCACGCCGATGGCCAGGCTCACCTGCACTTGCCCGGAGAGGATGTCCTTCACCGCGCCGTGGAACGCGAACGACGCGGTGGCGCAGCCGCCTTCTACGTTGACCATCGGCACGCGCTCGGGGAACAGGCCCTCCTCGACGAGGGGCGTGAAGCACACCTGGCCGCGAATGCCGCCCTGGCCCCATTGGCCCATGCCGCAGTTGCCGAACCAGGCCTGCTCGATGAGCGACGCCTCGTGCGGCTGCAGGCCGGCGTCGGCGAGCACGCCGAGGTAGGCCTGGCGCGCGAGGTCCTGGAACGAGCGCTCCGCGTGCTTGCCGAACGGCGTGCACGAGGTACCGATGATGTAGACGGCGGACAAGGGCGGGTCTCCTGCGGGTGCGCACGCGATCGCGGACCTGGGGGTTCGCGCGGCGCTCGAATCTAACGGATGCGCTCTGCGGGCCTCGCCGGGGGATCCGCCGCGGCCGATCGCCCCCGGGATGGCCGCCGCGCCGCCGCGCCGAGCGCCCGTGCATCGGTTCGCCGGTAGCGCTGTCACACATTGTTTCGTGCCCTTCGGCCGTGGCGATGTCATGCGGCCCGGCCCGCGCGTGCGTTCTCGGCCACGGGCTGCACGCGCGACGCGCGGGCGGCCCCGCACAGGTCCCCATCCACCCCCCCCTGCGGCCGCCGGTTTCAACCTCAGGCTGGCGCACCCCGTCGCCTTCTGCTGCAATGCAGCATATGACCCGACTCCTTGCGGCGCTGTTCGGCGCGACCCTGGCCACGAGTGCCTTCGCCTTCGGCTTCGAAGACGTGGCGCGCGAGGCGGCCGCCTTGGCGGCGCGGCCCCACCAGGTGCCGGCCACCGATGCCCGCCTGGCCGCCCTCAGCTACGACGAGTACCGTGCCGTTCGCTTCCGGCCCGAGCAGGCGCTGTGGCGCGACGCCGGGCTGCCGTTCCAGGTGCACTTCTTCCCGCTCGGCCGCGGCAACGTGCGGCCGCTGCGCCTGCACGAGGTGGCGCAGGGCGAAGTGCGCCCGCTGGCCGTGCCGGCCTCGGCCTTCCGCAACGACGGCCAGGCGGCGGGCCTGCCGGTGGCCGGTGCGGCAGGCTGGCGCGCGCACTTCCCGATCAACGAGCCGGCGCGGCACGACGAGGTCATCGTCTTCCTCGGCGCGAGCTACTTCCGCGCCGTGGGCGCCGGGCTGAACTACGGGCTCTCGGCACGCGCGCTCGCCATCGACACGGTGGGCGGCAGCGCCGGCGAGGAGTTTCCGGCCTTCACCGCCTTCTGGCTCGAGCGGCCGGCGCCGGGCGCACGCGCGCTGAAGTTCCTCGCGCTGCTGGAGAGCCCGCGCGCCACCGGTGCCTACGAGTTCGTCGTGCGGCCCGGCGCCACGACGACGGTGGACGTGCGCGCCCGCATCCACCTGCGTGCCCCTGTGGCCATGTTCGGCGTGGCGCCGCTGACGAGCATGTTCCTCTTCGGCGAGACGCAGCCCGTGGCCGACGACTACCGCCCGGAGGTGCACGACTCGGACGGGCTGCAGATCGCGCTCGGAGGCGGGTCATCGGGGGCGTCGGGCGCAGCGGCCGCCTCGGGCGGCGAGTGGCTCTGGCGCCCGCTCGCCAACCCGCGCGGCGTCTTCGTCACCTCGTTCGCGGCCACGTCGCTGCGCGGCTTCGGCCTCATGCAGCGCGACCGCGCCTTCGCCAGCTACGAGGACCTCGAGACGCGCTACGACCGCCGCCCGAGCGCCTGGGTCGAGCCGCTCGGCGACTGGGGCGCGGGCCGCGTGCAGCTGCTGCAGTTCGGCACCCCCGACGAGACGCACGACAACATCGGCGCCTGGTGGGTGCCCGACCGCCTGCCCGCGCCGGGCGGCGCCCCGCTGGAGCTGGCCTGGCGCGTGCACTTCGGCGGCGAGGGCCTCGCGCGGCCGCCCGGCGCATGGGTGATGCAGTCGCGTCGCGGCCACGGCTACCGCGACGACAAGCCGCCGCGCGAGCGCGAGCACCACCAGTACCATGTCGACTTCGTC
>JALHOU010000075.1 GCA_022842825.1 Rubrivivax sp.
GGCTGGGACGGCGGCGGCTGGGGCGGGGGCTGGGGCGGCGGCGGCTCGGGCGGGGGTGGCGGGTTCTCGTCGGGCGGCGGCGGCGACTTCGGCGGCGGTGGCGCCTCCGGCGACTGGTGAGGTTGGGCATGGGCGACAACGGCAAGCACAGTGATCACGCTGCGGCCGGCACGCGCCTGGCGCAAGGCAGCCGCCTGCTGCGCCTGCTGCGGCACCGCTGGTTCGACGAGCACGACACGGCGCGAGCGCTCGACGGTTCAGCGCTCGCCCGGCTCGAGCAACAGGTATCCACCAGCGAGCGGCGGCACAGCGGCGAAATCCGCCTGTGCGTGGAGGCCGGCCTGCCGCTGTCCTACCTCTGGCGCGGCGCCAGCGCGCGCGAGCGCGCCGTGGCGCTGTTCGGCAAGCTGGGGGTCTGGGACACCGAGCACAACAACGGCGTCCTGATCTACCTGCTGCTGGCAGAGCACGCCATCGAGATCGTCGCCGATCGCGGCGTGGCGCGGCGGGTGCCGCAGGCCCACTGGGACGAGGTGCTGGCGGGTATGCGCGGCGCCTTTCGTGCCGGCCGCTTCGAGCAGGGGCTGCACGACGCGGTGCACGCCGTCGATGCGCTGCTCGTGCAGCACTTTCCGCTGACTGCCGGCACGGCCAATCCCAACGAACTGCCTGACGCGCCGGACCTGCGCTGACGCAGGCGGGCCGCCGGGCGCCGGCCGGTGCGCGCTGCACAGGCAGCCGCGCAGCTTGGAAGGGCGCGGCCGCGCCCCGGGCGCCTGTTCGAGGCGCCCCCGCACCCGTTCAAGCCGCCCCTTGCGCGTGCGCAGCACGCCCCTTCGAGGGCATGGCGCCACCTCATGCGCAGGGCGCATGGCCCGATGCTACGTAGAAGCGCGGGGGCTCTTGCGAGGGGCCCACTCCTATACTGCCGCCCGCTTTTGGGGCTCCTTCGAGGCTGGTCGGCATCTTGCTTGCGTCCACCTTGTTCGCTGCGCAGCCCTGAGTTCCACCACCGCCTTCACCCATCCCAGGAGTCCGACCATGTCCCGAAAACTCTTCGTCACTCTGGGCGCCGTCGCTGCCCTCGGCCTGGCGAGTTCGCCCGCCCTGGCCGGCAAGGACCTTGACGCCATCAAGGCGCGCGGCGCGCTCGTCTGCGGTGTCAATACCGGCCTGGCCGGCTTCTCGGCCGCCGACAGCCAGGGCAAGTGGAGCGGCCTCGATGTCGACTACTGCCGCGCGCTGGCCGCCGCCATCCTGGGCGACGGCAACAAGGTGCGCTATTCGCCGCTCACGGCGCAGCAGCGCTTCACCGCCTTGCAGTCCGGCGAGATCGACGTGCTCTCGCGCAACACCACCTGGACGCTGACGCGCGACGCGTCGCTCGGCATGCACTTCGTCGGCGTCACGTTCTACGACGGCCAGGGCTTCATGGTGCCCAAGAAGCTCAACGTCAAGAGCGCCAAGCAGCTGAAGGGTGCCACCGTGTGCGTGCAGTCGGGCACGACCACCGAACTCAACCTCACCGACTACTCGCGCGCCAACAACCTGGCCATGAAGCCCGTCGTGTTCGAGAAGCAGGAAGCTTCCACCGGCGCCTACTTCTCCGGCCGCTGCCAGGTCTTCACCACCGACGCCTCGGGCCTGGCCTCCATCCGCAGCAAGGAAGCGCAGAAGCCCGACGATCACATCATCCTGCCCGAGCTCATCAGCAAGGAGCCGCTCGGCCCCTCCGTGCGCCGCGGTGACGACGAGTTCTTCGCCATCGCCAAGTGGGTGCTGAACGCGCTGCTCGAAGCCGAGGAGCACGGCATCACCTCGGCCAATGTCGACGAGATGAAGAAGGACAGCAAGAACCCCGGCGTCATGCGCCTGCTCGGCGCGGGCACCGAGGACACCGGCAAGGTGCTGGGCCTGGACAAGGAATGGGCCTACCGCGCCATCAAGACGGTGGGCAACTACGGCGAGATCTTCGAGCGCCATGTCGGCCCGAAGACGCCCATCAACCTGCCGCGCGGCACCAACAACCTGTGGAGCAAGGGTGGCCTGATGTACGCGCCGCCGGTGCGCTGAGCGCGTGCCTGTGAAGCGCCGGGCGGGCGGCACGCCGCTGTCGCCGTCCCGGCGCCCGTGGTCGTGATGTCTTCCGGCGGGCGCCACGGCGCCCGCCGACCTGTTGCCCCGATTCGGGAGGCTCGCCTTGGAAGCACGTGCCCCGGCCGCGCGCCGGACCTGGTCCTGGCGCAGCCGCGCCGGCCGCGGCCTGATCTACCAGGTCGTCGCATTGGCGCTCATCGCCGCCGGCGTCTGGTTTCTCGCCTTCAACACGCAGCGCAACATGGAAGTGCGCGGCATCCAGAGCGGCTTCGACTTCCTGAAGCAGGCCGCCGGCTTCGACATTGGCGAGACGATGGTCGCCTACGACCCGAGCCAGTCGTACGGCAAGGCGCTGCTCGTCGGCGTGCTCAACACGCTGCGGGTGGCGGTGGTGGGCATCATCCTGACGACGATCCTGGGCGTGCTGGTCGGCGTGGGGCGCTTCTCGCGCAACGCGCTGGTGCGGGGGCTGTGCTACGGCTATGTCGAGCTGTTCCGCAACGTGCCCATCCTGCTGCAGCTGCTGATGTGGTACCTCTTCTTCGTCGAGGTGCTGCCGCAGCCCAATGAGGCGTGGAACGTCTTCGGCCTGTTCTTCCTCAGCAAGGGCGGTTTTGCCTTCCCGGTACCGGTTTGGGGCATGGGCCAGGCGCTGGCGGCTGCCGGCGCCGTCGCCGGCCTGGGCGTGGGTTGGTGGTGGCGGCGCCGCGTGCAGCAGCAATTCGAGCTCACGGGCGACCCCGGGAACCGCTGGGCCGTGCCCTTGGCGGCGGTCCTCGGGCTGGCGTTTGCAGGCTGGCTTCTCGGCGGCGCGCCCACGGCGTGGTCGGTGCCCGCGCAGCAGGGCTTCATGGTTGACGGCGGCATCTCCGTCACGCCCGAGTTCATGGCCGTGCTGGTGGGCCTCACGATGTACACGGCCGCCTTCGTGGCCGAGGTGGTGCGCGGGGGCATCCAGTCGGTGAGCCACGGCCAGACCGAGGCGGCCGGGGCGCTGGGCCTGTCGCGCGCGCACACGATGAAGCTGGTGGTGCTGCCGCAGGCGCTGCGCGTGATCATCCCGCCGCTCACGAACCAGTACCTCAATCTCACCAAGAACAGCTCGCTGGCGGTGGCCATCGGCTACCCGGATGTGGTCTCGATCGCCAACACCACGCTCAACCAGAGTGGGCGCGCCGTGGAGTGCATCGCCATCATCATGCTCGTCTACCTGACCACCTCGCTGTCGACGTCGGCGTTGATGAACGCCTACAACAAGCGCGTGGCGATCAAGGAGCGTTGAGATGGCCGACGCCGCATCCACTGTCGCCGCCGATCCGTTCAAGCCCATCGCGCCCCGGTCGGCCCCCGTGCGCACCGAGGGTCTGGTGCCCTGGGTCAAGCGCAACCTGCTCGCGGACTGGAAGAGCGCGCTCACGACCGTCGCGCTGATCGGCCTCGCGCTCTACCTGTTGCCAGGGATCGTCAACTGGGGCATCGTGCAGGCCGTGTTCGGCGCCCAGGCCGACGCCTGCCAGTCCGCGCGCGGCACCGGCGCCTGCTGGGGCGTGGTGACCGAGAAGTGGCGCGTCATCATCTTCGGGCGTTACCCGTTCGACCAGCAGTGGCGGCCCGAGCTGGCCACCGCGCTGATGGTGGCCGCACTCGTGCTGAGCTGCATCCGCTTCTTCTGGAAGCCCTGGCTGGCGCTGATGTGGGTGGGCGTGCTCGCGGTCTTCTTCGTGCTTATGGGCGGCGGCCTGTTCGGCCTGACGCCGGTGCGCACCGACCTGTGGGGCGGGTTGCCGCTGACAGTGATGCTGGCGACCTTGTCGATCTTCCTCGCCTTCCCGCTGGCGGTGCTGGTGGCGCTGGGCCGGCGCAGCAATCTGCCGGCCATCCGCACCGTGTGCGTGATCTACATCGAGCTCATTCGCGGCGTGCCGCTGATCAGCGTGCTGTTCATGGCCAGCTTCATGTTCCCGCTGTTCATGCCGCAGGGCGTGACGATCGACGTGCTGGTGCGCGTGCTGGTGGGCATCACGCTGTTCGCCGCCGCCTACATGGCCGAGATCGTGCGCGGCGGGCTGCAGGCCATCCCCAAGGGGCAGCTCGAGGCAGCGCAGACGCTGGGCCTGAGCTACTGGCAGACGCAGCGCAAGATCGTGCTGCCGCAGGCGCTGGCCATGGTGGTGCCGAGCATGATGAACAACTTCATCAGCATCTTCAAGGACACCTCGCTCGTGACCATCGTGTCGCTCTACGAGCTCACGGGCGCGCACGGCCTGGCGCTCAACTCCGACGTCGAGTGGCGGCCGTTCAAGCTCGAGGCCTACTTCTTCATCACCGCCATCTACTTCGCCTTCTGCTTTGCGATGAGCCGCTACAGCCTGTGGGTGGAAAAGCAGGTCAGCGTGGCGCGCACGCGCTGACGGCGCCGATCGCCGCCCGACGCACCTTGCCGCCACCGGCCAGTCACGGACGTGCCTCCCACCCGAAGGAACCCGACACCATGAGCGAACCCATCGTTGTCTTCGAGAAGGTCAACAAGTGGTACGGCAACAACTTCCACGTGCTGCGCGACATCGACCTCAGCGTGGCCAAGGGCGAGCGCATCGTCATCTGCGGCCCTTCGGGCTCGGGCAAGAGCACGCTCATCCGCTGCGTCAACGCGCTGGAGGAATACCAGGAAGGCCGCATCACGGTGGACGGAACCCAGCTCACCGATGACGTGAAGGCGATCGAGGCCGTGCGCAAGCAGGTGGGCATGGTGTTCCAGCAGTTCAACCTCTTCCCGCACCTCACCGTGCTGGAGAACCTGACGCTGGCGCCGATGTGGGTGGGCCATATTCCCAAGGCCGAGGCGGAAGAGCGCGCGATGACGCAGCTCAAGCGCGTGCGCATCGCCGAGCAGGCGAAGAAGTACCCGCTGCAGCTCTCGGGCGGCCAGCAGCAGCGCGTGGCGATCGCGCGGGCGCTGTGCCTCACGCCCAAGATCATGCTCTTCGACGAGCCCACCTCGGCCCTCGACCCGGAGATGATCAAGGAGGTGCTGGACGTGATGACCGAGCTCGCGAGCCAAGGCATGACCATGCTGTGCGTGACGCACGAGATGGGTTTCGCCAAGGCCGTGGCCGACCGAGTGATCTTCATGGACCAGGGGCAGATCGTCGAGCAGAACACGCCGCACGAGTTCTTCAACAGTCCGAAGAGCGAGCGCACCAAGGACTTCCTGTCCAAGATCCTGGGGCACTGAGGGCGCGGGCCGTGGTCTCCCGGTTGGCGGCGCCGATTCCGCGCGAGTTGTTCGATACCCCGGGCGACGCGGCGCTGCGTCCGCACAACAACACCTACTGGCTCGCACCGGGGTGCGTGCTCGCTGGCGAGCACCCTCATCCGGGGCATGCCGCGGGCCTCGCGCTGAGGCTGCAGGCGCTACAGGCTGTCGGGGTGAGCCGCTGCATCGACCTCACGGACGATGCCGAGGGGCCCGCTGGCTACGCGCCACTACCGGTGGGCGAGCGGCCCGGCCGGCGCGAGGCCTATGCGATCGCCGACTTCGGCGTGCCGACGGTCGCGCGCATGCGGCAGGTGCTCGAAGCGATCATGGGCGCGGTGGCCGACGAGGAGATCGTGTACTTGCACTGCCGCGCCGGCATCGGCCGCACCGGCACCGTGGCCGGGTGCCTGCTCGTCGAACACGGCTTCGCGCCCGCCGACGCGCTGGCGCTGCTGCAGCACAAGTGGCGCGCGATGGCCAAGAGCGCCGTCGTTCGTCAGACGCCCGAGACCGAGGCGCAGCGCGCCTTCATCGCAGCGTGGGCGCCGGGAAGGGGCCGCAGCGGCGGGTGAAGTGGTGCGACCCTGATCGGCGGCCGCGCCGCAGCATCGGCGGCCCTCAAGCGCGGCCGAAGAGCCTCGCCAGCCACCGACGCAGCCCTGCCCAGGGCCCCGCCGCAGCGGGAGCCAGGGGCGCGGCGGTGCCGCTTTCCTGCGCGGCGAACGCGGCCCCCGGTGCCTGGCCCGCCTGCACCATCAGCGTGAGCGTCGAGTCGGCCCCGCTCGAAGTGAGCTTGGAGCCGCGCTTGCCCCCCGCGCCGGCACCCGTGCGCAGCGCCACGGGTGGGGGCGCGGCGGCGGCGGCGGCTCGGAAGTTCTCTGCGAACTGCCCGAGCAGACGGTCGCCGATACTCGCGAGAAGGCGCTTTTCAGTCTGTGCCAGCCGACCACCCAGGGTGACGGTGGCCCGCGCCACGAGCGCGCTGCTGCCAGGCACGTCGCCGGCCTCGGCGCGTGTGACGAGTTGCACCGTGACGTCGGAGCCCTGTGCCTCGCGGCCCTGTCCGCGCAGCCTGAGTTCGCGCCGAGCCGCGTCCATGGCCAGCAGTTCGATGCCGCCGTCCAGGCGCACAACCTCCGCCCCCACTTGCAGGCCGACGGTTCCCTGGTAGTTCCGCGTGTCGACCTGCGTGGCGATCGCCGCGCCGGGCCAGCAGGCCACCGTGGCGCGGATGTCGGCGAGCACCGCCCAGGCCTGCTCCGGCGTGGCCGCGACCGGGTAGCGCTTGTCGAAGTCGATTTGCATGGGCGGGCCTGGGATTGCCGGCGTCGATGCGGCGGCGGGTTCGCGAGTTCGCTGCTGTACCTCAGATCGGCTTCAGGCCGGCTTTGAACCGCTCCTTCAGCGGCTCGTGGCCGAGCGGCGGAAAGTCGATCAGCGTCTCCGGCACGGCGTACTCGGGCAGCGTCTCGATCAAGTGGCGGATGAGCGCCAGGCGGCCGCGCCGCTGGTCGTTGAAGTCGACCAGCACCCACGGCGCGTGCTTGCTGTGGGTGGCCTCGAGCATCGCCTCGCGCGCCTGAGTGTAGTCGGCATATTTCTCACGAGCCTTCAGGTCGATGGGCGAGAGCTTCCAGCGCTTGAGCGGATCTTCGCGGCGCTCGGCGAAGCGCTCCTCCTGTCGCGCCTGGTCGACGGTGAGCCAGTACTTGAACAGCAGCAGCCCGTCGTCGACGAGCAGCTTCTCGAAGGCCGGCGCCTGCTTGAGGAAGGCGCGTGCCTCGTCCTTGCTGCAGAAGCCCATGACCCTCTCGACGCCGGCGCGGTTGTACCAGCTGCGGTCGAAGAGCGTGATCTCGCCGGCCGCCGGCAGGTGCGGCACGTAGCGCTGGAAGTACCACTGCGTGCGCTCGCGGTCGCTCGGCTTGGGCAGCGCGACGACATGGCACTGGCGCGGGTTGAGCGTGTCGGCGATGGCCGAGATGACGCCGCCCTTGCCCGCGGTGTCGCGCCCCTCGACCACGACCAGCAGGCGGCGGCCGGTGTGCTGGAGCCAGCGCGCCACGTCGTTGAGCTGCACCTGCAGGGGCGCCAGCGCTTCGTAGTACTCGGCCTTGGACAGAGCCTTGCCGCTGCCCTTGCTGTCCTTCTTCTTGCCCATGGTGGCCACGCCTCCCTGCTTTGCTCCAGCGAGCGTAACGGGTCTGCCGCAACGCCTGGCCTGGGAAAGCCCGCAACGCGGCCGCGGGCGGCAAGCGCCGAGCGTGCCGGCCGGGGGACCGTTCGGGTCGGCCGCGTCTGCCCGGGCCGGCAGAGACGCCGGCGCACCTCGCAGGCTACTTCTTGCGAAGTTTCTGGATGGCGGCCAACTGCGCGGCCATGGTCGCGAACTCGCTCGTCGCCGCCGCCAGGTCGATGTCGTTCTTGGCGTTGCGCATGGCCTCCTCGGCCAGCTTCTTGGCTTCGTTGGCCTTGGCCTCGTCGAGGTCGTGGCCGCGGATGGCGGTGTCGGCGAGCACGGTCACCGTGCCCGGCTGGACCTCGAGGATGCCGCCGGCGACGAAGACGAACTCCTCCTCGCCGTTGTCGGCGCGCTCGATGCGCACCGCACCGGGCTTGATGCGCGTGATGAGCGGCGTGTGGCGCGGCAGGATGCCGAGCTCGCCGTTCTCGCCCGGCAGGGCGACGAACTTGGCCTCGCCCGAGAAGATGCTCTCCTCGGCCGAGACGACATCGACGTGGATGGTGGCCATGGCGGCTCCTCGGTTGAGCAACTGGGTTGAGCGGCTCAGTTGAGCTTCTTGGCCTTCTCGAAGGCGTCGTCGATCGTGCCGACCATGTAGAAGGCCTGCTCGGGCAGGTGGTCACACTCGCCGTTGACGATCATCTTGAAGCCGCGGATCGTCTCCTTCAGCGGCACGTACTTGCCCGGGCTGCCGGTGAAGACTTCGGCGACGTGGAACGGCTGGCTCAGGAAGCGCTGGATCTTGCGCGCGCGCGCCACGGCCAGCTTGTCCTCGGGGCTCAACTCGTCCATGCCCAGGATGGCGATGATGTCGCGCAATTCCTTGTAGCGCTGCAGCGTGGCCTGCACGGCACGCGTGGTGCCGTAGTGCTCCTCGCCGACGACGTTGGGGTCGATCTGGCGGCTGGTGCTGTCCAGCGGGTCCACGGCGGGGTAGATGCCGAGCGCGGCGATGTCGCGGCTCAACACCACGGTGGCGTCCAGGTGCGCGAAGGTCGTCGCGGGCGACGGGTCGGTCAGGTCGTCCGCCGGCACGTACACGGCTTGGATCGAGGTGATCGATCCGACCTTGGTGGACGTGATGCGCTCCTGCAGGCGGCCCATCTCCTCGGCCAGCGTCGGCTGGTAGCCCACGGCGGAAGGCATGCGGCCCAGCAGCGCCGACACTTCCGTGCCGGCCAGCGTGTAGCGGTAGATGTTGTCGACGAAGAAGAGCACGTCGCGGCCTTCGTCGCGGAAGCTCTCGGCGATGGTCAGGCCCGTCAGCGCCACGCGCAGGCGGTTGCCCGGCGGCTCGTTCATCTGGCCGTACACCATGGCCACCTTGGACTGGCTCAGGTCCTCCTGCACCACGACCTTGGAGTCCGACATCTCGTGATAGAAGTCGTTGCCCTCGCGGGTGCGCTCGCCCACGCCGGCAAACACCGACAGGCCGCTGTGCGCCTTGGCGATGTTGTTGATGAGCTCCATCATGTTCACGGTCTTGCCGACGCCGGCGCCGCCGAACAGGCCCACCTTGCCGCCCTTGGCGAACGGGCAGATGAGGTCGATCACCTTGATGCCGGTCTCGAGCAGTTCCTGGCTCGGGCTCAACTCGTCGTAGGCCGGCGCCTTGCGGTGGATCGGCGCCGTGAGCGTCTGGTCGACCGGGCCGCGCTCGTCGATGGGGTTGCCCAGCACGTCCATGATGCGGCCGAGCGTCGCCTTGCCGACCGGGACGGTGATGCCGGCGCCGGTGTTCTTGACCATCAGGCCGCGGCGCAGGCCGTCGGACGAGCCCAGCGCGATGGTGCGGACCACGCCGTCACCGAGCTGCTGCTGCACCTCGAGGGTCAGCGCCGTGCCTTCGAGCTTGAGCGCGTCGTAGATGTGGGGCATGGCGTCGCGCGGGAACTCGACGTCCACCACGGCGCCGATGCACTGGACGATCTTGCCCTGGGCTTGCGTGTTCGACATTTTCAATGGTCCTTCAAAGCGAATCGGGTCAGCCGCTGATGGCGGCAGCGCCGCCGACGATCTCGGAGAGTTCCTTCGTGATCGCGGCCTGGCGGGTCTTGTTGTAGATGAGCTTGAGCTCGCCGATCAGCGTGCCGGCGTTGTCGGTGGCGGCCTTCATGGCCACCATGCGCGCGCTCTGCTCGCTGGCCATGTTCTCGGCCACGGCCTGGAATACCAGCGCCTCGATGTAGCGCGTGAGCAGCTCGTCGATGACCGAAGGCGCGTCGGGCTCGTAGATGTAGTCCCAGCCGTATTGCTTCTTCTCGGCCTCCGTCTGGCTCAGCCGTTCGGCACCGAGGGGCAGCAGCGGCTCGACGAGCGGCTCCTGCTTCATCGTGTTGATGAACTTCGTGTAGCAGAGGTACACGGCGTCGAGCTTGCCGGCGACGAAGGCGTCGAGCATCACCTTCACCGGGCCGATGAGCTTGTCGAGCTGTGGCGCGTCGCCCAGCTGCACGACGTGGCTAACCACGGGCGCGCTGATGCGGTTCAGGAAGCCGAAGCCCTTGTTGCCGATGGCCACCGTCTGCACGTTGCCGCCGGCCTGCGTGACCTCGCGCATCTTGTTGGTCAGCGCGCGCAGCACGTTGGTGTTGAGGCCGCCGCACAGGCCCTTGTCGGTGGTGACGACGATGAAGCCGATGGCTTTCGTCGTGCCGCCGGTGCGCATGAAGGGCGACTTGTACTCGGGGTTGGCCTGCGCGAGGTTGGCCGTGATGTTGCGGATCTTGTCCGCATAGGGCCGCGCGTGGCGCATGCGCTCCTGCGCCTTGCGCATCTTGCTCGCGGCGACCATTTCCATGGCCTTGGTGATCTTCTTGGTGTTCTCCACCGACTTGATCTTGCCGCGTATCTCTTTGCCGACCGCCATGGTCCTGCTCCTCTACGGGTGGAACTCGGGGTCAGGCGAACGACTTCTTGAAGGCCACGATGGCCGCGGTCAGCTCTTCCTCGGCCGCCTTGTCCATGGCCTTGTCCTTCTCGAGCTTGGCCAGCAGGGCCGCGTGGCTGCTCTTCAGGTGCTGGTGCAGGCCGTGCTCGAAGGGCAGCACCTTCTTGACGTCGATGTCGTCGAGGTAGCCCTTGTTGACGGCGAACAGCGACGCCGCCATCAGGCTGATGGACAGCGGCTGGTACTGCTGCTGCTTGAGCAGCTCGGTGACGCGGGCGCCGCGGTCGAGCTGCTTTCGAGTGGAGGCGTCGAGGTCGGAGGCGAACTGCGCAAAGGCGGCCAGTTCGCGGTACTGCGCGAGGTCGGTCCGGATGCCGCCCGAGAGGCTCTTGATGAGCTTGGTCTGCGCGGCGCCGCCGACGCGGCTCACCGAGATGCCGGCGTTGATGGCAGGGCGGATGCCGGCGTTGAAGAGGCTGGTCTCCAGGAAGATCTGGCCGTCGGTGATCGAGATCACGTTCGTCGGCACGAAGGCCGAGACGTCGCCGGCCTGCGTCTCGATGACGGGCAGCGCCGTCAGCGAACCGGTCTTGCCCTTCACGGCACCCTTGGTGAAGGCCTCGACGTACTCGGCATTGACGCGCGCAGCGCGCTCGAGCAGGCGGCTGTGGAGATAGAACACGTCGCCGGGGAAGGCTTCGCGGCCCGGCGGGCGGCGGAGCAGAAGCGAAACCTGGCGATAGGCTACTGCCTGCTTGGACAGGTCGTCATAGATGATCAGCGCGTCCTGGCCGCGGTCGCGGAAGTACTCGCCCATCGTGCAGCCGGAGTAGGCCGAGACGTACTGCATGGCCGCCGATTCGGAGGCCGAGGCGGCCACGACGATGGTGTAGTCCATCGCACCGGCCTGCTCGAGCGAGCGCACCACGTTCTTGATCGACGAAGCCTTCTGGCCGATCGCGACGTAGATGCAGGTCATGTTCTGACCCTTCTGGTTGATGATCGCGTCGATCGCCACGGCCGTCTTGCCGGTCTGGCGGTCGCCGATGATCAGCTCGCGCTGGCCACGGCCGACGGGCACCATCGAGTCCAGGCACTTGAGGCCGGTCTGCACCGGCTGGTCCACGCTCTTGCGCGCGATCACGCCCGGCGCCACCTTCTCGATGACGTCGGTCATCTTGGCATTGATCGGGCCCTTGCCGTCGATCGGCTGGCCAAGCGCGTTGACGACGCGGCCGATGAGTTCGGGGCCCACCGGCACTTCCAGGATGCGGCCCGTGCACTTGACGGTATCGCCCTCGGAGATGTGCTCGTACTCACCCAGGATCACCGCGCCGACCGAGTCGCGCTCGAGGTTCAGGGCGAGGCCGTAGGTGGCCTGGCCGCTCTTGGTGGCGGGGAACTCGAGCATTTCGCCGGCCATCACGTCGGACAGGCCGTGCACGCGCACGATGCCGTCGGTGACCGACACCACCGTGCCCTGGTTCTTGATGTTCACGCTGCCGGCAAGACCCTCGATGCGGCTCTTGATCAGCTCGGAAATTTCTGCGGGATTGAGGTTCATTTGTTTCTCCGAAGGGTCACGCGGGCTCGGGCGCTGTGGAGCGTCGGCGGCCTCAGGCGGTGAGCGCCAGTTGCATCTGTTCCAGACGGGCCCGGACCGAGGTGTCCAGCACCTCGTCGCCGACGATGACGCGGATGCCGCCGATCAGCTCGGGCTTCAATTCGACCTTGGCGTTGAGCTTGCGCTTGAAGCGCTTCTCGAGCGTGGCCACCACGTCGGCCAACGACGCGCCATCGATCGGGAAGGCGCTCTCGATGACCGCGTCGGAAACGCCGCCCTGCGCGTTCACGAGCGCCGCGAACTGCGCGGCGATCTCGGGCAGCGCAGCGAGGCGGCCGTTGTCGAGCACGGCACGCAGCAGGTTGCCGACCTTCGCGTCGAGCGCGAGGCCCTTCTGCAAGGCCACGCCGGCGACCAGGTCGAACACCTGCGTCGCCCCCACCTTCGGGTTGTCGGCGAACTGGCGCAGCCCGGCGTCTTCCGCCAGGGCGCCCAGGGACGACACCTGCTGCTTCAGCTTCGCCCCGTCGGCGCCCGCGGCCTTGAACAAGGCCTCGGCGTAGGGGCGGGCGATCGTGGCGAGCTCGGCCATCTCAGAGTTCCGCCTTCAGGCGGCCGAGAAGCTCGGCATGCACCGACGCGTTGACTTCGCGCTTCAGGATCTGCTCGGCGCCCTTGACGGCCAAGCCGGCCACCTGCGAGCGCAGCGCCTCGCGTGCCTTCACCGCTTCCTGCTCGGCCTCGGCCTTGGCGGCGGCGATGATCTTCGCGCCCTCTTCGGCCGCGCGGCCCTTGGCCTCTTCGACCATCTGCTGCGCCAGGCGCTCAGCATCGGCCAGGCGCTTGGCCGCGTCGTCGCGCGCTGCCGAAAGCTGTGCCTCGACGCGCTTGTTGGCGGCGGCGAGGTCGGCCTTGGCCTTGTCGGCGGCCGAGAGGCCCTCGGCGATCTTCTTGGCGCGCTCGTCCAGCGCCGCGGTGATGGGCGGCCAGACAAAACGCATCGTGAACCAGACCAGGATCGCGAACACGATCATCTGGACGATGAGGGTGGCGTTGATGCTCACTGCTCTTACCTCGTCATGGGGTGACCACGGGCCGCGGGATCGGAAGACCCGCGGACCCGGCGATCCAGCCGCGAAGAATTACTTCGGCAGGTTGGCGATCTGGCCCAGGAACGGATTGGCGGTGGCGAACCACAGCGCGATGCCGGTGCCGATGATGAACGCGGCGTCGATCAGACCGGCGAGCAGGAACATCTTGGTCTGCAGTTCGCCCATCAGCTCGGGCTGGCGCGCGGCACTTTCGAGGTACTTGCTGCCCATGATGCCGATGCCGATGCAGGCACCGATGGCGCCGAGACCGATGATGAGGCCGGCGGCCAGGGCGACAAAGCTGATGACTTCCATTTCTTGCTCCTAACGGGGAAGGTTCTTCGAGGGGAAACGAAACAACGGGAAAACTCAGTGCGCAGCGCTCATTGACCTCTGTCAATGAGCGTCGTGCGCCTGACCGACATAGACCAGCGTGAGCATCATGAACACGAAGGCCTGCAGCGTGATGATCAGGATGTGGAAGATGGCCCAGGCGGTGCCGGCAATGACATGGCCGAGCGCCAGCGGCAGGCCCACCGCGGTGAACCAGGCGCCGCCCATCAGCGCGATGAGCATGAAGATGAGCTCGCCAGCGTACATGTTGCCGAACAGCCGCATGCCGTGGCTCACCGTCTTCGCCACGAACTCGATGAGCTGCATGCCGAGGTTGAAAGGGGCCAGGTACCACTTGGCGCCGAACGGGGCGGAGATCAGCTCGTGCACCCAGCCGCCGCCGCCCTTGATCTTGACGTTGTAGTAGATGCAGATGAGCAGCACCGTGATCGACAGGGCCATCGTGACCGAGAGGTCGGCGGTGGGCACCACGCGCATGTAGTCGGGCGCGCCGATGGCGGGGCCGGCCACGTGCCAGATGGCCGGGATCAGGTCCACCGGCAGCAGGTCCATCGCATTCATCAGGAAGATCCAGATGAACACGGTCAGCGCGAGCGGCGCCACCATCTTGCGGCTGTGGGCGTTGTGAACGATGCCCTTGGCCTGCGTGTCGACCATCTCGACGAGGAACTCGACGGCAGCCTGCAGGCGCCCCGGCACGCCCGACGTCATCGCCTGGGCCACTCGCCACAGGACGAAGGAGCCGAGCACGCCCATCACAAGCGACCAGAAGATCGAATCGAGGTTGAAGGTCCAGAAGCCCTTGCCGGCCTGCAGGTGCTGCAGGTGGTGAATGATGTATTCACCGGCGGTCGGCGCGTTGCCCGTTGCTGCTGCCATCTCGATTGCCCGTTCGCTGTCGTTCTTAGGCGGTTGTTCGTGAAACGCGTCCGCGCCACAGCAGCGCGAACCAATACACCTTCATGCACAGCACCAGGCCCACCAGCAATGCCGGCCAGCTCAAGCCCTGTACGAGTTTCGGCGCCAGCATCAGCATGGCGATCGAAACCGCGATCTTGACCATCTCCCACAACATGAAGCTGACGGCGCTTGCGCCGGGCGACACGCTGCTCAGGCGGCTGGTCATGCCGCGCGCCAACAAGGCGCCCGGCACCACCACGCAAGCGGCGCCATACAGCGCCGACCACCCCACCTCCACCCTGCCCGTGACCAGCGCCGCAAGCAGCGCCACCCCCACGCCCACCCCGCCTTGCGCCGCAATCACGCGCCACGGACTCAGAGGCGGTTCTTTCGCGCGCAGGGCCGACGCTTCCTCCCGGGTCAGCGTCTTGAAGGCAGGCCCGCCGGACCCGTCGTCGTCCTCCCACCGGCCGCGGCTTTCGTGGCGGCTGGTATCGGCGGTTGCGGCGTGTGAGGCGATGATTGAGTTCGTTCGGTTCGCCATCACTTGCGTCATCACTTGGCGTCACTTGCCCCGGAACCGCAGGCTCATCCGGGGCGGGCAAAGCCGCGGGATTATACGAAGATTCCCGCAGGCTCCCATGGCCAACCACCCCAGACTCGCAGGGGCGTGGCCGTGCCACGGCGTTGCGCCAGGTGGGGTCGGGCGGCCGATCGCGAGACACGTCCGCTCACTCCCGTTTACCCGGCCATCCGCCATTGGTTCATCATTCCGGTCCATGTCCTCCGCCCTGACCGCCCTGCCTGCCTTGATCCTGCCACGCGCGGGGGTGGCCGCCTGCCTGTGGCTGGCACTCGCGTCCACCTGGGTGCCCGCGGCAGCCGCCGTGGCGTCCGGGGCGGTGGTCAGCACGCCGCAAGTACGCGCCGAACTCGTGGCGCACGCGCCCGAAGGGCTGGCGCCGGGGAAGGCACTGCGGCTGGGCTTGTTGATCGAACACCAGAAGCACTGGCACACCTATTGGAAGAACCCGGGCGACTCCGGTCTGCCCACGACGCTGGCATTCACGCTGCCCGCGGGCTTCGTGGCCAGCGAGATCCGCTGGCCGACGCCGTCGCGGCTGCCGCTCGGCCCGTTGATGAACTTCGGCTACGAGGGCAAGCTGCTCTTGCCGGTGGACGTGGCGGTGCCTGCCGGGTTCAACGGCGATGCGCTCACCGTCAAGCTGCGCGCCGACTGGCTCGTCTGCAAGGACGTGTGCATTCCCGAGGGCGGCGACTTCACGCTTCAGGTGCCGGCTCGCGCCGCCACGGCCGCCTTTGCCGCCGCCTTCGCGGCCGCCGATGCCGCGGCGCCGGCGCCAGCCGCGGGCGCCAAAGCCACGGCCGAGCTGAAGGATGGCGCGCTGCAGGTTCGCGTGAGCGGCCTGCCGGCCGCCTGGCAAGGTCGTGCGCTGCAGTTCTTCCCCGAGACCGCCGGCGTCCTCAACAACGCCGCGCCGGTCGCGGGCCAATGGGAAGCGGGCGTCTGGCGCGCCGCGCTGGCGCTCGACCCGCAGCGCAGTGCCGGCCCCGCCAGCCTTCCGGCCGTGCTGACGGCAGATGGGCAGCGTGCCGGTCTCGAACTGGCCGTGCAGGTGACGACGCCGTGGCCGCCGCTTGCGCAGGCCGCGCCCGCGCCCTTGCCCTCGCTGGGCAGCGGTGCGGTGACTTCCGGCCCACCCGCCGCGACGCCAGCCGCGCCGCTGGGCCTCGCACTGGCGCTGCTGCTGGCGCTGGCCGGGGGCGCGCTTCTCAACCTGATGCCCTGCGTCTTCCCCGTGCTCTCACTGAAGGTGATGGGCTTCGCACGCCATGCCGAGGACCGCCGCGCCGTGCTGGCCGGCGGCCTGGCCTACACGGCCGGGGTCGTGGTGTCCTTCGTGGCCCTGGCCGCGCTGCTGCTGGCGCTGCGCGCCGGCGGCGAACAGATCGGCTGGGGATTCCAGTTGCAGTCGCCGGGCGTCATCGCCGGCCTCGCGGTGCTCTTCACGCTCATCGGCCTCAATCTCGCGGGCCTCTTCGAGGTCGGCTCGGTGCTGCCCAGCAGCGTCGCGGCGGCGCAGGCGCGCCACCCGCTCCTCGACTCGGCGCTTACCGGCGTGCTCGCGGTGGCCGTCGCCTCGCCCTGCACGGCCCCGTTCATGGCCGCCTCGCTCGGCCTCGCGTTCACGCTGCCCACGCTCGAGGCGCTCGCCATCTTCGCCGCGCTGGGCCTGGGCATGGCGCTGCCTTACCTTGCGGTGAGTGCCTGGCCCCGGTTGGCCAAGGCCATGCCGCGGCCCGGTCCGTGGATGGCGAACTTCAAGGCGCTGATGGCCTTCCCGATGTTCGCCACCGTCGTCTGGCTGACCTGGGTGCTGGGCCAGCAGACCTCGATCGACGGCGCCGCGGCGCTGCTCGGCCTGCTCGTGGCGGTCGCCTTTGGCGCCTGGGTGCTGGGTTCGCCGACACTCGGCCGCGGCGCAAGACGCGGCTTCGGCGCCGCAGCCATGGTGCTGCTGGCCGCCGCGCTGATGTGGGCCGTGCCCTCCTGGCGGCAGGACGCCGTCGCCGCCGTGCCGGGCGCTGCCGCGGGCGGCACGGGACCAACGGCCGGCCAAGAGGCAGGCGACCTCTGGCAGCCCTGGTCGCCCGAACGCGTGGCGCAGGCCCTGGCCGAGGGCCGGCCGGTTTTCGTCGACTTCACCGCGGCATGGTGCGTCACCTGCCAGTTCAACAAGCGCACCACCCTCAACCAGGCCGAGGTGCGGGCGGCCTTCGAGCGCAAGCGCGTCGTGTTGCTGCGGGCGGACTGGACGCGCCGCGACGCCACCATCGCCGCCGAACTGGCACGCTTGCAGCGCAGCGGCGTGCCCGTCTACGCCCTCTATTCCCCGGGCGAGACAGGGCCTCGGCTCTTGAGCGAAATTCTGTCCGTCGGCGAAGTCACCTCCGCGCTGGCGCGCCTGCCGGGTTAACCTGCGGCCGGCCCGCGCGGGGCCCCCACCCGCGCCGCATCGGAGAACGACGATGAAGAACCTCTTCCTGGCCTCCAGCCTCTCGCTCGCCGCCCTGATGGCGGGCGTCGGTGTCAGCTGCTCGGTGCATGCCAGCCCCGGCATCGCCGCGGTGGGGCAACCTGCTCCGACCTTCAGCGCCCGCGACACTGCCGGCCGCACCGTGTCTCTGGCCGACTTCAAGGGCAAGACCGTCGTCCTCGAATGGGTCAACCCCGGCTGCCCCTATGTGCAGAAGCACTACCGCAGCGCCAACATGCAGGGCACGCAGCGCGAGGCCGCCGGCAAGGGCGTGGTCTGGCTCGCCATCAACAGCACGGCCAAGGACCACTCCGACTACCTGGCGCCGGCGGCGCTGGGCGACTGGATGAAGGGCCAGCAGGCCGCCGCGAGCGCGACGCTGATGGACAGCGAAGGCACGGTCGGCCGTGCCTTTGGCGCCCGCACCACGCCGCACATGTACGTCATCGACACCAAGGGCACGCTGGTTTACGCCGGCGCCATCGACAACAAGCCGACTGCCAGCACGGCCGACATCGCTGGCGCGACGAACCACGTCAAGGCCGCGCTGGCCGAGTCACTCGCCGGCAAGCCCGTGAGCGTGGCGCAGACCCGCGCCTACGGCTGCTCGGTCAAGTACCCGTCCGGCGCCTGATACGCGTTCGCGATGACATAGGCACGGCGACTTCGCGGGCGTTGGGCTGCGCTTGCGGTCGCGCGCCGGCAGTCGTGGCGCGCCAAGGACGCCGGGTGGTCGGCTACGCGAGTGTCCTCTTTCGAGGGCCTGGCTTCGCAAGGCCCTCGGATGCCCCCTTGATTTCGCTGCGCCGACCCCCTGGCGTCCTCGGCGGGAACCTGCGGTGGTCTTCCACGACGAAGTCCACCAACGTTCAGGATGGGCCGATGGGGTGCCCTGCGCAGCGAAATCAAGGGGGCATTGGGGGGACCTGCGAAGCAGGGCCGCCCAAAGAGGACATTCGCGGAGCAGGGCACCCCGTCGGCCCGATCCCGCCACGGCTCGATGGGTGCGACCCACCCAGACCGATTTCTGATCGATCGGTCGATCGGTCGATCGGTCTATCGATCGATCGCGAAGCGGTGAGAGGCCCCTGCACGCGCCCCCGCCGGCAGCGGCCGGTGGTCAAGGCAAGGTCGTGTAGCGCGCGGCGAGCTCCACGAACGATGCCGTCTCGACGTCGTGCCCCAGCTCCTGCGCCAGCAGCGCCGCCACCGGCGTGGCCTGGCGCGCTGCCTCGCGGGCATCGAGAAAGAGCAGCCGGCAACGCCGGGCCAGCACGTCCTCGACCGTGCGCGCCATCTCGTGCCGCGCCGCGAAGCGCACCATCGCCTCGCTGAGGCCACCCTGGCCCGTCTCGGCGTCGCGCCACAACCAGTGGGTGGCTCCGGGCAGGCCACGCAACACCTCGGCCTCGCTGCCGTAGCCATGCTCTCCCGGCGGCTCGGAGAGCGGACGGCCGGGCGCCGCGCCGAGCAACGGCAGGCGCGCCGTCGCGCCGCCCGGTCGGCGCGGCACGAGCCCGCGCTCCATCGCGCGATCCAGCACGTCCTCGGCCATGGCGCGGTAGGTCGTCCACTTGCCGCCAGTCACCGTGACGAGGCCCGAGCGGCCGACGACCACGGTGTGCTCGCGCGACAGCGCCTTGGTATCGGGCTTCGTCTCGCCGCCTGCGCCATCGGGGCCCTCGTCGCCCGTGGGCTTGACCAGCGGCCGCAGCCCCACCCACACCGAGCGCACGTCCTCGCGCGTGGGCGCGCGTGCCAAGTAGCGCGCCGCCTCGCCAAGGATGAAGTCGATCTCGGCCTTGAACGGCGCCGGCTCGCGCGCCAGGTCGTCGCGCGGCGTGTCGGTGGTGCCGAGGATCGTCTTGCCGAGCCAGGGCACGGCGAACAGCACGCGCCCATCGCTCGTCTTGGGCACCATCAACGCATGCGTGCCGGGCAGGAAGGCGCGGTCGACGACGAGGTGCACGCCCTGGCTCGGCGCCACCATCGGCGCCCGCGCCGCCGTGCCGGCATCGCGGTCCATCTCGCGCACCGCGTCCACCCACACGCCGGCGGCGTTGATGACGCAACGCGCGGCCACCTCGAAGCGGCGCCCGCTCTCGCCGTCCAGCGCACTGAGCCCGGTGACCTTGCCGCCGGTCCGCTGCAGGCCGACCACCGGCGCGTGGTTGAGCACGAGCGCGCCGCGCGCCGCGGCCGTGCGCGCCAGGGCAATGGCCAGGCGGGCGTCGTCGAACTGGCCGTCCCAGTAGCGCACGCCACCCGTGAGGCCCGCGCGCATCACCGTGGGCAGCAGCTCGGCGGTACGGCGTGCCGACAGCCACTCGGTGGGCCCGAGGCCGCGCGCGCCGGCCAGCGCGTCGTAAAGCTTCAGGCCGATGCCGTAGAAAGGCTGGTCCCAGCGGTTGTAGGTGGGCACCACGAAGGGCAGCCGCTGCGCCAGGTGCGGTGCATTGACCAGCAAGGTGCTGCGCTCCACGAGCGCCTCTCGCACGAGCGCGATGTTGCCCTGCGCCAGGTAGCGCACGCCGCCATGCACCAGCTTGGTGGCGCGCGAGCTCGTACCCTTGGCAAAGTCCTCGGCCTCCAGCAGCACGACCGTGAAGCCGCGCGCCACGGCGTCGAGCGCCACGCCCAGGCCCGTGGCCCCGCCGCCGATGACAGCCAGGTCCCAGGTCTGCGGTTCGGCGAGGCGGCCGAGCAGCGCGGCGCGTTCGAGTCTCTGTGTCATGCGGGCGTGAGCGTCATGCCTTGCATCGCGACCTCAGGCCCGCGCGAAGTTCACCGGCAGCCCCGGCACTTCGACACGCAGGCAAAGCACCGCGCCGGCCAGCGGCTGCGCCGCGAGCTCATCGGCCGGCCGCTTCTCGCGCGCGGTGGTGACGAACAGCGTCTTCAGGTCCGGCCCGCCGAAGCAAGGCATCGTCGGGCAGCGCAC
>JALHOU010000076.1:0-15370 GCA_022842825.1 Rubrivivax sp.
TCAAGCACCTCGATGCCGGCCGCGGCCAGCAGCGGCAGCGAGTCGTCGAAGATGCGTCCCTTGGACAAGGCCAGCGTGATCATCGGGTGCGTTGGTTCGGGCAACCGGAGCACGCGCGGCGGGCCACTGGACTTCGCACCCTTGCGGGGCGCGCAGCGGCTCCCCGCGGCGCGCCGCAGGAAGCGTCAGTGGTGGTGGTGAGCCGAGGCCGCGCCCGCGCCGGGCGCGGACGGCGCGGCGGCAAATTCGGCCGGGGTGAGGGTCTTCATCGAGAGCGCGTGGATCTGCGCACGCATTCTATCGCCCAGCGCCGCGTACACCCGCTGGTGCCGGCGCACGCGCGCCAGCCCCTCGAACTCGGCCGAGACGATGGTGGCGAAGAAGTGCCGGCCGTCGCCCTCCACCTCGACGTGCGTGCACGGCAGGCCGGCGGCGATGAAGCCGCGCACCTCGTCGGCAGTGGGTTCGCTCATCTCATCCATCCCGCGCGGCCATCAGGCCAGGTCCTTCTGACGCTCGATGACACGCGAGACGATGCCGTAGGCCACCGCCTCCTCGGCGCTCATCCAGTAGTCGCGTTCCATGTCGGCAAGCACCTTGTCGAGCTTGTGGCCGGTCTCGCGCGCGATGACCTTGGCGATGCGCTCGCGTGTCTTGATGATCTCCTTGGCCTGGATGGCGATGTCGGTGGCGCGGCCGCCGGCGCCACCCGCGGGCTGGTGGATCATGAAGCGCGTGTTGGGCAGGCACACGCGGCGCTCCTTGGGCGCGGCCAGGTAGATGTGCGTGCCGGCGCTGGCCACCCAGCCGCTGCCGATGGTGGTGACGGGCGCGCGCACGAAGCGGACCATGTCGTGGATGGCGTCGCCCGACTCCACGTGCCCGCCGGGCGAGCTGATGAGCAGCTGGATCGGTGCCTCGCTCTCCTGCGCGAGCAGGATCAGGCGCTCACAGGTCTGGCGCGCCATCTTGTCGTCGATCTCGCCGAAGACGAGCACGAAGCGCGACTTCAGCGACAGCGCCTCCATCAGGCTGCTGCGGCCCTGGGGCTTGGGGTCTTCGGTGGCGGGGGCTTCGGTGGGCATGGGGGTGGGCTCCGTGAATCGGCGGATTATCGGTGCCCGGGGTGCCGGGCGCATCTGGCGAGTTCGGGCGCATTCGGGCGCATGGCGCGCGTGGGCCGCGCCGTGCGCGTGGGGCGCTTCAGGCGCGCAACTTGTAGCCGCTGGCCAGCAGCCGCAGGGCCACCCCGGCGACGACGGCGAAGCTGGCCCCGACCACGCCCAGGCTCAACCAGGGCGAGACGTCGCTGGCGCCGAAGAAGCCGCGCCGGAAGCCGTCGATCATGTAGAAGAAGGGGTTCAGGTGGCTCACCGCCTGCCACATGGCCGGCAGCGAGTGCACCGAATAGAACACGCCGGAGAGAAACGTCAGCGGCATGATGATGAAGTTCTGGAACGCCGCGAGCTGGTCGAACTTGTCGGCCCACAGCCCCGCGATGAGCCCGAGCGAACCGAGCATGCCGGCGCCCAGCGCCGCGAAGACGATGATCCACCACGGCTCGGCCAGGTGCAGCGGCGCGAACCACACGGTGACGAGGAACACGCCCAGCCCCACCGTCAGCCCGCGCACCATCGAAGCGCCCACGTAGGCCACGAACCACGCCCAGTGGTTGAGCGGCGTGACGAGCAGGAAGACGAGGTTGCCGGTGACCTTGCTCTGGATGAGCGAGCTCGAGCTGTTGGCGAACGCGTTCTGCAGCACGCTCATCATCACGAGCCCCGGGATCAGGAAGCTCGTGTAGCCCACGCCCTGGAAGACCTGCACCTTGTCCTCCAGCACGTGGCCGAAGATCAGCAGGTACAGCACGGCGGTGAGCACCGGCGCCGCCACGGTCTGGAAGGCCACCTTCCAGAAGCGCAGGATCTCCTTGCGGAAGAGCGTGCCCGTGCCTTCGAGCGTCATGCTGTCGCCTCGGTCGCGGCGCCGGCGCCCTGCATGATCTCGACGAAGACGTCCTCCAGGTCGGCGCGGCCGATCTCCAGGTCCTCCACGCGCACGCCGGCGGCACGCAATGCCGCCAGGCGCGCCTCGACCTCGGTCGCGTCGTGTGCCTTCAACTGCACGATGCGCCCGGTGATGCGGGCCTGCGCCGCCAGGGCGGCAGGCAGCGCGTCGTCGGTCTTGAAGCGCATCATCTGGTGCGCCGTGCCCGCCAGCAGCGCCGAGGTGCGGTCGAGCGCCACCACGCGGCCCTGCTTGAGCATGGCGATGCGCCCGCACAGCGCCTCGGCCTCCTCGAGGTAGTGCGTCGTCAGCAGCACCGTGTGCCCTTCGCGGTTGAGGCGCGCGATGAAGCTCCACAGCGTCTGGCGCAGCTCCACGTCCACGCCCGCGGTGGGCTCGTCGAGCACGATCACGGGTGGCTTGTGCACGAGCGCCTGCGCCACCAGCACGCGCCGCTTCATGCCGCCCGAGAGCTGGCGCATGTTGGCATTGGCCTTGTCCGAAAGCCCCAGGTTGGCCAGCAGCTCGTCGATCCAGGCGTCGTTGTTCTTCACCCCGAAGTAGCCGCCCTGGATGCGCAGCGTCTCGCGCACGCTGAAGAAGGGGTCGAAAACGAGTTCCTGCGGCACGATGCCGAGCGCCTTGCGCGCGGCGGCGAAGTCGGTCACGACGTCGTGGCCCATCACCGTGACGCGGCCGGCGGTGGCCTTGGCCAAGCCCGCGAGCACCGAGATCAGCGTCGTCTTGCCGGCGCCGTTGGGGCCGAGCAGGCCGAAGAACTCGCCCGGCTCGATGTCGAAGCTGACGCCGTCGAGCGCGCGCACGTTGCCCCGTGCGCCGCTGTAGGTCTTGGCCACATTCTCGAATCGCACGGCAGGCATGGAGTGCGGATTGTAGGCAGCGGCCTCGGCGGGCCCGCCCGGAGCGGTGCCAGAATGCGCCGGCCATGCCCGACCAGCCTGACGCCCGCGAAGCACCGGCCCGCGCCGGCCGCCAGAAGAAGGCGCCGCGCCGCACCGCCGAGCGCATCCTCGAGGTGACGCTGGAGCTCTTCAACCGCTTCGGCGAGCCCAACGTCAGCACCACGCTCATCTCGGCCGAGATGAACATCAGCCCGGGCAACCTGTACTACCACTACCCGGCGAAAGACCAGCTCATCAACGGCCTGTTCGACCGCTACGAGCGCGCGCTGGCCGAGATCCTCGACAGCGCCGACGGCGTCGAGAACGTCGAGGACGCGTGGCTCTTCATGCACGTGCTGTTCGAGCTGATCTGGAAATACCGCTTCCTCTACCGCGACCTGAACGACCTGCTGAGCAAGAACCGGCGGCTGGAGACGCACTTCCAGGACGTGCTGAAGAACAAGTCGCGCGCCATGGCGGCGCTGCTCGACGGCCTCTCGCGCGGCGGCGCGGCGCGCCTCACCGGCGAGGCCGCCGGCCCGATGGGCACGGCGATGGTGGTCGTGCTCACCTACTGGCTGAGCTACGAGTACGTGCGCGACCCGCGGCATGCGCTGGAACCGGAGAACTCGGCGGCGGCGCTGGGACGCGGGGCGTACCACGCGCTGGCGCTGCTGCTGCCTCATCTCGATGAGGCGTCGCGCGGGCATCTGAGGGAACTGGCCGCGGCCTACGTCGCTTCCTGACCTCGGTGGCGAACGAGGCGACGCGGACAGGCACCTCCTCCGAAGCGTGGTTGTCGGCCGCACTTCCCTCGGGCATCATGGCCTCGGGAAGACCCAAACAGGACACAAAGGAGGATCCGTGAGCAAGTCACTCGCCTTTCGACGGCTGTCGTTGCCCGTCGCCATCGCGCTGAGCACCCTGATCGGCGCGTGCTCGCTGTTCAGCACCCGCGCCACGCCCGAAAAACCCCTCGTCACCATCACAGCCGGGAAGATCGCCGTCGAGCCCGAGCCCCTCGTGTTCAAGGTCGGGCGTGGTCCGGTCGACATCGTCTGGCGCACGGACGGCAAGACGCTCTTCGTGGCCGAGAACGGCATCGTCATCGACGGCGAAGTGGCCGTGAAGGACGGCCCCATCATCAATCCCCGTCAGGACGAGATCGTCAATTGCCGCGCCAGCCAGGACCGCACGACCTTCACCTGCACCAACAAGCGCAGTCGCAAGGGCTTGTTCAAGTACACGGTGCGGCTGGTGCAGGACGGCAAGCCATTGCCGCCGCATGATCCGGGGATCATGAACATCGAGTGAGCGTGGTCGGTAAGTCGGCACCGAGGGCTTCGCGAAGTTCCTCACCGACATGTTCGGGGTCGAACGAACGGCCCCGAGCTTCCTCCTGACCGAACAAGGCGGGACCAAGCGCACTTTGTGCTTGCCCGATTAAGGGGGCAAGAAACGCTTCGTCGTTTGCCTCGCGGCGGATTCCAGTGCGGGCGCCCATCGCCTCCGCCGCGCCGAAAAGCCGCGCTGCCGCCTGAGGGCGGAGCATGCTCGCGCAGAGCCCGGCACACACCTCGAGCAGGCTCTTCTCGACGGGTAGCGAGCCAAGGGCATTGGCAATAAGCCTGACTTGGCGGAGCATTCGGTGAGCGTCATCTGGTGCACCCAGGTTCACCGCGACCATTGCGCGGTTTAGCGTGGCGATGGCAACGCTCTCTTTGTCGCCCAGGTTCTCTGCAATCGTTTGCACTTGGGCGAACAACGCGTCGGCCTCCTGCAATCGGCCAAGTGACTGTTGCAGCTGAGCCAGCGCGTTCTGCGCTGCTGCAACTTGGCGAGGCTCACCAACCTCGCGTGCGAGGCTTAGGGCCGACTCGTAGGTGGTCAGCGCCTTCGACACCTCCCCCAAAGCCATGTAAACCATTCCTAGAGGTTGCAGCACTGCAGCGAGGCGCGCGGAGTCACCAAGTTCAACTGCAATGTCATGGCTCTCTTCGAGATACGCACGCGCCCGCTCGAAGTCGCCGGCGAAGTACGTCAACTGGCCCGCATCGCACAGCACCCGGCAACGCTCGAAACCTCGCTGCCGCGCGGCCTCACGATGCAATGCTTCGACCGTGACGCGCTGTCCCAGCCCAACGAGACCGCGGATGCGCCAGTAGTTCTTCAACACGAACACCAGTTGCAGGCCCTGCGCGCCGCATTCGGCCGCGCGGCCGCACCAGTCGTGCGCTTGGAGCAGGTTCTCCCGCTCGCGGTCGAGGTGCCCCAACCACTCGGCTTGGCTGGGACCGACCAGTTGAAGCCGTGCCTGATCGGCCAACGCGAGGTAGTGCTCGATATGGCGTGTTCGCACTCGCGCTTCCTCGCTCGCTCCCTGAAGCCGCTCCAGGGCATAGGCGCGCACTGTCTCCAGCATGCGATAGCGCGCTCCCCCCGGCTCCATCACCACGAGCGACTTCTGAACCAGCTGCGCCAGCACTTCCAGGACGTCCAGCGCGTCGAGCCCGTCTCCCGCGCACACCGCTTCGGCCGACTCGAGCTTCCAGCCGCCTGCAAACACCGCCAGCCGCCGGAACAGCAAGCGCTCGGGTTCGCTCAGCAGCTCGAAGCTCCAGTCGATCAACGCGCGCAGCGTGCGCTGGCGTGGCAGCACGGTCTGGTCGCCGCTGACCAGCAGGCGGAAACGGTCCTTCAGCCGCTCGGCAATCGCCTGCACCGACAGTGCACGCGTGCGCGCCGCGGCCAGTTCCAGTGCCAGTGGAATGCCGTCCAGGCGCCGGCAGATCGACGCCACTGCCGTGGCGTTGTCCGTGTCCAGCCTGAAGGTCGGTAGCACCGCGCCGGCGCGGTCGAGGAACAGTTGCACGGCCGCATGCCGGCCGAGTTCGCTCAGCTGGCCCGGCCGCAGCGCGCGGCGCACGGCGCCTTGGCGGCCTTCGCGCATGGGCGGCACGGTGTCGGCGCCTTCTTCCTCGGCCGCCGGCACGCCGAGCGTCGGCAGCTGATAGACCGTTTCCCCTGCCACCTGCAACACGTCGCGGCTGGAGGTGAGCACGCGCACGCCGGGCGCGGCCTGCAGCAGCCGTTTGGCCAGGTCGGCACAGGCGTGCACCACATGCTCGCAGTTGTCCAGGATGACCAGCAGCGTCTTGTCGCGCACATAGGCCAGCAGCGCTTCGGTGACGCTGGCGCCGCGCTCTTCCTTCACGCCCAGCGCCGAGGCCAGCGCCTGAGGCACCAGCAGCGGGTCGGCCAGCGGCGCCAGCTCGACGAGCCATACGCCGTCGGGGTACTCGTCCAGCAGCTCCGCCCCCAGCTGCACCGAGAGCCGGCTCTTGCCGATGCCGCCCATGCCCAGCAGCGTGAGCAGGCGCGTCTTCGAGAGCAACGCGCGCACCTCGGCCAGTTCGCGCTCGCGGCCGACAAAGCTGTTGAGCTGCTGCGTCAGGTTGTTGGGCGTGGCTTCCAGGCTGCGCAGCGGCGGGAACTGCGCACGCAGCGCCGGGTGCTGGAGCTGGTGCACACGCTCGGGGCTGGCCAGGTCGCGCAGGCGCACGGTGCCGAGGTCGTGCAACGTCACACCGGCGGGGAGGCGCGTGGCCACGCGTTCGACCACGGCCTGGGTGACGAGGGTCTGCCCGCCATGCGCCGCGCCCATCACGCGCGCCGCGCGGTTGAGTGCCGGGCCGTAGAAGTCGCCGTCGCGCTCTTCGCTTTCGCCGCAGTGCATGCCGCAGCGCACCTTGAGCAAGAGCGTGCCTTCCTCCACCGGCGCGGCCATCGCCTGCTGCAGGCTCAGTGCAGCGTGCAGCGCCTGCAGTGCATCTTCGAAGACGGCGTGCACGCCGTCGCCGGTGGTCTTGACGACGCGGCCTCCGGTCGACTCCACCGCCTCGCGGCTCAGCGCGTCATGGCGCGCCACGGCCACGCGCATGCGCGCGGGCTCGTGCTCCCACAGGCGCGTGCTGCCTTCGATGTCGGTGAACAGGAAGGTGCGGGTCGCGCTTCGACTCGGGTTCTCGGGCGCAGGCTCGGCGCTCACACGGGAATGGCCTTGAAGGTGTGGATACGGCGGGCCGCATTGTGCGTCCAAGCCCGGCCGTCCCACGATGCGGTACGGCGGGGCGCGCCAGTCCTGTCCTCGCTGAGGAAGATCTCCCGCGTCTGCAAAGAAGCGTTGCGCGCGTTGCCTCGATGCCACGAAACGGTGCCCGTGCAAGGGAACGCCCGGGGTCGGCCGCCTAGACTCGAACGTCCCCATAAACCCCTAAGAGGAGTGCAGCAATGCAACTGAAACCCAGCATCGTCGTGGGTGCCCTGATGCTCGGCGCGGCCGCCACGGCCCACGCCCAGCTGAACATCTACGGTCTCGTGGACATGAGCTACGGCAAGAGCATCGCCGACGACCAGGCCAACCTGAAGGCCGACATCCATTCCGGTGGCGACGACAGCTCCGGCCAGGGCAACTCCACCACGCGCGTCGGCATCAAGGGCGGTGTCGACGTCGGCAGCGGCGTGAAGATGAACTTCAAGTTCGAGACCGGCGGCATCACCAGCAGCGGCGAGGTCAACCCCGGCGGCGCGTTCTTCAACCGCCAGGCCTGGCTCGGCATGTCGGGCGGCTTCGGCGAGGTGCGTGTCGGTCGCCAGGACTCGGTGCCCTTCCAGATGATGGGCGGCTACGACTTCAACGGCATGTCCAACGGCATCTCGTCGGGTGGCTACACCGGCGTGGGCGTGTGGGCGCGCGGCCGCCAGTCGCGCTCGGTGCAGTACATCGCGCCCTCGTTCATGAGCGGCCTGTCGATGCAGGCCGGGCTCGTGGTCAAGGGCAACAGCACGGTCGTCGGCGCCAAGGACGTGCTCTCCGGCGGCGTGCGCTACGAGACCGGCCCACTGTCGGGCGGCGTGGCATTCCAGACCAAGGCCACGTCCACGGCCAAGGACTTCGCCTCCATCGGCGGCAGTTGGGACCTCAAGGTCGTCAAGGTGATGCTCGGCTATGCCGACGGCGGCAAGGCATCTGCCGGTGGTACGGGCCGTGGCCCGAGCGTCGGCGCGATGACGACGCTGGCCGGCATCAACCTCGGCGTGATGGCGGCGCAGAACACCGACTCCAGCGCCAAGAGCCGTGCCGCGGAGGTCTTCGTCAACAAGGAGATCTTCAAGAACACCTATGCCTACGGCGAGGCCGGCCAGTTCAAGCCGAGCGGCGGCAGTTCGGCCACCGGCTACGCGGGCGGCATCATCTTCGTGTTCTGATCGATGCGTTCCGGCCCGGGCGCACCGCGCGTCCGGGCGGCGAAAGCAGTGGCACGAGCGGCTCCGCGCGTCAGCGCGTGTTGCCCTCGCAGCGGGGCGACGAGTCGCCCGAGGCCATCGCGGCCTCGATGGAGAGCAGCTTCTTCTTGGTGCCGATGCCGCCGGCCGCCGAGTGGCCGCCCAGGCGGCCGCCGCCGGCCACCACGCGGTGGCAGGGCACGATCAACGGCCACGGGTTGCGCGCCAGCGCCACGTCCACGGCGCGCGCGGCGCCCGGGTTGTTCATCGACTGCGCCAGTTCGTCGTAAGTGCAGGTCTGCCCGGGCGCGATGCGCCGCGTGGCCTCGTAGACCTTCTGCTCGAACTGGCCGATGCCGGCCCAGTCGAGCGGCACCTGCTTCAGGTCGGCAGGTTCGCCCTGCAGCAGCGTCTGCATCGCCCCCACCGCCAACGAGATGAAGGCCGGCCACGGTGGCGGCGTCAGTTCGGCGCCGCTTTGCCATTGCAGTTCGGCGATGGTGGCCTCGCGGTCCACCAGCGGCAGCAGCACGTGCGTGACGGCCTCGCCGCGCCAGGCGATGCCGAACGGGCCGAGCGCGGTGTCGAAGACCGCGCAGTGCCGTTCGGCCGGCAGGGTCTCCAGGCCCAGTGTGGCTTCCTTGTCCATCCAGGTTCGATGTTGACGGCGTCAGCGCATCGGCACGGCCGGCGCAATCGTCACGGGCCGCACGACATTGCAACGACCCGTTTGCCCAGGGGGCCCGGTCGATGATGCCGCATCGACCATCGGCTGCCGCAGCGCGCCGGGGAAGCCCCTCCCGCTGTGTGATGATGTCCGGCATGGAGGCGAGGGCGCCAGGGGCTGTTGTCACGCGCCGCGATCAGGCGCGGATGCGCGCCGAGAAGTCGCCGCCGTCGTCCCCGGGCGCCTCGCGGCGCGCCCGCTCGCCGATGTCGGCCTCGGCCGAAATCGCCTCGAACGGCCGTGTGTCGTCGATGAGCCCGCGGTCGTGGAAGTAGCGCGGCACCAGCCCCGAGGCCAGCAGCGGCCACGCCCAGGGCAGCCGCCGCCCTGACGCACGCACGATGCGCGCCACCTCGGTGGTGCAGTTGGCGAACAGGGTGTTGTAGTAGCGCGGCCGGCGCGCCAGCGCGTTCATCTCGTGCACGTACTGAAGCAGCAGCCGCGCTCGCATCTCGGGCGTGGTGGCGAGCCGGTAGCGGTGCACCGTCTCGCGCCGAACGTTCGTGCGCACGCGCACCACGTCGCGCTCGCGCGCGGCGATGATGACGAGTTCGAACGCCTTCATGAAGCCGGCGAAGGCGCTCCACGATTCGTCCTGCTCGCGCCGCGTTTCGATGGAGAAGGCGACGGCCGGCGCGCCGCGCACGACGAAGCTGATGATCAGGTGGGCGATACGCGGGTCGCCCCAGGTGCAGACGAAGAGGTCCACCGCCTCCAGCGCATCGAGGTCGATGCGCACCTCGTTCTCCCAGCGCTCGTCGAAGTCCCCGCTGCCATGCCAGTGGAAGTCGCGCACGTCGTGCAGCGTCACGGTGGTGCCCGCTGCGCTGCCCGTCGCCTGGCGCGCGTTCTCGGCCACCCAGTGCCGCCGCGGCAGCGCGCGCAACGTGGTCCACCAACTGGTCCACCCCAGCACCGCCCCGGCGACGGCCGCTGCCGTCCAGCCCGGCGCCTGCGGCAAGGCCCAGGCGGCCGCGGCGGCCAGGCCCAGCCAGCCCAACGCCCACAGCAGTGCAAAGCGCTTGCGGCTGAAGTACGCATAGGCGGCCAGCGCGTGCAGCACACCCAGCAGCACGATCGCCGCTTGCGCCCAGCTCATCCAGCCACGCTCGCCATGCCCCGGGTCTGTTGGTCGTCCGGCGCGTTCATGCGCACACCTCGCTCTTCATGGCCACCCCGTCCGGCTGCAGCTTAACCCGCCGCCCGGCCTGAATTGGAGCGCTCACCCTAGGCCGCGAGGCCGTTTCTCGGTGTCGCTCCCTAGATCTTTGCGTCGAGACTTCGGACCCATCACGAAGCAACCCCTCAACCACTCCACATGGGAACCCACTCGATGAACACCCCGACCCTGAGCCGCGTGACCCTCGAAACCATGGCCAACTACCGCACCGCGGTCACGCGGGTGGTGGCAGCCTCCGGCGCTGGCAGCCGCCGCCTCGTCAAGGCCGTGGATGGCACGATGCTGCAGCCGGCGGTGGAGCGCACCGCCGCCGTGGCCCCTGCCGCCAGCGAGCGCCTGGATGCGGCGCGCGACACCGCCAGCCGCCTGGCGCTGCAGGGCATCGGCCAGGCCGTGGCCCTGTCGGAGCAGATCATCGAGCTGGGCAGCGAGTTCGCCACGGCGCAGGTCGAGCGCTGGGCCGATGCCGCCGCCGCCCTGGACAACCGCTACGTCGTGCAGGGCCTGAAGACGGCCGCACGCCTGACGATGCCGGCCGCGCAGCTGGCGTTGAAGGTGTCGGGCAAGGTCGCCGAAGGCGCCACCCAGTTGGCCGACGTGGCTGGCGCGCAAACGGTGCGGGGCCACGTGCGCCGAGCCACCAAGACCTCGCGTGGCGCGGCGACGAAGGTGAAGGCGCAGGCCCGGGCCCAGGCCGAAACCGTCACCCGCGCCACCCGAGGCGCCGGCAAGGCCGTGGCCCGCGTGGCCCAGTCGACACCGGTGCAGCGCGCGCGCCGCGCGGCCAAGCAAGCAGCGGCCCGATAACCGCCGGCTGGGCCCGCCGCGGCGGTGGGCCGGGCCGTCTCGGCGGGCGAGGGCGCGTGCGAGGTCAGCACGCCGCCCGGCGTCATCTGCGACATGAAGGCCTGATGGACGCCTTCCTGGCGAAGTTGCCGCCGACGACGGCGATGCGCTTGCGTTGGTCGGTCATGCCGCCCTTGCCACGGCGGCGATGTCGATCAATCCAGCTTGATGCCCAGCTCCACCGCCACCTTGATCCACACTGGCACGTCGCGCTCCCAGTCGGCGCGCGTGCCGGCCAGGTCCTTGGGCTTGTTGGGGATGGCGAAGTTGTCGCGCAACTGCGCCGCGCGGGCGGTATGGGCGCCTTCCACCACCACTCGCGAAAGCGCCTGCAGCACCGCCTCGGGCGTGCCGGCCGGGGCCATCAGCGGCAGGCCACCTTCGAGTTGCACGAGCCGGCCGGCCACGCCCTGCTCCACCAGCGTGGGCACGTCGGGCAGCTTGGGGCAGCGGTAGGAGCCGGTGACGCCGATGGCCTTCACGCCCCGCGTGGCCACGGTGTTGAAGGCCTGGTAGCTGCCGATGGCCACCTGCAGCTGGCCGGAGGCGAGGTCCACCCACATCGGCGACTCGCCGCGGTAGTTCACGGTGACGATCTTCGTGCCCTCGGTGCGGTTGGCCTGGTCGGCCACCATCTGCGGGTACGAGCCCGGCGCATAGCTGCCCATGTTGGTGTTGTTGGCCTTCGCATAGGCCATCAGCTCGCGGTAGTTGTTGATGCCCAGCTTCTCGGGCACGCCCACCACCAGCGGGCCGGAGGGAAACAGGGCGATCGGCACCAGGTCCTTGTCCAGGTTGTAGGGCAGCTTGGTGTAGAGCACGCGGTTCTGCCACACCGTGCCCGACGTGGTCATCAAGAGCGTGTAGCCGTCGGGCGGCGACTTGGCCACGGTGTCGATGCCGATGATGGCGCCGGCGCCGGGCTTGTTCTCCACCACGGCAGTGACGCCGAACTTGGCCGTCAGCTGGTCTGCGTACATCCGGGCGTAGGCATCGGTCAGCCCGCCCGGCGGAAAGGCCACGACGATGCGGATGGGCTTGCTCGGCCAGTCGCCGGTGGGTCGCTGAGCCGGCTTGATCTCGCTCGTCTGCGCGCGCGCAGGCGGCAGCGCCACCGCCGCGGCGGCGGCGCCGGCCAGGCTCAGCAGCCGGCGGCGCGAAAGGTCTTGTGCGTTTGCCATGATGTCTCCGGCCCGTGGGTCTTGCGTGGACGCTGGAGCGATGGTGCCCCAACCTTGCGGCGATGCCTATCGGGGCGAGCGTGCGGCTCGCCGCGCGTCTCGCGCCCCCCATCGACACCGCCCCTGCCGCGAGCGTCGCCTCTGTCCGCGGCGCTGCGCGGTCACAGCGCGAGCGCCCGCATCGCCTGTGCGTAGCTCGCGGCCGGGCGCGTCACGTCGAAGTCCACCGCCACCATGCCGGCCGCTCGCGCGCCCAAGACGTTGCGCGGCTGGTCGTCGACGAAGACGCAGGCCGCCGCGGGCAGGCCCAGCCCTTTGGTCACGGCGGCGTAGGCGCGCGCATCGGGCTTGAGCACGCCGCTGTAGGTGGCGTCGACGATGAGCTCGAAGCGCGCCAGCAGCGGCAGCTTGCGGCGGAAGTCGGCGCCGTAGAAGAGGTCGAGCTCGTTGCTGAGGATGGCCAGGCGCTTGCCAACGCGGGCCGCCGCCTCCACCGCGGCGATGGCCTCGGGGCGGATCACCGCGGCCGGGTCGGCGCCGCGGGCGCGCACGACGAACTGCGCCATGCTTGTCCAGTCTTCGCCAACGAGGCGCCCCACCTCGCGCGTGCGGGCGAGCCAGTAGTCGCGCTCGCTGATGAGGCCGGCCTGCATGTCGCGCCACAGCGCGTCGCCCGCAGGATCGAAGGGCCCGCGCCACGCGAGCGTGCCCGGCGCCAGGCCGAGCGCGCGTTCGGTGAGCGCGTGTGTCTCGAACAGCGTGCGGCTGATGACGCCGCCGAAGTCCAGGACCAGGGCCTGCGCGGGCGGCGGGGCGGGCGCGTCGTTCGCGGGCATGGTGGGCTGCGCCATTCCATCCTTGGCCACGTGCGCTGCTCAGCGCCGGCCCGGCGGCACCACGCCTTCGGCCACCCAGCGGTCGAACAACGCCAGCGCGGCGCTGCAGAACGCTTCGTCGTTGATGTGCGCGTCGAGCTCGACGAGCTTCGTGCCGCCGGCCACGCTGGTGCGCATCGCGGCGAGAAAGGCCTGCAGCCCTTCGGGGTCGTGCAGCGGTTCGCCGGGCTGGTCCCATTGCTCGATGCCGCGCGTTGGCAGCAGCAGCGTCGTCGGCCCCTGGGCGGCGGCGAGGCGGGCGCCGATCTCGGCCGCGATGGCCCGCCGCAGCGGCGGCGCGCTGGTGGCGCTGGCGATGAGCCGGTTGTGCACGTGCACGGCGCGGCCCCGCAGCACCGCGGGTACCGGCTGCCAGGCCGGAAAGTCCACCATGTCCACGGCACCTGGCGCCACCAGTTGCGGCGTGCCGCGGGCGCCGGCGCCGGTGAGGCGGCCGGGCCCCGAGGTGACCACCGAGCCGCCGAGATGGTTGGCCAGCTCCTGCAGGCTGAAGTCCATCACCGCGCAGAAGCGCCCGGCGCGCGCCAGCGCCTCGAAGGCGCGACCGCCCATGCCGGTGGTGTGGAACACGGCCACCTCGTAGCCGCGCTGCTCGAGTGCCGGTTTCAGCCGCACCATGTAGGCAAGGCAGCTCTTGCCGAGCGAGGTCATACCCACCAGCGGCCGCACATCGGGCCCGTTCACGCGCGGCGGCTGCGCGGCCCGCATTGCACCAACCACGGCACCGGCCCCCTGCGCCAGCGCGCTCTTGCACAGGCTGTTCAGGCCGTAGAGCCCGCCGGCCCACAGCACCATGATGAGGTCGGGCGTGATGCGCTCGGGCGGGATCAGGTGCGAGTAGGCGATCGTGGAGACGACGACCTTCGGCACGCCCAGCGGCAGCGCGGCGGCGACATCGAACGCGAGGTCGGTGCCCATGCTGCCGCCTAAAGCGAGGAAGCCCTGGATGCGGCCTTCGGCGTGCAGCCGCGCGGCGATGGCCGCCGCGCCCTGCGCCATCAGAGTCATCGCGGTGTTCTCGTCGCCGCTGGCGATGACGGCTTCGATGGTGCTGCCGGCGGCCTGCGCCACCTCGGTGTTGGCAATGTCCACCGGCGCATGGCCGGCGGCGAGCACGCCCACGTCCATCGTCAGCGGCACGGCGCCCAGCGCGCGGATGCGATCCTGCAGGTAGGCGATCTCGTCGCTCTTGGTGTCGGCCGTGCCGGCCAGCAGCACGGTGGGTGCGCCGGCGCGATCCACCGTGCTCACAGCGTGCCCGCGATCTCGTCGAACGCGGCCTCGAGCGTGGTGCCGAGGAAGTCGAGCTCACCCTCGCTGATGACCAAGGGCGGCGAGAGGATCATGTTGCCGCCCGACACGCGCACCATCAGCCCGCGCCGGTAGCACGCGCGTGCCACGCGGGCGGGGACGTCGCTGGTCTTGGGCAGCGGTGCGCGGGTGGCGGTGTCGGCCACCATCTCGATGCACAGCATGAGCCCCTTGCCGCGCACGTTGCCGACGAAGGGCACGCGGCCCGCCAGCCGCCGCAGGCGGTCCTGGAACAGCGGCGCCACGCGCGCCACGCGGCCGGGGATGTCCTCGGCCTGCAGGATCTTCAGCGTCGCGATCGCCGCGGCGGCCGCCACCGGGTGCGCGCTGTAGGTGTAGCCGTGCATGAACTGCCCGCCGCCGGTGGTGTCGGCATCGAAGGCGTCGGCGATGGGCTGGGAGATCGCCGTGGCGCCGAGCGGGACGTAGCCGCTGCTGATGCCCTTGGCCAGGCACCAGAGATCCGCCTTCACGCCCCAAAGCCGGGTGCCGAACATCGCGCCGCCGCGGCCGAAGCCGGTGACCACCTCGTCGGCGATGAGCAGCACGCCGTGCCGGCTGCACACCTCGCGCACGAGGGGCCAGAAGTTGGGCGGCGGCACGATGACGCCACCAGCGCCCTGGATGGGCTCGGCGATGAACGCAGCCACCGTGTCCGGGCCCTGGAAGACGATCTCGCGTTCGAGCTGCGCGGCCACGAGCTCGGCCAGGCGCTGCTCGTCCTCGCAGCCGAAGGGGTTGCGGTAGAGCCAGGGCGAGTCGATCTGGAAACAACCCGGCAGCAGCGGCTCGTAGGCGCGGCGGAAGCGCGGGTTGCCGTTCAGGCTCGCGCCGCCCATGTGCACGCCGTGGTAACCCTGCTTCATCGAGATGAACTTGCTGCGCTCGCCCTGGCCGCGCAGCTTGTGGACCTGGCGCGCGATCTTGAGCGCGCCTTCCACCGCGTCCGAGCCGCCGTTGCTGAACATCACCGCCGCCACGCCATCGGGCTGCATCAGGCGCACCAGCGCCGCCGAGAGCTCGATGGCGCGTGG
>JALHOU010000076.1:15470-17945 GCA_022842825.1 Rubrivivax sp.
CGCGCGATCTTGAGCGCGCCTTCCACCGCGTCCGAGCCGCCGTTGCTGAACATCACCGCCGCCACGCCATCGGGCTGCATCAGGCGCACCAGCGCCGCCGAGAGCTCGATGGCGCGTGGGTGCGTGGTGCCGGCGAAGGTATTGAAGAACGGCAGCTCGTCGAGCTGCGCCACGATGGCGTCGCGCACCGGCCGGCAGCTGTGGCCGAGGTTGCTGCTCCACAGGCCTGCGACGCCGTCGAGCAGCTTGTGACCGTCGATGTCCCAGACCCAGCAGCCCTCGCCGCGGGCGATGATGTCCGGGCGCGTGCCCTCGGCCTTCATCGCCTTGGGGTGGGCCATCGGGTGCCACAGGAACAACGCGTTGTCGCGCTTCAGTGCCGCGGTCTGCTCGACCTGGGCGTTCATGCCCTGGGCGTTCATGCGTGCGTCCAATCCAGTCCTCCGTGGGTCAGCCATGGCGGCCGACGGTCAGTGTGCGCACCTCGGTGTAGGCGAGCAGGCCTTCGGCGCCCATCTCCACGCCTTCGCCGCTGGCCTTGATGCCGCCGAAGGGCAGCTCGGGCTGCGAGACGCCGTAGTGGTTGATGCCCACCATGCCGACCTGCAGCGATTCGCCCAGCCGGTGCGCGGTGGCGAGGTCGCGCGTGAAGGCATAGGCGCCCAGGCCGTAGGGCAGCGCATTGGCGGCGGCGATGGCCTCGTCGAGTGTGTCGTAGGGGTTGATGACGGCGATGGGGCCGAAGGGCTCCAGGCGCATCACGCGGCTCGCGGGCGGCGCGTCGGCGAGCACCGTGGGTTCGAAGAAGTAGCCGGGCCGCTCGTCACGCCGGCCGCCGGCAACGACCCGCACGCCGTGCGCGCGCGCGTCTTCGATGAAGTCGGCCATGTCCTGCAGCCGCCGCGCATGCGTGAGCGGCCCCATCTGCGTCGCCGCGTCGTTGCCCGGGCCCAGGCGGAGCGCGCGCGCCGCGGCGGCGAAACGTTCGACGAACGCCTCGTGCCGCGCGCGCGGCACGAAGAAGCGGATCGGCGAGGCGCACACCTGGCCGGCGTTGCGGAACTTGGCCGGCACCGACAACGCGAGCACGAAGTCGAGGTCGGCGTCTTCGCACACGACCACCGGCGCGTGCCCGCCGAGCTCGCCGCTGAAGCGCTTGCCCTGCCGCGCGCACAACCCGGCCAGCCGGCGGCCCACCGCCACCGAGCCGGTGAGCGACACCTTGGCGATGGCCGGGTGCGCGATCAGCGCCTCGCTCAGCGGGGCCGGCTCGCCGCACACGAGCTGGATGACCTCGGGCGGCAGCCCGGCATCCAGCAGGCACTGCACCAGCGCCATGGCGCTGGCCGGCGTCTCCTCGGCCGGCTTGAGCACCACGCTGCAGCCGGCGGCCAAGGCCGCACCCAGCTTGCGCGCCGGCAGGTTGACCGGGAAGTTCCAGGCCGTGAGTGCCGCCACCGGGCCCACCGGGTGGCGGTTCACCTGGTGCGAGAGGATGCCCTCCACGCGCGGCGGCACGCTGTGGCCATACAGGCGCCGGGCCTCCTCGGCCTGGAAGTCGATGATGTCGGCCGACAGCATCACCTCGCGCTGCGCTTCGGCGGCGGGCTTGCCCTGCTCCATCGTCAGCACCGCGGCCATCGCTGCAGCACGCTCGCGCATCAGGGCCGCGGCCCGACGCAGCACGGTGCAGCGCTGCAGGGCGCTGTGGCCACGCCAGACCGCAAAGCCGCGCCCGGCGCTCTCGGCGGCGGCCAACACGTGCGCGATGTCGGCGAGCGGCAGCTCGCCGAGCACGCCTTCAGTGGCTGGGTCCAGCACCACGCGGCGGCCGCCGCCGGCATCGGCGAGCCACTGCCCGGCGACGAAGAGGGCGAGGGCGGGGTAGGCGGGGCGTCCGTCGGCGGGGGCCATCGTTGGTGCGGGCGTCGTTGCTGGGGGCTGCCAGTGATGGGCGGGGCGGCTTCAGAGGTGGCGGATGTAGAAGTCGCGCACGCCGATGGCGTCGCGCCCGGCGGTCTTCTCGATCTCGTTGCGCTTCATGAAGACATGGTTGGCAACGAGGCCGGCGCCCACGGCCTGCGAAAGCGCGGTGTCGGCTTCGAGCGCGTCGAGCGCCTCGCCCAGGTTGGCGGGCACGCTGGCCGTGGCGTCCTGCGCCGTGAGGCCGTCGCCTGTTTCCATGGGTTGCAGGGCGTAGTTCTGCTGCACGCCCAGGCGTGCCGCCTGCAGCACCGTGGCCACCAACGTGTAGGGGTTGGCGGCGCCGTCGCCCATGCGGTGCTCCAAGCGGGCCGCGGCACCGTCTTCGGCCGAGACGCGCACCGTCACGTTGCGGTGGTCGATGCCCCAGTTCTGCCAGAAGCCCGACAGCGTGGCCGGCTTCAGGCGCTCGTAGGAGTTGACGCAGGGTGCGGCCAGCGCGGCGATGGCGGCGTGGTGCTGCATCAACCCCGCGATGCAGCCGCGCGTGAG
>JALHOU010000076.1:18045-20043 GCA_022842825.1 Rubrivivax sp.
GGCAGCAGGTCCTTGTCGTAGCCGACGCCGAAGGTGCCGCGGCAGAAGCGCGCACCGCCGTCCTGGTTGCGCCAGGGCACGTACTTGCCGCGCACGATGTTCAGGTGGTCGCAGAACAGCACGCGCAGGCGCTCGGGGGAGAGGGGTTGCGTCATGGTGGAGTTGTGGGGGGGATCGATGATGAAGCGCGGGGGCGAGGGCCGCTTCGTCAGGCGAGGCGCTTCAAGCCAGCTGCTTCAAGCCAGCGCCACGCGCACCGGCAGCCGCTTGATGCCGCCGACGAAATTGCTGCGCAGCCACTCGTGCGCGCCGGCCGCCTCGAGCCGGCGCACGCGCGCACACAGCGCTTGCAGCAGCACGCGCAGCTCCAGCCGCGCCAGCCACATGCCCAGGCACACGTGCGGCCCGCCCTGGCCGAAGCTCAGGTGGCGGTTGTTGCGCCGCGCGAGGTCGATCTCGAACGGCCGCTCGAAGGCCGCCTCGTCGCGGTTGCCGGAGACGAACCACAGCAGCACCTTGTCGCCGCGGCGCACGGCCTTGCCGTGGAACTCGAAGTCGCGCGTGGCCGTGCGGCGGAAGTACATGGCCGGCGAGGCCCAGCGGATGAACTCGTCGGGCACCGTCTCCCAGATCTCGGGCCCGGCGGCGCGCAGCTGCTCGAGCAGCCCGGGCCGGTGCACGAAGGCATGCAGCGCCGCGGCGATGCTGTAGCGCGTGGTGTCGTTGCCGGCGGCCACCAGCAGGCAGAAGAAGTTGCGGAACTCGGTGTCGCTGATGACGTGGCCTTCGGCGTCGGGCTGCGTGATGAGGTGCAACACGCCGGAGGTGTCGCCGGCGGCCCGCTTCCTCTCCATCAGCACGCGCGCGTAGTCGTACAGCTCGGCGCCGGCCGGCGAGCGGAAGGGCATCAGGCGGTAGGCCTCGGTGTCCGCCTGGTCGAGCACGTGCGTGGTGAACTCGGCGTCGGTGTTGGCGATGAGCGCGTCGCCCTTCTCCACCAGCCAGGGCAGGTCTTCATCGGGCGTGCCGAGGATGCGGCCCAGCATGCGCATCGGCAGCTCGCGCGCGATGCGCTTGACGGCGCAGAACTCGCGCTCGGCGAGCGCGGCATCGAGGATCTCGTCGCACAGCGCGCGGATCTGGTCTTCGAAGAGGGCCACCATCGGCCGGCTGAAGGCCTTGGCCACGAGGAGCCGCGTGCGCGAGTGCTCGGGCGGGTCGGTCTCCTGGAAGGTGCGGCGGGCGAGCACCTCCTCGTCGGTCTGGTCCTCCATGCGGATGCCGTGCGCCGAGCTGAGCGTGGCGAAGTCGCGGTTCAGCGTCAGGATGTCGGCGTGCCGCGTCACGCTCCAGAAGCCCTGGCCGGTGGGGTAGTCGCTCCAGGACAGCGGGTCTTCGCGGCGCAGGCGCGCGAAGGTGTTGTGGGGTGCGCCGCGCGTGAAGCTGTCGTGGCTCCACAGCGGCGCGTGGCCATCGTCGGTGGGCGTCCAGACGGTCACGGCTTCGCTCCCTCGAGAAACTGTGCCAGCCAGCGCATGAAGTGCTCGGCATGCACCGGCTGCACGAACTCGTCGCGCGCCCGCGCCACCAGCTCGGCGGGCCACTCGTCGCCGAAGGCGTCCAGGATGGCCAGCACGAACTCGCGGCTGAGCTCGGGGTGGTACTGGGTGGTGAAGATGTGCTCGCCCACCTGCAGCGCCGCGTGCGGCGTGAAGGCGTCGCCGCCGAGCACGCGCGCCGCAGGCGGGGGCTGCAGTACCTGCTCTTGGTGCAGCGCGAAGAGCCGCAGCTCGGCCAGCGGCGGCTGCATCCAGGCTGGGGCTTCGACCGCGCCGCCGAAGTGCGCAATGTGCGTGGTGGCCACGCCCAGCCGCCAGCCGCCGGGCGAGGCGCCGACACGACCGCCCAGCGCCTTGGCGATGAGCTGGTGGCCGAAGCAGATGCCGGCGGTCGGCAGGCGCTGCGCATGGCGCGCGCGCACGCGCTGCTCCAGCGCCA
>JALHOU010000077.1:0-13459 GCA_022842825.1 Rubrivivax sp.
AGGTTGAAGGTGGTGCTCTTGCCGGCGCCGTTGGGGCCAATGAGGCCGACGATGTCGCCGGCGCGGACCTGGAAGCTCACATCGTTCACGGCGACCAGGCCGCCGAACTCCTTGCGCACGGCCTGCACGTCGAGCAGCAACTCGCCGTGTTGCGGCTTGGAGCGCAGGGGCAACGCCGCGGCGCCGTGCCAGTCGGGCTCGCGCCGCGCTGGCGGGGAAAGCCGGCCGACGAAGGACCACAGACCGTGGGGCGCGTACTTGAGCACGACGACGAGCACGACGCCGAAGACGATGGTCTCGAAGTTGCCGCTCGTGCCGATGAGTCTGGGCAGCAGCACCTGCAACTGGTCCTCGACGATGCGCACGACGGCCGAGCCGAGGAACGCGCCCCAGACGTTGCCGATGCCGCCGAGCACGGCCATGAAGAGGTACTCGATGCCCTTGGCGATGGAGAACGGCGTTGGGTTCACCGTGCGCTGGAAGTGCGCAAAGAGCCAGCCCGACAGCGCCGCGAGCACCGCCGCGATGACGAAGGCGATGAGCTTGTAGCGGAAGGTGGAGATGCCCATCGCCTCGGCCATGGTCGAGCCACTCTTCAGCGAGCGGATGGCGCGGCCGGGGCGCGAGTCGAGCAGGTGGATGACGGCCAGCGCCGCCAGCAGCGCGATGGCCCAGATGAGGTCGTGCAGGCCGCGCCCGGTGCCGAGGTCGAAGCCGAAGGCGCTGAGCGAGGGCACGCCCTGCAGGCCGTCGTACTTGCCGAGCCAGGACATGTTGCCCATCGTGTAGTTCAGGGCCAGGCCCCAGGCGATCGTGGCCAGCGGCAGGTAGTGGCCCGACATGCGCAGCGTGATGGCGCCCAGCACCAGCGCAATGGCCACCGCGAGGGCGAGGCCGACGAACAGCGCGAGCCACGGCGACACCGAGTGCGCCGTGGCCAGGTAGGCCGAGGTGTAGGCGCCGACGCCGACGAACGCCGCCTGCCCGAACGAGGTGAGTCCGCCCACGCCGGTGAGCAGCACGAGGCCGAGCGCGACGAGCGAATACAGGCCGATGTAGTTGCTCTGCGTGATCCAGAAGTCCGGCACCGGCAGCAGCGGCAGCAAGAGCATGAAGGCAGCAAACGCGGGGAACGTCCAGCGAGACCAGCCAAGTGGTCGCCGCGGAACCGGCTTTGCCGGGCCGCTGGCGACGCCCCCCTGGGGGGGAGGCGCCGAAGGCGCTTCGGGGGGGATCATGTCAGTGCTCTTCGGAGTGCGGGTCGCGCAACGAGCGCCACAGCAGCACCGGCAGGATGGAGCCGAAGACGATCACCTCCTTGAAGGCGCTGGCCCAGAACGAGCCGAAGCTCTCGAGCAGGCCCACGCCCAGCGCGCCGACCAGCGCCAGCGGGTAGCTCGCCAGGCCGGCGAAGACGGCGGCGACAAAGCCCTTCAGGCCGATGAGGAAACCGCTGTCGTAGAAGACCGTCGTCGTGGGGCCGATGAGCAGGCCCGACAGCGCGCCGATGAAGGCGGCCATCGTGAAGCTCAGCCGCCCGGCCCCGACCGTGGAGATGCCCATCAGCCGCGCGCCCAGACGATTGACGGCCGTGGCGCGCAGCGCCTTGCCATGCAGCGAGCGCTCGAAGAACAGCCACAGCGCCACGATCAGCGCCAGCGAGGCGACGAAGATGATGATCGTCTGCCCGCTGAGCGCGAGCGGGCCGAGTGCGAAGCGCTGGTCCCAGAAGCTGGGGTTGCGGAAGCCCTCGGCGCCGAAGAAGAACAGGCCCAGGCCAAGCAGCGCGAAGTGCACGCCCACCGAGACGATGAGCAGGACAAGCACGGTGGCGTCGGCCAGCTTCTCGTAGGCGAGGCGATAGATGAGCGTACCGAAGGGCGTGACGAGCGCCAGCGTGAGCGCGGCCTGCGCCAGCAGCGGCAGCTTCATCGGCGCCAGCCAGATGGCCAGCAGCGACACCGCCACCGGCCACCCGAGCGTGGCTCCCGCCTGCCGCGCGACGCTGGCCGGCGGCCGGCCATGGCGCACGCCGTGCCACACGTCGGACACGGCGGTGCCGACGGCGAGTACCAGCAGGAACCACACCGTGCCCGGCACCTGGCCCGCCTGCAGCATGGCCAGCGTGAGCGCCCCGAACGCGACGAACTCGCCCTGGGGAATGAAGATGACGCGCGTGACGGCGAACACCAGCACCGTGGCCAGGGCCAGCAGCGCGTAGATGGCGCCGTTGGTGAGGCCATCGAGGGCCAGGATGCCGGCGATCGAGAAGTCCATCGCGCGCTCTCTTCGAGGCCCTGTCAGCCGATCACTTCTCGACGACGAACTTGCCGTCGGTGACCTTGAGCATCACGCCGGTCTCGTTCGTGTAGCCCCAGTGGTCCTGCGCGGTCCAGTTCATGACCCCGTGCGAGAACACGGTGCGGCCCATCGTCTCGACGGCATCGCGCAGTGCGGCGCGGAATTCGGGCGTGCCGGGCTTGCCCTTCTTCAGAGCCACCGGGATGACCTTCTCCAGCACGATGCGTGCGTCGTAGCTGTGGCCGGCGAACTGGTTGGCGCTGCCCACGCCGTAGGCCTTCTCGTAGCCGGCGAGAAAGTCCATGGCGAGCTTCTTGCTCGGGTGGCTGTCGGCGAGCTGCGCGCCCACCATCGCCGGGCCGCTGACGACGTAGCTGCCCTCGACGTCCTTGCCGCCGATGCGCATGAGGTCCATCGTGGCCGCGGCGTGCGTCTGGTAGATCTTGCCCTTGAAGCCGCGCTCGACGATGGCCTTGTGCGGCATGGCCGCGCCCGATCCGCTGGCGATGATGAGCATCGCATCGGGGTTGGCGGCGGTAAGCTTCAGGGCCTGCGGCGTGACGCTGGTGTCGGTGCGCGCGAAGCGCTCGGTGGCGATGATCTTGATGCCGGCCTTCTCGCCCACGGCGGTGAAGGCCTTGAGCCAGAGCTCGCCGTAGGCGTCGGTGTAGCCGAGGAAGCCCACCGTCTTGATGCCTTGCTTCTTCATGTGCTCGACCATCGCGTGGGCCATCACGTCATTGCCTTGCGGCAGGCGGAACAGCCACTGGTCCTGGCCAGGCGGCACGCCCACGGGGCTGGCGGCGAGCTGCACCGTCTTTGCCTCTGCCGCGATGGGCGCCATCGCCGCGGCCACGGTGGTGATGCACGAGCCGATGATCAGGTCCACCTTGTCCTCGGTGACGAAGCGGCGCGCATTGGTCACACCCTTGCCTGGGTCGGTGGCGTCGTCGAGGATGATGAGATTGACCTTTTCGCCGCCGATGGTGGCGGGCCAGAGCTTCATCTGGTTCTGCATCGGGATGCCGAGGCCGGAGCCGGGGCCGGTGAGCGACAGGCTCACGCCGATGTTGACGTCGGCCATGGCGGGCGAGGCGCCGAGCAGGGTGACGGCGGCAGCGGCGACGAGGGTCTTGAGGGTCAAGCGTTTCATGGGTCAGTCTCCTGGGCGGTGGACGCGGTTCAAGGGTGGTTCGCCGATGAGGGCGAACGGGGGTTCAACGTGGCCGGGGCGATGGGGGCGATCCGGGATTGCGAGGGGCCGGGCAATCCGCGGCAGGGTGGACCAGGAGCCGTGCACAGCCATCACGAGCACAGCGCCTTGATGTCCTCGGGCACCGGGATGGCCCGGATGCGCGACGGGTCGGCCGGGTCGCGTTCGACAAAGGCGCGTACTTCCGTGCCCTCGCAGAGCACGGTGTCGCCGCGCTTGACGACATGGCGGTGGCGGAAGGTCTTGCGCGCCCACTCTTCGACCGTGGTGTGCACCTCGATGGTCTCGCCGTAGGTGGCAGTCTTCATGAACCTGGTGTGGATCTCGAGCAGCGGCGTGCCGACGATGCCGCGTGTCTTGACGAGCTCGCGCCACGGCGGCACGCCGCAGGCCATGAAGAACTCGAGCGAAGCCTCGTCCATCCAGCGGCTGAAGTTGGGGAAGAAGACGATGCCGGCGGGGTCGCAGTCGCCGAACTGCACCTTGACGAGGTAGACGTGGGTCTTGCTCATGCCTTCCTCATGCTTTCGCCTGGGTGTTCTCGATGAGCAGCGCGATGCCCTGGCCGCCGCCGATGCAGGCCGAGGCCACGCCCCAGCGCGCGCCGGCTTCCTGGAGCTGGCGCGCCACGGTGATGGTGAGGCGCACGCCGGTGGCGGCGAGCGGGTGGCCCAGTGCAATGGCGCCGCCCTTGACGTTGAGGCGGTTCTCGTCGAGGCCGAGCTCGTGTGCCACGGCCAGTGTCTGCGCGCCCTGCGCCTCGTTGATCTCGAAGCGGGCGATGTCGCCGAGCGCGAGGTGGCTGCGTTCGAGCAGCAGGCGGATGGCCGGGGCCGGGCCGATGCCCATGATCTCCGGCGGCACGCCCACCACGGCGGCCGCGGCCACGCGTGCCAGCGGCGCACGGCTGGTGCCGCGTTGCCATGCGCTGGCGGTTTCGCCGTTGGCCACCAGGGCCGCGGCGGCGGCGTCGGTCAGCGCCGAGCTGTTGCCGCCGGTCTGCACGCCGTCCTTGAACACCGTGCGCAGCTTGGCCAGCACCTCGGGCGAGGTCGGCCGCGGGTGCGTGTCGCGGTCGGCGACCGCGTTCTTGCCCGCGAGGCGGACGCCGCGCGGCTTGTAGCCGGCAAGCTCGAAGGTCTCGTTCTCGACCGGCACCAGCTCACCGGCAAACCAGCCCGCTTCCTGCGCCGCGCAGGCCTTGGCGAAGGAGCGTGACGCGAAGGCGTCGACCGCCGCGCGTGTGATGCCGTACTTGCGCGCCAGGTTCTCGGCCGTCTGGATCATCGTGATGGCCGGCGCCGGGTCGGTGAGGGCCTCCCACATGTAGTCCTTGAAGCCGATGGGCGCGCCGAGGCGGAAGCCGCCGCGGTGGTCGAACGCGGCGATCGGGTTGCGCGTCATGCTCTCGGTGCCGACGACGAGCGCCAGCGTCGCTGCGCCGGTGGCGATCTGCTCGCCGGCCTGGCGGAAGAGCTCGAAGCCGGTGCCGCAGATGCGTTGCACCATCAGCGCCGGCACGGCCTCGGGCACGCCCGAGTACAGGCCGATGTGCCGGGGCAGCACGAACTGGTCGAAGCCGCCGGGTGCCATGTTGCCGGCGAGCACGGAATCCACCTGGGCCGGCGCGACCCCGCTCCGGGCGAACACCGCCTTGGCGGCCTTGATGCCGAGGTCGATGGGGTTGGCGTCGGCCAACGCGCCCATGTAGTCGACCATCGGCGTGCGCACGCCGGCGAGGATGAAGGCGTCCTCGAAGCGCTGGAAGAGGCCGCGTCCGCTCATTGGGCGACGTCCTTGCTCACCTTGGCTGCCCGCTTCTCGAGGAAGGCGCGTACACGTTCCTTCGCCCCCTCGTCGCTCTCGGCGATGGCCGCCATCAGCGACTCGACGAAGAGCCCTTTCTCGGCGGGCATGTCGGCGATGCGCGGCAGCGCCTGCGTGATGGCGAAGTTGGACAGCGGTGCGTTACCGGCGATCTTCTCGGCCAGCGACAACGCCTTGGCCAGGCCCTGGCCGTCGGGCACGCGGTAGTTGCTGACGCCGAAGGTCTGGCCCTCGTCGGCGTCGAAGACGCGGCCGGTGAGCATCATGTCGGTCATGCGCGCCGCGCCGAGCAGGCGCGAGATGCGCACCGAGCCGCCGCCGCCGACGAAGATGCCGCGCGTGCCTTCGGGCAGGCCGTAGAAGGTGCTGTCTTCGGCCACGCGCAGGTGGGCGCTGCTGGCGAGCTCCAGCCCACCGCCCACCACGGCGCCGTGCAGCACGGCGATCACCGGCACAGGGCCGTACTGGATCTGGTCGAAGCAGGCGTGCCACAGGCGCGAATGCAGGATGCCCTCTGTGGTGCTGCGCTCGAGCACCTCCGAGAGGTCGAGGCCGGCGCAGAAGTGGTCGCCCTCGCCGCTCAGCACGGCGACGCGAAAAGTCTTCGGCACGTTGACGAAGACGGTCTGGACCTGGGCGAGCAGTTCGTCGCTGATCGAGTTGCGCTTGGCGGGGCGGTTCAGTCGCACATGCAACACGGGGCCGGCCTGCGCGAGGCGCAGCAAGGGCAGGTGCGCCAGCGGTCCGGGAGGCGCGGAGAACGGCTGGAAGGAGAGAGCGGCGGTGGACATCGGTGTTCCTGTGGCGGGAGCGGGCGCTGGGCGAGGTCAGCGGCGCATCATGCGGCGGTGTTCGGCGGTCATGTGGCGGTCATGCGGTGATCACGCGCGCATCGGCGGGTCTTGCATAGAGCGCTTCCACCTCGGCGGCGCGGCGCTGCAGCGTCAGGCGCTGGTTGATGTAGCCCTTGTCGGTGATCTCGCCGGCGGCCATGCTCGGCGCGTCGGGCAGCAGCAGCACGCGCGTGGGTGTGTGCGCCGAGCCCGCGCCTTCGGCCTTGATGCGGGCGAGCGCCGCCTGCACCTGCGCCCGCACCTCCTCGGCCGGCAGCTTGCGCGCCGCCTCGGTGAGGAAGACGAGGGCGCCGATCTCGTGGCGGTCGTGGCCGGTGATGACTGCGTCCTGGGCCAGCGGCGCCAGCGCCGTCACGAGGTGCAGGCGCAGCGTGCCCACCGAGACCCAGGTGCCGCTGGTGAGCTTGAAGTCTTCGGCGACGCGGCCGTTGAAGACGATGCCGCTGGCCGGATCGTTCTGGTCTTGCAGGTAGCCGGCGTCGCCGATGCGGTAGTAGCCCTCTTCGTCGAAGGCATCTCTCGTAGCCGTCTCGTTGCCCCTGTACCCGGGGAAGATGTTGGGGCCGCGCAGTCGCATTTCGAGCTTGCCGCCGTTGGGGACGAACTTGATCTCGCATCCCGGCATCGGCAGGCCGATCACGCCGGCGCGGTCGAGCTTCCAGTGCGCGAAGGTGTTGGCCGGCGCCGTCTCGGTGCTGCCCCAGCTGGTGGTGAACCACACCGGGTCGGTCAACACGTCGCGCACCTTGGCGGCCACGGCCTCCAGCCGCTGCCAGGTGGCCTGCGGCATGCCGGCGCCGGCGTAGAACACCATGCGCAGCTTGCCGAAGAAGCGGCGCGCCAGCGCGAGGTCGGCCTCCAGGGCCGGCAGCATCATGTCGTAGCCCTTGGGCACGTTGAAGTGCAGCGTCGGCTGCACCTCGCGCAGGTGGGCCAGCGTCTTGTCGATGAGGCCGGGCAAGGGGCGGCCGTCGTCGATGTACATCGTGCCCCCCGTGCGCAGCACCATGAAGGTGTTGTGGTTGCCGCCGAAGGTGTGGCTCCAGGGCAGCCAGTCGAGAAGCACCGGCTTCTCGCGGTCGAGGAAGCGCAGGGTCTGCGCGATCATCTGCTGGTTGGCCGTCAGCATGCGCTGCGTGTTGATGACGACCTTGGGGTGGCCGGTGGAGCCGGAGGTCAGCAGGTACTTGGCGTGCGTATCGGGGCCGACCCGAGCGAAGGCCGCGGCGACCGCCGGCGTTTCACGTGTGGCCAGCAGGCGATCGAAGGTGAGGGCGCCGGGGACGGTGTCGGCGCCGTGCGAGAAGACGGCGAGCGCCGCGATCGGCGCGTTCGCGACGACCGGCGCGTAGGTGGCCGCGTCGTGGGCGTAGACGAGCGCCGGGTCGAGCGTGGCGAGGATGCCGTGGATGCGCGAGTAGTCGCCCTGGGCGAGGCGGCTGTAGCCGCTGGTCACCGGACACATGACGCGGCCGACGTGCATGCAGGCGAGCTCGAGCACGAGGTGGTCGAGCGAGTTGTCGGAGAGCACCACCACCGGCTTGCCGGCCGGCAGGTCGAGGTCGAGCAGGCCCTGGGCGACCGCGCCCACGCGTTGCCGCAGCGCCTGCCAGGTGAGCCGGGCCCACCCGCCGGCCGCCGGCTCCGCGAAGGCCAGTGCCTGCGGCGTTTGCTTCGCCCAGCGTTCGAGCCACTCGCCGACGCAGCGGGCGTGCGGTTGCAGGGGCTCGGGCGAACGAAGCAGGAACGCGCCGCCGCCCAGGTCCTGGCGCATCGCGCGACGCGGGGCCAGCTGTGCCGGGTCGTCGAAGAAGCGGGGCGGTGCGGCGGCCATGCATGTCTCCGAGCGTCGATGCGCTTCCATACACATGTGTATGTGTCTGGCGGCGATGGTAGGCACATGGATGCCATGGCGCATCCGGGTTTCCACTGAAGTCCATACACCGATGTATGGCCTCATCCTCACGCCCGATGCCCGCCGGGCGTTCTCCTGCCGAAGATGCCCACCGCGCCCGTTCGAAGCCTGACCCGAAAACCGCGGCGAGCGGCGCACGCCACCGATGCGGCGCGCTCGCCGCTGACGCCCGAGACCTGGATCGAGGCCGCGACCGAGGTGCTGGTCGACCAGGGCATCGACCACGTGCGCGTCGATGTGCTGGCCACGCAGCTGGGCGTGACACGCGGCAGCTTCTACTGGCACTTCCGCGACCGCGAGGACCTCTTGCGCCGCGTGCTGCAGGCCTGGCGCGAGCGGGCGACGGTCGCGCTGACACGCCGCCTCGAGTCGGACCGGTCGGACCCGCGCGAGCAGTTGCGCAACGCCGCCTCGCTGCCGTTTCGCGGCCGCGCGGCGGCCAAGGCGGCGCGCATCGAGCTGGCCATCCGGGCCTGGGCGCGGCGCGACGAGATGGCTCGCCAGGCGGTCGACGAGGCCGACGCGGCGCGCCTGGCGCACCACGAGCGCATCTTCGAGGCGCTGGGGTTCGCGCCCGAGGAGGCGCGGGGCCGCGCCTTCCTGATGTATGGCTACGAGGTGGCCGAGTCGCTGCTGCACCGGCAGGGCAGCGCCGCCGAACGCGAGGCGCGGCGGCGCTTCGTCGAGCGCTTCATGCAGCAAAGCGGTGGCGAGGGCGGCTTGGGGTGAAGCGCTGACACAATGAGCGCCACCCGCCCGGGTGGCGAAACCGGTAGACGCAGCGGACTTAAAATCCGCGGCCCTCGCAAGGGGCATACGGGTTCGACTCCCGTCCCGGGCACCAACGCCAACCTTTCCGCAGCGCGGAGCCCCCATGCCCCTGTTTGCCCAGGAGTCCCTCAACGAGGGCGTGAAGAAGCGCGAGGTCTTGGGCTGGGCGATGTACGACTTCGCCAACAGCGGCTACACGACGGTGGTGCTGACGGCGGTGTTCAGCGCCTACTTCGTCGGCGTGGCGGCCGGCGGGGCCGATTGGGCAACCTTCGCCTGGACGCTGACGCTGGCGGTGTCCAACGCCATCGTCATGCTCACGATGCCGGCCATCGGCGCCTACGCCGACCTGCGCGCGGCGAAGAAGCGGCTGCTGGCCTTGTTCACCGTGGGCTGCGTGCTGGGCACCGGGCTGCTGGCCGGCGTCGGGCCTGGCGACCTGGCGCTGGCGGTGGTGGCGATCGCGTTGTCGAACATCTTCTATGCCTACGGCGAGGCGCTTAACGCCGCCTTCCTGCCCGAGCTGGCGCGGCGCGAGGCGCTCGGCCGCGTCTCGGGCTGGGGCTGGAGCTTCGGCTACTTCGGCGGCATGCTGGCGCTGGGGCTCAGCCTCGGCTACGTGCTGTGGGCGCAGGCGCAGGGGCTGAAGGCGACGCACTTCGTGCCGGTGACGATGCTCATCACGGCCGGCATCTACGCGGTCGCCTCGCTCGCCACGTTTGCGCTGCTGCGCGAGCGAGCGTTGCCCCAGGCCGGCGCTGCCCAGGAGGGGTTGGCCGCCTCGCTGCGGCGCCTGCGCGAGACCTGGCAGGAGGCGCGCCGCTACCGCGACTTCGCCTGGCTGCTGGCCTGCGCCATGTTCTACCAGGCGGGCATCGCCGTGGTCATCGCACTGGCCGCGGTGTACGCCTCCGAGGCGCTCGGCTTCAAGCAGACCGAGACGATGATGCTGATCTTCCTGGTCAACATCGCGGCCGCCGCCGGTGCCTTCGCCTTCGGCTACGCACAAGACCGCATCGGCCAGCGGCGCGCGCTGGCGTTCACGCTCGGCGGCTGGGTGGTGATGATCCTGCTCGCCTGGGCGGCCACGGGGCCGGGGCTGTTCTGGGTGGCCGCTGTCATCGCGGGGCTTTGCATGGGCAGCAGCCAGTCGGGTGGGCGCGCGCTGGCTGCGCTCTTTGCGCCGCCCGAGCGGCTGGCGGAGTTCTTCGGGCTGTGGACGTTCGCGACGCGGCTGTCGGCGATCGTGGGGCCTCTGACCTACGGGCTCGTCACCTGGGCCACCGCGGGCAACCACCGGCATGCCATCCTGTCCACGACGGTGTTCTTCGTCATCGGCTGGATCCTGCTGCGCCATGTCGACGTGGAGCGAGGTCGTGCCGCGGCGCGGGCGCACCTCACGGCTGCCCAGGCCGTGGCAAAATAGCACGGTCGTTCTATTTCGCGTCTGGCCGCGCGGTGGGGCGGGCCGGAATGAGCGCCGTGCCGCGGGCCGGCTCCTAGAATCGCGGACTTTTCGTTTGCGTCAACTTGATCCCTGGTTCGCCGCTGCCCGATCCCGCGACGAATTCCCAACGAGTCCCTAGAGGAGCCGTTCCCATGAAGGTGCTGGTGCCCGTGAAGCGGGTGGTCGACTACAACGTCAAGGTGCGCGTCAAGAGCGACGGCACCGGCGTGGACATCGCCAATGTGAAGATGAGCATGAACCCCTTCGACGAGATCGCCATCGAGGAGGCGGTGCGATTGAAGGAGAAGGGCGTTGCGACCGAGGTGATCGCCGTCTCGTGCGGCGTCACGCAGTGCCAGGAGACGCTGCGCACGGCCATGGCCATCGGCGCCGACCGCGCCATCCTGGTCGAGTGCGCCGAAGAACTGCAGCCGCTGGCCGTGGCCAAGCTGCTGAAGGCGCTGGTCGACAAGGAGCAACCCGGGCTCGTCATCCTCGGCAAGCAGGCCATCGACGACGACTGCAACCAGACCGGCCAGATGCTGGCCGCGCTGGCAGGCTTGCCGCAGGCCACCTTCGCCAGCAAGGTGGAGGTGGCCGATGGCCACGCCAGCGTCACGCGCGAGGTGGACGGCGGCCTCGAGACGATCAAGCTCAAGCTGCCGGCGGTGGTGACGACCGATCTGCGCCTCAACGAGCCGCGCTACGTGACGCTGCCCAACATCATGAAGGCCAAGAAGAAGCCGCTCGAGACGCTGAAGCCGGCCGACCTCGGCGTCGACGTGGCGCCGCGCATCAAGACGCTGAAGGTGAGCGAGCCGCCCAAGCGCGGCGCCGGCGTGAAGGTGCCCGACGTGGCGGCGTTGGTCGACAAGCTGAAGAACGAAGCGAAGGTGATCTGAGATGGCAGCGCTGGTCATTGCCGAACACGACAACGCGTCCATCAAGGGCGCCACCCTCAATACCGTCACGGCGGCCCTGGCCTGCGGCGGCGAAGTGCACGTGCTCGTCGCGGGGGCGGGCGCCTCCGGCGCCGCGCAGGCCGCCGCCAAGATCGCCGGCGTCGCCAAGGTGCTGCACGCCGATGCGACGGGGCTGGCCCACGGCCTGGCGGAGAACGTCGCCGCGCAGGTGCTGGCGGTGGCGAAGAACTACAGCCACATCCTGTTCCCGGCCACGGCCGGCGGCAAGAACGTGGCGCCGCGGGTCGCGGCGCTGCTCGACGTGGCGCAGATCAGCGACGCCACCAGGGTGATCAGCGCCGACACGTTCGAGCGCCCCATCTACGCCGGCAACGCCATCGCCACCGTGCAGAGCACCGATGCGATCAAGGTCGTCACGGTGCGCACCACCGGCTTCGATGCCGCCGCCGCCGGCGGCGGCAGTGCCGCGGTCGAAAGCCTGGTGGCCACGGCCGATGCCGGCCTGTCCAGCTTCGTCGGCAGCGAGATCGCCAAGCTCGACCGGCCCGAGCTGACGGCGGCCAAGATCATCGTCAGCGGCGGACGTGCCCTCGGCAGCAGCGACAAGTTCACCGAGGTGCTGACGCCGCTGGCCGACAAGCTCGGCGCGGCTCTCGGCGCCAGCCGCGCCGCGGTGGATGCGGGTTACGCGCCCAACGACTGGCAGGTCGGCCAGACGGGCAAGATCGTCGCGCCGCAGCTCTACGTGGCCTGCGGCATCAGCGGCGCCATCCAGCACCTGGCCGGCATGAAGGACAGCAAGGTCATCGTGGCCATCAACAAGGACCCCGAGGCGCCCATCTTCAGCGTCGCCGACTACGGCCTGGAGGCGGACCTGTTCACGGCCGTGCCGGAGCTGGTCGCCAAGCTCTGACGCCTTCGCTTGAAGCAGGGGCGCTTCGCTGACGCTGAAGCGCCCCTTTCCTGCATCTGGAGACCCACCATGACCTACCGTGCGCCCGTGAAGGACATGCTCTTCGTGATGAAGGAGCTGGCCGGCATCGACGCCGTGGCCGCGCTGCCGGGCCACGAGGATGCCGGCTACGACACGGCGGCAGCCGTGCTCGAGGAGTGCGCGCGCTTCGCCGGCGACGTGCTGGCGCCGCTGAACTGGGAGGGCGACAAGTTCCCCTCGTCCTTCCACGACGGCAAGGTGAGCACGACGCCCGGCTTCAAGGAGGCGTTCAGGCAGTTCGCGTTGGGCGGCTGGCAGGGGCTGCAGCACCCCGCCGAATTCGGCGGCCAGGGCCTGCCCAAGCTCATCCACAGCGCCTGCTCGGAAATGGTGAACAGCGCCAACATGAGCTTCGCGCTGTGCCCGCTGCTCACCGACGGCGCCATCGAGGCGCTGCTCACCGCCGGCAGCGACGCGCAGAAGGCCGCCTACATCCCGAAGATGATCGACGGCACCTGGACCGGCTCGATGAACCTCACCGAGCCGCAGGCCGGCAGCGACCTCAGCCTCGTGCGCACGCGCGCCGAGCCGCAGCCCGACGGCAGCTACAAGCTCTTCGGCACCAAGATCTTCATCACCTATGGCGAGCACGACATGGCCGAGAACATCGTCCATCTCGTGCTGGCGCGCGTCGTCGGTGCGCCCGAGGGCGTGAAGGGTATCAGCCTGTTCATCTGCCCGAAGGTCATGCCCGACGGCCAGCGCAACGACGTGCACTGCGTGAGCATCGAGCACAAGCTCGGCATCAGGGCGAGCCCGACGGCGGTGCTGCAGTACGGCGACAAGGGCGGCGCGGTGGCTTACCTGATCGGCCAGGAGAACCGCGGCCTCGAGTACATGTTCATCATGATGAACGCGGCCCGTTTCGGCGTCGGCGTGCAGGGCATCGCCACCGCCGAGCGCGCCTACCAGAAGGCGGTAGCCTACGCGCGCGACCGCGTGCAGAGCCGCCCCGTGGACGGCAGCCTCCCCAAGGCCGCGCCCATCATCCACCACCCCGACGTGCGCCGCATGCTGATGACGATGCGCGCCTACACCGAGGGCTGCCGCGCCATGGCCCTCGTCGCCGCCGCCGCCTACGACGCGGCGCACGCGCACGCCGATGCCGAGGTGCGCCGGCAGAACCAGGCCTTCTACGAGTTCATGGTGCCGCTGGTGAAGGGCTTGTCCACCGAAATGAGCCTCGACGCGGCCAGCCTGGGCGTGCAGGTGCA
>JALHOU010000077.1:13559-19920 GCA_022842825.1 Rubrivivax sp.
CGTCCTGCAGCAGGTTCCGTTCCCCGTCATCGGGGCGCCGCTGTTCATCGTCAGCAACCCCAAGCTCGTGATTGCGCAATGCACGGCGGGCGTGGTGGGTTCGATGCCGGCGCTCAACGCGCGCCCGGCGGCGCAGCTGGACGAGTGGCTGGCCGAGATCACCGAGGGCCTGGCAGCGTGGAACAAGGCGAACCCGGCCAGCACGGCCGCCCCCTACGCCATCAACCAGATCGTGCATCGCACCAACGACCGCCTCGAGCTCGACATGCAGGTGTGCGCCAAGTACAAGGTGCCCATCGTCATCACGAGCCTGGGTGCGCGCACCGACATCAACGAGGCTGTGCACGGCTGGGGCGGCATCGTCCTGCACGACGTCATCAACAACACCTTCGCGAAGAAGGCGATCGAGAAGGGCGCCGACGGCCTCATCCTCGTGGCCGCGGGCGCCGGCGGGCATGCCGGCGTGAAGAGCCCCTTCGCACTCGTCTCTGAAGTGCGCGAGTGGTTCGACGGGCCGATCGCGCTCTCCGGCGCCATCGCCACCGGCGGCGGCGTGCTCGCCGCCCAGGCGATGGGGGCCAACTTCGCGTACATCGGCAGCGCCTTCATCGCCACCGAGGAGGCGCGCGCCTCCGGGGCCTACAAGCAGTGCATCGTCGACAGCAACAGCGATGACATCGTCTACTCGAGCCTCTTCACCGGCGTGCACGGCAACTACCTCAAGCCGAGCATCCGCAACGCCGGCATGGACCCGGACAACCTGCCCGAAAGCGACCCGAGCAAGATGGACTTCGGCGGCGGCGAGAGCTCCAAGAAGGCCTGGAAGGACATCTGGGGCTGCGGCCAGGGCATCGGCGCGGTGAAGGCCGTGCTGCCCGCCGGCGAACTGGTGGCCAGGCTGAAGCGCGAATATGCCGCGGCGCGCCGGCACGTGCTGGACGCGGCGCCGGCGTTCGCGTAGCGTGGCCTGCATGACCTCGCACCGTCTCCTGGCTGCCGCCGTCGGCGCCGTGGCCGCCACGCTGGTCCTGTCGGCCTGCACGTCGGTGGGCATCGGCATCTCACTTCCCTTGCCGGGTGGCATCTCCATCGGCGTGGGCGGCAGCATTCCGGTGCCGCCGCCCAGGGCGCCGGAGCCCGCGGCCTCGATGCCCGCACCGACCGGCGCTGCCTCGGCGCCGGTGAGCAAGTAGGGCGGCGCGCCGGGGTCCTCGCCATGCAGCGCACGCTTGTCCGCAACGCCCGGCTCTTCGACAGCGAGCACGCGCGCTTCGTGCCCGGCACGACCGTGGTCGTCGAGGGCGAGCGCGTCGTCGAGGTGACGCAGGAGCCGCGCGAGGCGCCGGGCGCGGCCGTCATCGACGCCGGCGGACGTGCTCTGCTGCCCGGACTGATCGACGCGCACGTGCACGTGGTCGCGGCCTCGCACGACCTCGTCGGCCTGGCGATGCAGCCGGTGTCGCTCGTCGGCGCCGAGGCGAGCCGCATCATGCGCGACATGCTTCATCGCGGCTTCACCACCGTGCGCGACGCGGCGGGGGCCGACCAGGGCCTGCAGGAGGCGCAGCAGCGTGGCCTCTACGCCGGGCCGCGACTCTTCATCGCCGGTTTCCCGATCAGCCAGACCGGTGGCCATGCCGACATGCGGCCGCGCGGCGTGCGTGGGCACGGCTCGCGCGAGTTCTTCTGTTCCTGCGCCGGCCTGGGGCTGGTGGGCGCCATCGCCGACGGCGTGGGCGAGGTGCGGCGCGCCGTGCGCGAGCAGGTGCGCACGGGCGCCAACCAGATCAAGATCATGGCCGGCGGCGGCATCAGCAGCCCGAGCGACCCGCTCGAGGGCACGCAGTTCTCGCTCGACGAGTTGCGCGCCGCCGTCGAGGAGGCGGAAGCCGCCAATCTGTATGCGATGGCGCATGCTTACTCGCCGCGCGCCGTGACACGCGCCGTACAGGCCGGCGTGCGCAGCATCGAGCACGGCAACCTCATCGACGAGGCCACCGCCCGCGTGATGAAGCAGACCGGCGCCTACCTCGTGCCGACGCTGTCCACCTACGCCGCGCTGGCCGCCGAGGGCGAGCGCCTGGGCTGGAGCCACGCCATGCTCGACAAGCTCGAGCTGGTCAAGGGCCGCGGGCTCGAGGCCGTGCGCATCGCGCGCGCGGAAGGCGTGCCGGTGGTCTTCGGCACCGATCTGCTCGGGCACATGCACGGGCAGCAGAACGGCGAGTTCCTCATCCGCCAGCAGGTGCAGCCGCCGCTGGAGGTGCTGCAGGGCGCCACCTGGACAGCGGCGCGCCTGATGCGGCAGGAGTCGCACATCGGCCGCATTGCGCGCGGCGCGTTTGCCGACCTGCTGATCGTCGAAGGCGACCCGGAGCGTGGTCTCGGCATGCTCGCGGCGCCGGCGAGCGGCATCCGCTGGGTGATGCAGGGCGGGCGCACGGTGGTGGACCGCCTGGCGGGTTGACCACAGCAACGCGGGCCACGGTGCCGGGGACGGTGCCGGCGCGTTGGCTCGCGGCGCACGCTCAGCTCTTGAACCCGGCCCCCATGTTCCGCGCCGCGCGCCGGCCTGCTTCCAGCAGCGCTGTTTCGAAGCGCGGATGGGCCATGACGAGCGCCACGTGCTCGCGCTCGCTGCGCCAGCCCTTGGCGCGCACGAGATCAGCCAGTGCGCTTCGCTCGGCGGCGCCCCAGGCCTGCACGCCAAGCAGGGCCGCCACGGGCGCCAGCCGTTGCCAGGCCTCGCGCTCATCGCGGCTGAACCCGCGCCAGGAGTGAAGGCCGCACTGCGCGAGCAGCTCGGTGGCGCACTGCTGCAACGCGTGCTCGCGGGTGCCTGGCCTGCGTCCCAGCGCGGCACCGGCGGCCAGGGCGAGGGCGCCCGGCTGCGGCAGTGGGTGCGGACGCTGCGGGTCGAGGTCGAAGAACAGGTGGCCTTCGGCCAGCCGCACCAGCGTGGGCGCTGCCGTGCGCGCGCCCGGCTGCCGCGCCTGCCGGGCGAGTTCGGCAGCTGCGGCACGCCGTACGCGGGCATCGCGCGGTCGGAACCCGAGCTTGAAGTAGAACCACCAGGCGCCCGAGGCGAGGCCTTCCTTGTTGTCCTTGCCGAGCTGGTAGGGCTCGATCGTGAACGAGGTGGTGCCGAACAGGTGCCTCAGCGCCGCGAGCCAGCGCGCGAACGTGTAGGCGGCCTCGCCGCCGCGGAAGGTGTCGAAGGTGTTGAACGACAGCGCCGCGCTGCGGCCGCACAGGTCGGCCTGCGTGTAGCCGATCGGCACGCCGTGGCGGAAGGTGAGGCCGCTGTAGCTGGCGGTGAGCACGTGGCGCCGATCCGGCACCACGCCGAGCAGGCCGAAGGACAGACCCTCGCCATCGTCGATCAGCCACGCGTCGCGCGGCTCGGCATAGGAGAAGGCCTCGAGCGAACGCGCGCGGGTCACCATCGCGGCCTGCGCGAGGTCGGCAAGTTCGGTTCCGAGCCGCGTCGGCAGGCGGCGAACGCGGCGTGGTGCGCGGGACATTTCGGCGCGCAGGTCGGGGCGGCCGCGCTGCGGCCCGGCAGGCAGCCTGCGTGGCCGCGGTGCGGCGGCGAAGAACGCCGCCGTGCGCGAAGGCGTACCCGGGCCCGGCCCGAGCAGATGGCTGGCGTCGATGCCGTCGGAGAGCGCCTCGCGCGTCAGGCTCGGCGCGGCCAGTGCGCCGATGCGGCCGAGCAGGAAGGCGGCGTCGCTGGCCCGGCCGCGCAGGCGGTCGAGCAACGCGTATCCGTCCGCGGGCTTCAGCTCGACGAGCGCATCGGCCTCCGCAGCGGTGAGCAACTGCGGCAGGGCCGCCGCGATGCGCACGCCGGCTTCGGTGTCGCTGCGGTCGAGCCGCAAGTGCGCCGGAAAGCGTGCGGCCAGCCACAACGCCTGGCCGGCGAAGAAGCGGTAGTGGATGGCGGTGCCGGCGATGCCGCTGTCGGCCAGGGCGTCTCGATGACGTTGCAGGTCCCGGCGGCGATGGAAGCGGCCCAGCAAACGCTCGACCACAACCAGCACTGCGTTGTCGCCGGGGTAGGCGCGCAGGAAGCACAAGACCTCGTGCAGCCGGCGCACACCTGCGGCGTGCCGCAACTCGGCCTTCTCCAGCGGGGCCAGCGCGGCGAGGCGTGCCGCCACGGCGCCGGACCCCACCTCGGCCAGTGCCGCCTCGAGCGCCTGCAAAGGGTCGCGCACCATGCTTCGTTCATGGTACCCGAGGCTTGGCCGACGCCGCACGGGCTGGCGCGCCACGCTGGCGCCGGCTCGCCTGCCCAAGCGCAAGGGGCCCCGCGGGGCCTCTCGTCGTCCTAGGCCGGGCGCCGCGCGCGGCGGCAATGCCGCCGCAGCGACCGAGGTCTACTTCACCGAAGTGAAGCGCGCCTCCGGCCGGTCGTCGGAACGGTGCACGGTCGTCACGCCGGCCTTCATCACCCACGGGCGGATCTGGTGGTGCAGCGGAATCGTCAGCACCTCGTCGCGCGTGCGCACCAGGCCCTTGCGGATGAGCTCGTTGCGCTTGGCCACGTCGGTCTCGGACTTCATGGCGTCCACCAGGGAATCGACTTCCTTGTCGCTGATCTTGCTGAAGTTGAAGTTGCCGTCGGCGCCACTGGTGCGCGTGCGGATGAGCGACTGCAGCGAGTACTGCGCGTCATAGGTGGCCACGCCCCAGCCGAGCAGGTAGACGGAGTGGTCGAAGTTCTGCACCTTCTGGATGAAGGTGGCCATGTTCTCGGCCACGAGGCTGGTCTTCACGCCCACACGTGCCCACATCGAGACGATGGCCTGGCAGATCTTCTCGTCGTTGACATAGCGGTTGTTGGGGCAGTTCAGGCGAGTTTCGAAGCCGTCGGGGTAGCCGGCATCGGCGAGCAGCTTCTTCGCGCCGGCGACGTCGGCCTTGGTCGGCGTGTCGAGTTCCTTGGTCCAGCCGTTGACGCCCGGGGCCACCATGAGGCCGGCGGGCACGGACATGCCGCGCATGATGCTCTTCTTGATCGCCTCGCGATCGATGGCCATCGAGAGCGCCTGGCGCACGCGCTTGTCGGCGAAGGGGTTCTTGCCCTTCACGCTGCTGTACTTCAGCTCAGGGCTGCCCATGTCGGGGGCGAGGTAGATCGTCCGCACCTCGGGGCCGTTGACGACCTTCAGGCGCTTGTCGCCGGCGAGCCGGTCGAGGTCCTGCACCGGCACGTCGGTGAGCATGTCGACATCGCCGGCCAGCAGGGCAGCCACGCGCGTGGCGTCGGACTTGATGGGCGAGTAGACGACCTGCGCCACATTGCCGGTGGCCTTGTCCCACCAGCCCTCGTGGCGGGCCATCATGATGCGCTGCTCGGGCTGCCAGCTGAGGATGCGGTAGGCGCCCGTGCCCATCACGTTGCGGCTGGCGAAGTTCTCCTCCTTGGCCTTGTAGTCCTGCACCTTGGCAGTGTTGTTCTTCTCGCTCCACACCTTGCTCATGATGCGGAAGTCGATGATGTTGCGCAGGAGCAGCGGGTTCGGCGCCGCCATGATGAAGTCGACGGTGTGGTCGTCGATCTTCTTGATCTCGCTGATGCCGGTGACATAAATGCCCATCGTGCCTTGCGGCTGCTTGATGCGGCCGAAGGAGAAGACCACGTCGTCGGCGGTGAAGGGAGTGCCGTCGTGGAACTTCACGCCCTTGCGCAGTTCGAAGCGCACCTGCGTGGGGCTGGTGAAGGTCCACTTGGTGGCCAGCGCCGGCTCCACCTGGTAGGTGGCGCTGTAGCGGGTGAGGCCTTCGTAGGCGTGCATCAGGATGGCGTTGGTCGTCGCATGGTTCTGCGAATGCGGGTCCAGCGTCAGGATGTCGTTCTGCGCTGCCCAGCGCAGCGTCTGCGCGGAAGCGGCCGGAACCACCGCCACCATGCCCGCCAGCGCGGCGGTGGCGGCCAGTGCGGCGGCCCATCTCTTGAAAGCCATGAGGTTCTCCTTGGGAGAAAAATGCGAAGTCCCGGATCGTAGAGCCTTGCCACCCGCCGGGCAGCCGGGAAACTCCGAGGCTCCCGGGGGCTCTGTCGTGGCGAGTCAGTGCGCGCGGGACCCGGCGGCGTGTTCGCCGGCGAGGTCGGCATCGCAGGCCACGCCGGCGGCGATCCACCGCCGCACGAGCGCGCTTGCCCAGGACACGGGCAGCCAGGGCAACCACAGCGCGGACTCGGCGAGCGCGCCGCACAGATAGCGACGCTCGCGCGGCGACCAGCGCAAGGCGGCGCAGGTGCCGCGGCGGCGGCGCGACAGCAGCATGCCCAGCGGGCAGGGTTCGGCGGCGCAGCACAGCCCGCAGCCGTTGCACGCGGCGCCGGTGGCAG
>JALHOU010000078.1 GCA_022842825.1 Rubrivivax sp.
GTCGATCATCAGCAGCATCAGAACCCCTCCTCGACAAGCTCCGCCGCGCGCAGCACGGCGCGCGCCTTGGCTTCGGTCTCCTTCCACTCCGCCTCGGGCACGCTGTCGGCCACGATGCCGGCGCCGGCCTGCACGTAAAGCATCTGGTCCTTGACGATGCCGGTGCGGATGGCAATGGCCACGTCCATGTCGCCGGCAAAGCTGAGATAGCCCACCGCGCCGCCGTAGATGCCACGCTCGGTGGGCTCGAGCTCGTCGATCAACTCCATGGCCCGGATCTTCGGCGCGCCCGAGAGCGTGCCGGCCGGGAAGCTGGCGCGCAGCACGTCCAGCGCCGTGAGCCCCTTGCGCAGGCGGCCCTCGACGTTGCTGACGATGTGCATCACGTGCGAGTAGCGCTCCACGCCGAAGGCCTCGGTCACCTTGACGCTGCCCACCTCGGCGATGCGGCCGATGTCGTTGCGCGCCAGGTCGATGAGCATGACGTGCTCGGCGCGCTCCTTCGGGTCGGCCAGCAGCTCGGCTTCCATGGCCGTGTCGCGCTCGGGCGTTGCGCCGCGGGGGCGCGTGCCGGCGATGGGGCGGATGGTCACCGTCTGCTGGCTCGGTTCGGCCGCGTCGTGCTCCTCGCGCACCAGGATCTCCGGGCTCGCGCCGACGATCTGGAAGCCGCCCATGTCGTAGTAGTACATGTAGGGGCTCGGGTTCAGCGAGCGCAGCGCACGGTACAGCGCCAACGGGCTTTCGGTGTAGCGCTTCTTCAGGCGCTGGCCCAGCACCACCTGCATGCAGTCGCCGGCCGCGATGTACTCCTTGGCCCGCAGCACGACGCCCTCGAAGTCGGCCTTCGAGAACTCGCGCTCCACCGCGTAGCTCGGGCCGCGCTTCACCTGCGGCGCGGCGACCGAGAAGCGCAGCTTGTCCATGAGTTCGGCGAGCCTTCGCTTGCCGGCGAACCAGGCCTCGGGCTGCGCCGGATCGGCGTAGACGATGAGGTAGAGGCGGCCCGACAGGTTGTCGATGACCGCCAGCTCCTCGGTCTGCAGCAGCATGATCTCCGGCGTGCCGATGCCGCCCGGCAGCCGCCGCCCGGCGAGCTTCTTCTCGATGAAGCGCACCGTCTCATAGCTGAAGTAGCCCGCCAGCCCACCGCAGAAGCGCGGCAGCCCGGGCCGCAACGCCACGCGGAAGCGCTGCTGGTACTCGGCCACGAAGTCCAGCGGGTTGCCCTGCCGGCTCTCGACCACGCGCCCTTCGGTAACAACCTCGGTGAGGGCATCGTCACCCGTGCCGGTCGCACGCAGGAAGGTGCGCGCGGGCAGGCCGATGAACGAATAGCGCCCGAAACGCTCGCCACCCACCACGCTTTCGAGCAGGAAGCTAAGGCGGCCGCCGCCGGCCAGCTTGAGGTACAGGGACAGAGGCGTCTCGAGGTCGGCAAAGGCCTCGGCGATGAGCGGGATGCGGTTGAAGCCTTGGCTGGCCAGGCTCTTGAATTCGAGTTCGGTGATCACGTTGCTTTCCTGGGGCGGGGCCAACGGCGTGGCCGCGGCTCGGCAGGGGATTCGGCGGTTCGTTCCGGCAGGGTTCTCTGCAGAACGGCCGCCGAGGCTGGCGGTCAGACCCTGCGGGTCAGACGTTGCGGCGCCAGCGACGCCAGGGCCATGCTCCCCGCGCTGCGGCAAAGGCAGCGCCGTCGATCGGAGTGGGGACCGGCAAGCACATCGTGGCTGGATGTTATCAGCGCCCGCCTGACGGGCCGGCCGACGGTACGAGCAGCGCCAGCAAGTCGTCCAGCCGATCGAAGACCGCATCGGCGTCGACGTCGGCGATGGGTTGGCCGTGGTTGTAGCCGTAGCTCATCAGCACCACGGGGCAGCCGGCGGCGCGCGCGGCGGCGGCGTCGTTGCTCGAGTCGCCCACCATCAGCACTTCGCGCGGGGCATGGCCCAGCGCACGGCACGCTTCCAGCAGCGGCAGCGGGTCGGGCTTCTTGCGCGGGAACGCATCGCCGCCGAAGACGTGCTCGAAGTGACGCGCCAGCCCTTTCCTCTCCAGCAATGGCCGCGCAAAGGCACCCGGCTTGTTCGTCAGGCACACGAGCCGCAAGCCGCGCCCAGCCAGCCCCGCCAGCCCCTCGCGCACCCCCGGAAAGACTTCGGCGTGCAGGCCGTTGATGCGCAGGTAGTGCTGCTGATAACGGGCCCAGGCCTGCTCGTACAAGGACGCCGACGCCCCCACCTCGGCAAGGGTGCGCAAGATCAGGTGCTCCGAGCCCTTGCCCACCGTTCGCTCGATGAAGGCGCGATTCACCGCGGGCAGGCCCAGCTCGGCCGCCATCGCACCCAGCGCTACCTCGAAGTCACCGACCGTGTCGATGAGCGTGCCGTCGAGGTCGACGATGGCCGAGCGCAGGGCACCCAAGGTGGTTTTGGACAGCGGCATGGCCACCTAGGCTAGCGCAACCGAAGAACGCCCCACGGCAGCAGGAAGCGCACGCACAGACGGACGCGGCGTCAGCCGATGCTCTGCACCTGCCGGCTCTGTTGGTAGGCCTTGCCGAAGCGGTTGGCCAGGAAGTCCGGCAGCGCCACCTGCTCCTGGCGGATGAAGCCGCGCTGCGGCAGCTTGCCCTCGCGGAAGAGGTCCAGCGCCGCGCAGATGCCGGCCGCCGTGGTGATCTGGATCGCCGAGAGCGCTTCGCCACCGTCGCTGGGCGTGCGCTCGGCGAAGATCTTGCGCGCGAACACCTCCTGCACCAGCGAGCCGCGCTTCATGCCGCTGACGGTGACAAAGACCAGCACCACGTCCTGCATCGTGCTCGGAATCGAGCGGCGCATGATCTCCTTCAGCGTCTCCTGGTCCTTGTTGAGGTTGAGCTCCTCGAGCAGCATCTTCATCAGGAAGCGGTGCCCGGGGTAACGCACGCTCTTGTAGTCGAGGTTGCGCACGCGGCCGGCGAGCGTCTCGCACAGCGTGCCCAGGCCGCCGCTGGTGTTGAAGGCCTCGTACTCGGTGCCGTCGAGCGAGAAGTGCTCCAGCCCTTCGAGCGGCAGCACGTCGATGTTCTGCCCCTCGCGGATGGCCTCACAGGGATGGCAGTACTCGTTGATGAGGCCGTCCACGCTCCAGGTGAGGTTGTACTTGAGCGAGTTGGTGGGGAACGCGGGCAGCGCGCCGACGCGCATCTTCACGTCCTGCAGCGTCTCGAAGCCCTGCGCCAGGTGGTGCGCGACGATGCCAATAAAGCCCGGCGCCAGGCCGCACTGCGGCATGAACGCCGTGGCGGCACCTTCGGCCAGCTGCTTGATCGCGCGCGTCGCGGCCACGTCCTCGGTGAGGTCGAAGTAGTGGCATTGTGCTTCGCGCGCCGCGCTCGCGGCGAGCGTAGCCAGGTGGTACGGCAGGGCGTTCAGCACCGCATCCTGGCCCGCCAGCGCCTGGCGCAGGGCGCCGGCGTCGCTCGTGTCGACGACCCGCGTGGCCGGCACCGCCGCGCCCTCGGCGCCCAGCATCTGCAGCGCCTGCGCGCTGCGGTCGACCACGGTCACCTGGTAGTCGCCACTGCGCTGCAACAGGCGGGCGATGGTCTGGCCGATGTGGCCGGCGCCTAGCAAGGCGATGCGCATGTTTCCCTCTCTGTCAGCGGAAGTTCGCTGTGCGCAGTCTAGAGAGGAGCGATGACGAAAGAAACGTCGCTTTCGTCGAAACGGATGCTAGTCTTGTCGAAATGACAAACTGGCGATGCGATTCATCTCTAGGCGGCCTTCCGGAGTTGTCGTCGCGGCCGCCTCCTGAACTCCCCATCGGCAAGCATCGCCTTGATCACCTTGGCCTCGGCGCGCCGCGCCCGCGTTGCCGCCTTTCGGTAGGCCTCCTCGGCCTCGGCGCGCATGGCAACGGCGCGCTTCACCGCCGCGCGCAGCTTCGCCTGGGTGAAAGTGCTCTCGGTGGCGATGTAGATGGAACGGCGCAGGGCCGGCTCGCCGAAGCGCGGCAGCAGCACCGCCAGGCTGCAATCGCGCGCGCGCCCGCCGGCACGGCCGCGCACGATGGGGCCGGAGATGCCCGGCGGCAGGCTGCTGGACTTGTTGGCGCTCGGTGCGCGCTGCAGTGTCGTGGGCGCCTCGAGCGTGCCGATGCGCCGGATCAGTTCCTTCGTCGCGAGCGCCAGCGCCGCCTCGGCCCCGCTTCCGTCGTTGCTGTGGTCCGAGAACAACCGCGTGCCACCGTATCGCAGCTGCCAGCCGTGCGTCGCGCGGTGGTCGATGCGCTGGATGCACTGCGGCACCCGGTACCGGTCGCCGTTGAAGATCTCGACTTCTCGACAGATCATGAACTCATCCTTGTCGCGTCAGCCGGCCCTGCCGGCCACGATCTCTGGCGACAGACGCCCATAAATGACGACCATTGCCTGGCCCGAACTGTGAGCGCAAAGTCGTCCGCTCGGCAATTGGGGCTGCCGCCGTCGAGTGGTCCGACGCAGGCGCCGCCCGGCCCCACAAGGGCCGGATCGGCCCTCTCTCGCCACGCCACAGAGGCCAAGCAATCGTGAACCTCGATGAACTGGACCGACGCCTGCTCGCACTGCTGCAGGCCGATGCCCGCACGCCGGCGGCCGACCTGGCGCGCAAGCTGGGCGTGGCCCGCACCACCGTGCTCGCCCGCCTGGCGCGCCTGCGCCGCGAGGGTGTGATCGTCGGCTTCACCGTGCGTCTGGCCACCGACACCGGCGAGCGCGGGGTCGAGGCCTACGTGGGCATCGCCACCAGCCAGAAATCGGCGCGCGATGTCACCCTGCGCCTCGCGGCCCTGCCCGAGCTGCGCCAACTTTGCTCGGTCAGCGGCGAGTTCGACTACCTGGCGCTGCTGCGGGCCGAAAGCACGAGCCGGCTCGACGCACTGCTGGACGAGATCGGTGCCATCGAAGGCGTCATGAAGACGACCACCTCTGTGGTGCTGGCGCGACGAATCGACCGCACGACCTAGACCGTTGGTCGGGCCGGACTGAGTCCCTGGGAACAGGAGGGGCGCCGCCGGCTGCGCACTCAACCGGCGCCCCAGGTCGTCAAGCAGCGAGCGCCCGGCGCATCCCGTCGATCACAGCCCGGTAGTCCGGCTGGCCGAAGATGGCGCTGCCGGCCACGAAGGTATCGGCTCCGGCGTCGGCAACGCGCCGGATGTTCTCGACCTTGATGCCGCCGTCGACCTCGAGCCGAATGTCGCGACCCGAGTTCTCGATGAGGCGACGCGCGCGCTCCACCTTGCGCAACGCCGAGTCGATGAAGCCCTGGCCGCCGAAGCCTGGGTTCACGCTCATCACGAGCACAAGGTCGACCTTGTCGATCACCCACTCCAGCACGTCCAGCGGCGCCGCCGGGTTGAACACGAGCCCGGCTTGGCAGCCCTCCGCCCTGATGAGCTGCAGCGTGCGGTCGACATGCGTGCTGGCGTCGGGGTGAAAGCTGATGAGGTCCGCTCCCGCCTTGGCAAAGGCGGCCGCCAGCGCATCGACCGGCTGCACCATCAGGTGCACGTCGATCGGCACCGTGCTGTGCCTGCGCAGCGCCTGGCAGACCATCGGGCCGAAGGTGAGGTTGGGCACGTAGTGGTTGTCCATGACGTCGAAGTGCAGCCAGTCGGCGCCCGCGGCGACCACGGTGCGCACCTCCTCGCCCAGGCGCGCGAAGTCGGCGGACAAGAGGCTGGGCGCGATGCGGTAGGTGCGGTTCATCGGGGCATTCTAGGAACCAAGGCGCCCATGGCCGGAGCTCCCACCGCAGCCCGCGCCCGGCCCGCCCAATGCCGGATCATCGCCCGTGCCCTAGACTGCCGCGCATGCCTGCATCATCGAAACCCACACCGGCCGACGGTGGCCCCGCCTTGGCGCAATTCACTTGCGAGGTGCGGGTGCAGTTCCTGCCCGAACAGTCGGAACCGCCCGAAGGACCGTACGCCTTCGCCTATACGGTGACCGTGCGCAACACGGGCGAGGTGACGGCGCAGCTCGTGGCCCGGCACTGGATCATCACCAACGCCGATGGACACCAGGAAGAGGTGCGCGGCCTCGCCGTCGTCGGCAAGCAGCCAGTGCTCAAGCCCGGCGAGCAGTTCGAGTACACAAGCTGGACGCGGATCGACACGCCGCATGGCCAGATGCGTGGCACGTACCTCTGTGTGAGCGAGGACGCGCGCGCCTTCGGCGCCGAGGTGCCGGAGTTCCAGCTCGTCTACCCCGGGCTGCTTCAGTAGCAGGCCGCCGGCGCGGGGCCGCTGCGCCTACGCCGAGCACGGCGCTCCAGGGCCGTTCAGGCTGAGCAAGAGGCCTCAGCGCGAATCCGGCCCGCGCTCACCCTTCTCGGCGCCTGGTGAGTCCGCCGGGGGGCCGTTTTCTCGCCGTCGGCCCGACATCGTCCACGCGACGATGAAGATCAGCAGGGCGAGCGCGGCCAGCGCTTCGAGGATCAGGAGCCACATGGCTCAGGTCCCCCGGCGACCTCAGCGCCGTGCCGCCCGCATCGCATGCACATTGGCCGCGAAGGCGGCCGGCGGCCGGGTCGCCTCGGGCACGCTGCGCCCACGTGCCGCCTTGGCCTCGGCCAGCGCCGCGCCGGCACGCTCGATCGTCTGCTCGATCGACTCGCCGGCGTGGCGCTCGGCCAAGCCGGCCGAGAGCGTGACGCTCAACGTGTGGCTGCCGTGCACGATGCGCAGCGCAGCCACGCGCTGCTGCAGCCGCTCGAGGCCGCCGCGCACGAGCGCGGCGCGCGTGTCGGGCAACATGAGCATCAACTCCTCGCCGCCCCAGCGCGCCAGCACGTCGGAGGCGCGCACCTGCTGCAGCGCCTCCTGAGCCACAGCGCGCAGCACGGCGTCACCCACCGGATAACCATGCGCGTCGTTGATGGCGCCGAGGTGGTCGATGTCGAGCTTGGCGAGGCAGAACGTCTGGCCCGAGCGCGTGCAGCGCTGGTGCTCGTGCTCGATCAGCTCCTGCATGTGGCGCCGGTTGATGAGCCCGGTGAGCTCGTCGCGCGTGACCAGTTCGCGGATCTGCGAAAGCGCCTCGGCCAGCTCTTGCCGGCGCCGACGCAGCCGCTCGCGCATGCGCGACAGGCGAACTGCCAGCACCGACACCGTGGGCACCATCGTCGCCACCATCAGGAAGTGGCCGAACTCCACCGAGGGCGGATAGCGGACAGGGTCGAGCCAGCACATGGCACCCGCCGTGACCGCGAAGAGCGCCACCGCGTAGGCGCTCACCCACATCACGTGCACCGGCGAAACGACGAACATGCCGAACATCAGGACGACCATGAAGATCGGGAACACGCTGCCGCGTGCCGGGCCGAGCATGGTGTAGGCCATCGCCGCGCAGCTGAGCGCAAAAACCATCTGCGGCACGGTGAGCGAGGGGTCCTCGCGCCGGCGCGACCAGCCGCAGCGGATGAGCGCAAACAGCACCACCATGCCGGCGAGCGAGAACACCGTCCACAGCGCCACGGGCAGCGCACGCGCCACACCGGCCCAGACGAAGAACTGCATCGCCACCACGCTGACACCCACCATGGCCATGGCCAGCGCCGCCTGCGCAAGACGGATGCGCTGCACCGGCTCTTCGGTGAAGAGCAGGCTCTGCAGACGCTTGACGAGGGTGGGCAGAGTGACGGGTTCGCGCATCGGGCAGGGGCGCGCTACGGCGGGCGGCAAGGTTAGCACCACCACTCACGCTGCACTGCACCAAAGCGCGCGGGCCCTCAGGCACCCCCGCGCAGATGCGCGAGCGGCAGCGCCGCTGCGGCCTTGACCTCGCCGAGCGAGAAGCTGGTGTGCAGGTCCTTCACATTGGGCAACTTGAACAGCGTCGCCATCGACCAGCGCGAGAAGGCATCCAGGTCGCGCGCCACCACGTGCAGTTCGAAGGTGCCGGCACCGCTGATGTAGTGGCAGGCGATGACCTCCGGCAGGGCGCGGATGGCGTCTTCAAGCGCGCGCGTGGCGTGGGCGTTGTTGCGCTCGGCGTCGACGCGCACGAACGCGAGCACGCCGAGGCCGATCTTGCGCCGGTCGATCTCGGCCCGGTAGCCGGTGATGTAGCCCTGCTCCTCGAGCCAGCGCACGCGCCGCCACGTGGGCGCGGCCGACAGGCCGATGCGCGAGGCCAGCTCGGCGTTGGTCAGGCGCGCGTCGCGCTGCAGCTCGCCGAGGATGGCGATGTCGTAGCGGTCGAGCGTGGCGCCGTGCGCCTCAGCCTCGGCCGGCTCCGGCTCGGAAGTGGCACGGCCACGCAATGAACCCGTGGTTTTCCCCAAGGGGCGCTTCTTCGGCGTCATTCAATCACCTCCGACCACTTCTGAGCAATGTCCTTGCTCGAAGCATGCCCGATCCGGCATTGAAAGAAAAGACACGATACGGCGGCCCGCCCTAAACTTCCGCCCCATCCCACCCCCAGTCGTGCCAGCCCACGCAGGAGCCGCCGCCGATGAATGCACCGCTGCCCGAGTCGATCCGCCAGGCGCTCGAAACCGCGACCCTGGACGACAAGTACAGCCTCGAGCAGGGCCGCGCCTTCATGAGCGGCGTTCAGGCGCTCGTGCGGCTGCCGATGCTGCAGCGGCAACGCGACGCGCTCGCCGGCCTGAACACCGCCGGCTTCGTGAGCGGCTACCGCGGCAGCCCACTCGGCGGCTACGACCAAGCGCTGTGGGCAGCGAAGAAACACCTGCAGGCCCAACACGTCGTCTTCCAGCCCGGTGTCAACGAGGAGCTCGCCGCCACCGCCGTGTGGGGCACCCAGCAACTCGACCTCTACCCCGAGAGCAAGAAGCACGACGGCGTCTTCGGCATCTGGTACGGCAAGGGCCCCGGCGTCGACCGCAGCCTCGACGTCTTCAAGCACGCCAACCTGGCCGGTACGGCCCGGCACGGCGGCGTCATCGCCGTGGCCGGCGACGACCACGTGGCCAAGAGCAGCACCGCGCCGCACCAGAGCGACCACGTCTTCAAGGCCTGCGGCTTCCCGACCTTCTTCCCGAGCAACGTGCAGGACATCCTCGACATGGGGCTGCACGCGTTCGCGATGAGCCGCTACGCCGGCGTGTGGACGGGCATGAAGACGATCCAGGAAGTCGTGGAGTCCGCCGCCAGCGTCATCGTCGATCCGAAGCGCGTGCAGATCGCGCTGCCCGAGGACTTCGCCATGCCGGCCGGCGGCGTGCACATCCGCTGGCCCGACGCGCCTCTGGAGCAGGAGGCGCGCCTCTTCGACTACAAGTGGTACGCCGCACTCGCCTACGTGCGGGCGAATAAGCTCAACCACAACGTCGTTGCCGGGCCGAACGACCGGTTCGGGCTCATTGCCAGCGGCAAGGCCTACAACGACACGCGCCAGGCGCTCGTCGATCTCGGCCTGGACGACGACACCTGCCGTGCCCTGGGCATCCGCGTGCACAAGGTCAACGTCGTGTGGCCGCTGGAGGCCACCATCACGCGCGACTTCGCCGCCGGGCTGCAGGAGATCCTCGTGGTCGAGGAAAAGCGCCAGGTCATCGAGTATCAGCTGAAGGAAGAGCTCTACAACTGGCGCCCCGACGTACGGCCCAATGTGCTGGGCAAGTTCGACGAGGGTGACAGTGCGGGCGGCGAGTGGAGCATGCCCAACCCGAGCGAGAACTGGCTGCTGCGCGCCAAGGCCGACCTGACACCGGCCATCGTCGCCAAGGCCATTGCGCGGCGGCTACTGAAGACCGGCATCGTCAAGGCCGGCGGCGACATCGCCGCGCGTATGAACCAGCGCCTGGAGACGATCGCCGCGCGCGAGCGCCAACTCGTCGAGTTGAAGCCCCACACCGGCGACCGCATTCCCTGGTTCTGCAGCGGATGCCCGCACAACACCAGCACGCGCGTGCCCGAGGGCAGCCGCGCCATGGCTGGCATCGGCTGCCACTACATGGCAGTGTGGATGGACCGCAGCACCAGCACGTTCAGCCAGATGGGCGGCGAAGGCGTGGCCTGGGTCGGCCAGGCGCACTTCACCAAGGATGCGCATGTCTTCGCCAACCTCGGCGACGGCACCTACTTCCACAGCGGCATCCTCGCCGTACGGCAGAGCATCGCCGCGGGCGTGAACATCACCTACAAGCTGCTCTACAACGACGCCGTGGCCATGACGGGCGGCCAGCAGGTGGGCGAGCGGCCGGAAGGGCACTCTGTCCTGCAGATCCAGAAGAGCCTCGTCGCCGAGGGCGTGAAGAAGCTCGTCATCGTCACCGACGAGCCCGAGAGATACGACGGGGCTGCGTTGGAGGCCGGCGTCACCGTGCACCACCGCGACGAGCTCGACCGCATCCAGCGCGAGTTCCGCGAGATCCGCGGCACCAGCGCCATCCTCTACGACCAGACCTGCGCCACCGAGAAGCGACGCCGCAGAAAGCGCGGCAAGATGATCGACCCGGCGAAGCGCGTGGTCATCAACGAGTTGGTGTGCGAGGGCTGCGGCGACTGCGGCGTGCAGAGCAACTGCCTGAGCGTCGAGCCGGTGGAAACCGAGTTCGGCCGCAAGCGCCGCATCAACCAGAACACCTGCAACAAGGACTTCTCCTGCGTGAAGGGCTTCTGCCCGAGCTTCGTCACCGTCGAGGGTGGGCAGCTCAGGAAGCCGAAGAAGGAGAAGAAGGGCTCGCTCGACGGCCTCGCCGTGCTACCCGAGCCGCCGTTGCCGCTGGCCGAGCAGGCCTTCGGCATCGTCGTGGCCGGCGTTGGCGGCACCGGCGTCATCACCATCGGCCAGCTGCTCGGCATGGCCGCGCACCTCGAGGGCAAGGGCGTCGTCACGCAGGACAGCGCCGGCCTCGCGCAGAAGGGCGGCGCCACCTGGAGCCACGTGCAGATCGCCAACCGGCCCGAGTCCATCCACACCAGCAAGGTCGACACGGCCAAGGCCGATCTCGTGATCGGCTGCGACGCCATCGTCACCGCCTCCAAGGCCACGCTGGCGGCGATGCAACCCGGCCGCACCTTCGTGGCGCTGAACACGCATGGCACGCCGACAGCTGCGTTCGTGAAGCAGCCCGACTGGCAGGCGCCGGGCGCGCAATGCGAGGCCGCGCTGCGCAGCACGGTCGGTGAAGAGGCGGTAGGCGCCTTCGACGCCGAGCAGGCCGCCGAACAGCTACTGGGCGACAGCATCTACACCAACCCGCTGATCCTCGGCTACGCGTGGCAGAAGGGCCGCGTGCCGCTCACTCACGCGGCGCTGATGCGCGCCATCGAGCTCAATGGCGTGCAGGTCGACAACAACAAGGCCGCCTTCGAATGGGGCCGGCGCTGCGCGCACGACCTCGCCTCGGTGCAGGCATTGTTCAAGGCACAGCAGTTGATCCAGATCGTCAGGCGGCCTTCGCTCGATGAGACGGTGAAGACGCGCGCCGAGTTCCTCACGGGCTACCAGGACGCCGCGTACGCCGCGTCGTACACGGCGTTCGTCGAGAAGGTGAAGGCGGCCGAGGCGCCTCTTGGCGGCCAGGTCGGCGCGCTGGCGCTCACGGAGGCGGTGGCGCGCTACCTCTTCAAACTCATGGCCTACAAGGACGAATATGAGGTGGCGCGGTTGCACACCGACCCTGCCTTCGCCGCGAAGATCGGTGCCATGTTCGAAGGCGACTTCAAGATCGTGCACCACCTCGCGCCGCCGGCGCTGGCCGAGCGCAACGAGCGCGGCGAGCTTGTCAAGCAACCCTTCGGCTCCTGGATGCGCACCGCCTTCGGCGTGCTCGCAAAGCTGAAGGGCCTGCGCGGCACGGCGCTCGACCCCTTCGGCCGCACGGCAGAGCGCCGCATGGAGCGCGCGCTCATCGGCGAGTACCGTGCCTGCATCGAGGAGCTGCTGAAGACGCTAGACGTCGGCAACCGCGCCCTCGCCGCCGAGATCGCGCGTATCCCGGAGGACATCCGCGGCTACGGCCACGTCAAGGAGCGGCACCTGAAGGCCGCGCGCCTGAAGTGGCAGGCGCTGATGGCGCGCTGGCGCAGTGCCTGACCCGCCGAACGCCGACAATGCCGGGGCAGACGCGCCACAGCGTCGGGGTGCCGTGAGCACGGCGAACCGCGGCCTTTGCGCGGCCTGGAGCGCCCTCGCCGCGGCCCGCCGGGCGCGCACACCGCGAGTCCCGTTCTTCGTGCGCGGCGTGGCGGTCGGGTCGGTGGCGGCGGCGCATCTCGAAGCCCTGCGCCGCTTTGACGCCACCGTGCACATCGACGCCGCAGGCGTGCACGCCCTCGACGACGACCCGAGCGAAGCACTCGTGCCGGTGAACCTGGCGCTGCGCGAGGCCGGCCTCGTGCGCGCTTGGCGCAACGAGCTCTTTGCATTGCCGCATCCGAGCACGCTCGAACCGCTGGCGCGCATCGAGCGCGCCGCCGCGCGCTTCTGGGGCACGCTGACACTGGGCGCGCACGCCAGCGGCTTCGTGCGCGGCAGCGATGGGCGACCCAGCCACCTGTGGATCGCGCAGCGCTCCTTCACCAAGGCCACGGACCCGGGGCTCTTCGACAACCTCATCGGCGGCGGCGTCGGTTTCGGCCAGACGCCACGCGACGCGCTCGTGCGCGAGGCCTTCGAGGAGGCAGGGCTCGACCCCGCCGAGGTAGCAGGGGCCGTGCCGGGCCGCGTGATCGGTCTGGCGCGCGACATTCCCGAGGGCTTTCAGCAGGAGTGGCTCTATGGCTTCGATCTCGAGTTGCCCCCCGGCCGCACGCCAGTGAACCAGGACGGCGAAGTGGCGGGGTTCCGCTGCCTGAGCGTCGCCGAAGCGGCCGACTTGGCAAGGAGCGAGGCGATGACCGTCGATGCGGCGCTGGTGACGCTGGACTTCCTCCTGCGCCACGGCTGCCTGGGAGCACCTGTGCGACGGGAGAGCATCGAAGTGGCCCGGCTGGACGAAGCGCTCAGGGGCTTGCTGGTGACCCGACCGCCCTGAATTGGGCGAGCGTCGAGGCCGGCGCGACTCGTAGCGACTGGCGCGCGTGTCCTGCACCACCCGGCGGCGCATGAGGGAATGCCCGGCGCTGCGCCGCTGCAGCAAGCCATTCAGGGGTAAGACCCGATGAACACGGCGCCATGCTGGCGGGATAGTGGGAGGCTGACCCTTACCAACGCCCCGAATCAAGGAGCCCGTGTCCATGAAGACTTCGACCAAGACGCCGCGACGCCGCTTTCTCCGCTCCGCTGCCGCTGGCGCGATGGGTGCCGGCGCGCTGGCTGCACCGATGGTGTCCAACGCGCAGACAGTCTCGCTGCGTTTCCAGAGCACTTGGCCGGCAAAGGACATCTTCCACGAGTACGCCAACGACTTCGCCAAGAAGATCAACGACATGGCGGGTGGCCGGCTGAAGATCGACGTGCTCCCCGCTGGCGCCGTGGTGCCGGCATTCCAGCTGCTCGAAGGCGTCTCCAAAGGCACGCTCGACGGCGGCCACGGTGTCGTCGCATACCACTACGGCAAGAACTCCGCGCTGGCGCTGTGGGGCTCGGGCCCAGGCTACGGCATGGATCCGAACATGCTGTTGTCGTGGCACAACTACGGCGGCGGCGAAGCGCTTCTGCAGGAGATCTACAAGTCGATCAACATCGACATCGTCTCCTTCCTCTACGGCCCCATGCCCACGCAGCCCTACGGCTGGTTCAAGAAGCCGATCGCCAAGGTCGAGGACATGAAGGGCATGAAATTCCGTACCGTCGGCCTGGCGGTGGACATGTACACCGAGCAGGGCGCGGCCGTGAACCCGCTGCCCGGCGGCGAGATCGTGCCGGCGCTGGACCGCGGCCTCATTGAGGGCGCCGAGTTCAACAACGCCACCAGCGATCGCATCCTCGGCTTCCCCGATGTGTCCAAGGTGTGCATGCTGCAGAGCTTCCACCAGAGCACGGAACAGTTCGAGATCCTGTTCAACCGCGCCAAGTACAACGGCCTGAGTGCCGAGCTGAAGAAGATCATCGACTACGCCGTGGAGGCCGCCAGCGCTGACATGAGCTGGAAGGCGATCGACCGCAATTCCAAGGACTATGCCGAGCTGAAGAAGGCCGGCGTGCAGTTCTACAAGACGCCCGACGCCATCCTGCGCAACCAGCTCGAGGTGTGGGACAAGGTGGTGGCCAAGAAGTCCGCCGAGAACGCGCTGTTCAAGAAGGTGCTCGACAGCCAAAAGGCGTTTGCGCAGCGCGCCGGCCAGTGGCAGAACGACTACCTGGTCGACTTCAAGATGGCCTGGAACCACTACTTCCGTCGCTGAGTCGTCTGCCCGTTGCCCATGGGACGGGTCGTGCAAGGCCACCGCTGAGGCGGTGGCCTTTGCTTGTGGGCCTGACACCGTGGACGGGCCGCGGGCGCCGTCGGCCTCTCGCAACGCCCGGCCAGGACCCGCACTCCGGAGGATCTTGATGCAACGCCTGCTGCTGGCCGTCGACCGGCTCTCCACCTGGATCGGCCAGTTCTTCGCCTGGACGATCATCGTCCTGGCGCTCGGCATCACCTGGGAGGTCTTCTCCCGCTATGTGCTGAACACCCCGCACGACTGGGCGCTGAACGGGCAGATCATGCTCTACGGCACGCTGTTCATGATGGCCGGCGCGTACACGCTGGCAAAGAACAACCACGTGCGCGGCGATGTGCTGTACGGCTTCTTCATGCCACGCACTCAGGCCTGGATCGACCTTGTTCTGTACATCGTGTTCTTCCTTCCCGGCATCGTCGCGCTCACCTGGGCGGGGTGGGGCTATGCGATGGAGGCGCTGGCGATTCGCGAGAAGACCTTCTCCGCGACGCCGCTGCCGCTGTATCCGTTCAAGTTCATCATCCCCATGGCCGGCGCGATGCTGCTGCTGCAGGGCGTGGTCGAGATCGTGCGCTGCGCGCAGTGCATCCGGACAGGCGCGTGGCCTTCGCGCGACCAGGACGTGGAGGAGGTCGATGTCGACAAGTTGAAGGCGATGGTGCACGTGAAGGACGAGGACATCGCCAGCCTCGACAAGTACGTGACGGCCCCACGGGGCCCGGCGCCGGATGCCCAGGGCGCGGGCGGGAGCCGGTCATGATGATCCGCAAGGAACTGTGGTTCGGCTTCATCCTGATGGGGCTGATCCTGCTTGGCATCACCATCGTGCTTGCGCGCGCCGACAACATCACGAGCGGTCACCTCGGGTTGCTGATGCTGGCGCTCATCGTGGTGGCCATCATGCTGGGCTTCCCGACCGCCTTCACGCTCATGGGCATGGGCATGATCTTCACGTGGCTCGCCTATGAACGCGACACGACGAAGACGCTGGATCTGATGGTGCAGTCCGCCTTCAAGGTGATGAGCAACGACGTGCTCATCTCGATCCCGCTCTTCGTCTTCATGGGCTACCTCGTCGAGCGCGCCAACCTGATCGACAAGCTCTTCCGCAGCCTGCACCTGGCGCTGGCGCGCGTGCCGGGCTCGCTGGCGGTCGCGACGCTCTTCACCTGCGCCATCTTCGCCACCGCCACCGGCATCGTCGGTGCCGTGGTCACGCTGATGGGGCTGCTCGCGCTGCCGCAGATGTTGAAGGGCGGCTACGACATCCGGCTCTCGGCCGGCGTCATCACCGCGGGCGGCTGCCTGGGCATCCTGATCCCGCCCTCGGTGATGCTGATCGTCTACGGCGCCACGGCAGGCGTTTCGGTGGTGCAGTTGTATGCCGGTGCTTTCTTCCCCGGCTTGATGCTGGCCGGGCTCTACATCCTCTACGTCGTGCTGGTGGCGGCCATCAAGCCCTCGTTGGCCCCCCCGTTGTCGGCCGAAGCGCGCAGGATCGAGCTGCCGCCGGCCCTGCGCAGGCTGGCCGACGGGGTCTCGCGACTCGCCCTGCCCGGCCTGCTGCGCGGCGTGCGCGAAGACCGGTCGCTGCGCAGGCAGCTGTTCACGGCCTTGCTGCCCGCACTGCTGGTGGCCGCGGTGGCCATCATCGCCTGGCGGGTCGACCCGGCCCCCACGGCCAATGCAGGGGTCGCCCCGGTCGCGGCCTCCGGTGGGCTGGCCGAGCCCCCGAGTGGCGGCTTGAGGGAACCCCTGGCATCGCCGGGCGGGCTTGCAGAGCCCCCAGGCGCGGGTGGAGTCAAGGAGCCACCGGGTACCGCCGGCTTGCAGGAGCCCGCGGGCAGCGGTGCGAAGGCGCCCCAGGGCGGTGGCCTGTCGCCGCCGCCGGGATCGGGCGAGACCGGTGGTCTGCGCGAGCCCGGGGCCGCGGGGGCCGGCGCGGCGCCAGGCGCCAGCGGGCCGGCGGCGCCACATTCGGTCGGCCGCGGCTACTGGATCGGCCTGGGGGTCGCGCTGCTCGCCCTGGTTGCCTTCTACGGCCTGCTGACCTTCGAACGCTTCGAAGTCTTCAAGATGCTGCTGTCGAGCTTCTTCCCGCTGCTCGTGCTCATCCTCTCGGTGCTGGGCTCGATTGTCTTCGGCCTGGCCACGCCGACGGAGGCGGCCGCCGTAGGTGCCTTCGGCGGCTTTCTGCTCGCGGCGATCTATGCGGTCATCGCCAAGCGCGCTGACAGGCAGCGCGTCTTCATCCTGTGGCTGGTCTTGTGGACGCCGGCGCTGGCGGCGATCGGATGGCTGGCCCTGCATCTCGACGCCGTGCTCGTGCAGCAGGTACCGGCGAGCCTGGGCGCGCTCGCGGTCGTGGGAGTGGCCGCCTGGGCGCTTCTGGCCTACCGGCAGGCGGGCCTGCAGGTCGAGGTGAACGAATCGGTCAAGCTCACCGCCAAGACAAGCGCCATGGTCTGCTGGCTGTTCGTTGGCAGCGCCATCTTCTCGGCCGCCTTTGCGCTGCTCGGCGGGCAGGACCTGGTCGAGAAGTGGGTGCTCAGCATGAACCTGAGCAAGACCGAGTTCCTGCTGCTGAGCCAGTTCATCATCTTCATCCTGGGCTGGCCGCTGGAATGGACCGAGATCATCGTGATCTTCATGCCCATCTTCATCCCGTTGCTCGACAACTTCGGCGTCGACCCGCTGTTCTTCGGGCTGCTCGTGGCGCTCAACCTGCAGACCGCCTTCCTGAGCCCGCCGGTGGCGATGGCGGCGTTCTATCTCAAGGGCGTGAGCCCGCCGCATGTGACACTGAACCAGATCTTTGCCGGCATGTTGCCGTTCATGGGCATCCAGGTGCTGGCGATCTTCCTGCTCTACACGTGGCCGCAGATCGGCCTGTGGCTGCCGCAGGTGCTCTACAAGTAGGCCGCGCTGCCAAGCCCGGGGCGCGAGCCGGCAGCGCCCCGACTCAACCTGCGATTGCGGCGGCGAACGCGAACACCGAGTTCGGCGCCGTGGTGCGCGCCGGGCGCACCGTCGGCACCGGCGCGATGGCGCGGCGGCGCGGCGCCACGACGATCGGCTCGCCGCGGTCGAGCTGTTGCTCCACGAGGCTGCGCAGCGAGATGGCGGCCATATGGTGCCGCATCGCCTCCTCGAGCCGGAGCCAGAGCCCGGCCGTGGCGGGCGCCCCCGGGCGGTGGTCCTGCACCGGCTCGCGCTCGTCGACGGCCAGCACGATGTCGGCCACGCTGATGTCTTCGGCCGGGCGGCCCAGCCGGTAGCCGCCACCCGGACCGCGGCTGCTCTGCACGAGGCCGGCGCTTCGCAGGCCGCCAAACAGCTGCTCCAGGTACGACAGCGAGATGCCCTGCCGCTCCCCGATGGTGGCCAGGGCCACCGGCCCCGCCGACTCGCGCAGGGCGAGATCGATCATCGCGTTGACGGCAAAACGGCCCTTGGTACTGATGCGCATTTGGCACTCCTGATGGCTGGGGACCTTTCCCCATCTCCGTAATCTAGGGTTGGGTCCATTTCACGTAAATTCGAACTTTGTACAACCTCAGTTCGAGGAAAGCGCATCATGAACCTGAAGCACCTGCACTACTTCTGGGCCGCCGCTCACGCCGGCGGCGTGGTGCGCGCCGGGCAGCAGCTGCACACGACGCCGCAGACGCTGTCGTCGCAGATCAAGCTGCTGCAGGACCGCCTGGGGCGGCAGCTCTTCCGCAAGCGCGGCCGCCAGCTCGAGCTCACCGACGACGGGCGCGTCGCATTGCGCTATGCCGACGAGATCTTCGGCCTCGCCAGCGAGCTCGAGTCCGCACTGCGCGAACGGCGCGCCGAAGGACCGCGCACCCTGGAGCTGCGCGTCGGCGTGGCCGATGCGGTGGCCAAGTCGGTCGCCTACCGGCTGCTCGAGCCGGCGCTCAAGTTGAAAGAGCGCATCCATCTCGTCTGCCACGAGGGCAAGTTCGCCGACCTGCTGGCCGAGCTCGCCCTGCACCGCCTCGACCTCGTGATCGCCAACGAGCCCATCTCGCGCCGCGTCAGCGTCAAGGCCTTCAACCACGAGCTCGGCCGATCGCCGATGAGCTTCTTCTGCGCGCCGGCGCTGCGGCGCAGCCTGCAAGGCAACTTCCCGGCCTGCCTGAACGATGCGCCGATGCTGGTGCAAAGCGCTGGCACACCAGTGCGCCAGCAGTTCGACGCCTGGCTGGCACGCCACGGACTCGCGCCGCACCTCGTGGGCGAGTTCGACGACAGCGCGCTCATGAACGCCTTCGGCCGGGAGGGCCGCGGCATCTTCATGGCCGCCTCGGTACTGGAGGCCGAGATCGAGGCCAGCTTCGGGGTCCAGGTCGTCGGGCGAAGCGCCGAGCTGGAGGAGGAGTTCTTCGCCATCACCGTCGAGCGGCGCATCCGCCATCCGGCCGTGGTCGCGATCACCGAGTCGGCGCGTGGTGAGCTATTTGCGCGTTAGCTGTTTGCGCGTCAGCTGGCGCCACGGCTTGGCGGATGGCCAGGCCAGCGCAAGGCGCTGGCACCGCGCCACCCGCGGGCTTTGCGCATCCGCCCCCGGGCGCGAGCCGCGCGACGCCCCATGGAGCGTCTCACAGGCGTGACATGGATCACGGCCTGCCGACCGACACCTCCCGGGGCATCGCCTCTCGGGAGGATCGGCCGCCGGCAGACGCTCGCCACGACACTCTTTGCACCCTAAGCTGCCCTCATGACAGCCACCGCGAACATCGAAACCTTCACCGGTCCCGCGCAGGCGGTGAACACGCCAGAAGGGTGCCACGACGATGCCGATGCGCTGGCGCAGATGACGCTGGCCGACGCGGCCGACGCCAGCCTGTTGCGGCTCGTGCTTTGTGCCGCCAGCGCGACGCTCGTGCTGGCCCTCGCGTCCAGCCTGCTCTGAGCCACGCGCTCGCGCGGCACCGCTCAGCCCGCGGGGCGCCGAGGCGCGCAGCCGTCACGGCCTCGCGCAAGACCGTCCCTCGCGCACGCAGGGCCGCCAACGAGGGACCGTCACGCCCGTGCAGGCACGAGCGGCATCTCGGGCCAGGCGCCAGCCTTGCGAGCACCGCCCATCGGGCGGCGCCGCAGCCTGTCGGGCCACGCCGCGGCTGCGTCGCGCTTCGGTGGTCAGTGTCAAGGCACCCGCTACAGTGCCTGCCACCGGATCCATGCCATCGGCACTGGACAGAGGAGGGGACAGCCGCTCCGCCCTGGGTCGACGCCCGGACCCGGACCTCCCCGCGATGACCGTCTCCGCCACTCCGAACCCCCAGGCTCCTGCGCCCACCCCCTGGCGCCAACGTTGGCAACGCTTTGCCGCCAGCTCGTTGAAGGCCTTCCATGCCTATGCCACGTGGCTGGTGAGCATCTCGTGGCGGCGCTTCCTCCTGCTGGCCGTCCTGCTGCTCGTGGTGGTCGGCATCCTGCACGACCTGCCCCCCTTCACTTGGACCTTCACCGAGCAGATCGAGGAGCGCGCGCCTCGCGCGCCGGCGCCGCCCAAGCCCGCGGCGCGGCCCGCGCCGCCGGGGG
>JALHOU010000079.1 GCA_022842825.1 Rubrivivax sp.
ATCGGCTCGGTCAGCGCCATCAGCGTGGCGCCGAAGATGGTGGCGGCCAGCCCGATGCGGCTGGTGCGGAAGTACGGCGCGAGGCGCCTGAAGCGCGCGAGAAGGCTGGGCATCGGGGCGGGCCCCGGGTGGCGAGGCGGCGGGCATTATCGGTGCCGCCTGTGCGCGGGCCCCGTCCGCACGATACAAAGGGACACGGCCCCGTCCTGCGGGCCGGCCCGCAGGCGCTGCCTACAATCCCTGCCTCGTGCCCCCTGGCGGGCCCCTCGGCGCCCTCGGCGCCCACCGATGATGCATGGCGAGAATTCCACGGCGCCGCGACGCCGCAGCACGTTGCCCGCGGCGGCCTGCCGGCGCCTGTTGGCGTCGCCGGCACGACGGCAGCTGGTGATGTCCCTGGCGGCGGCCGGCCTGGCGCAACCGCTCGCCACCCGCGCGCAGTTCCGCGTCGAGATCGCCGGCGTCGGCGCGACGCAGGCGCCAATCACGATCGCCGCCTTCCGCGACGAGGCGCTGGCCGGCGTCGCGGTGTCGCAGGTGGTGCGCGCCAACCTCGAGCGCAGCGGTGTCTTCCGGCACGTGCCCACCAACGAGCCGCTGGACGAGCGCAGCGTCGTGCGCCTGCCCGACTGGCGCGCCAAGGGCACCGATGCGCTGGTGGCCGGCTCGGTGGCGCGGCTGGCCGACGGCCGCTTCGACCTGCGCTACAAGCTGTGGGACACCGTCAAGGGCGAAGAGCTGCTCGGCCGCAGCACCGTGGTGCCGGCGGCCGACCTGCGCCTGGCGGCACACCGCATCTCCGACGAGATCTACCAGCAGCTCACCGGCGAGCGCGGCGTCTTTGCCACACGCATCGCCTATGTCGTGAAGGCCGGCGCGCGCTACACGCTGCACGTGACCGACGCCGACGGCGAAGGCGGCCATGTGGCGCTGGCGAGCCCGCAGCCCATCATCAGCCCGGCCTGGAGCCCCGACGGGCGGCAGCTCGCCTACGTGTCCTTCGAGGACCAGAAGGCCGTGGTGTGGGTGCAGGACCTGATGAGCGGCGAGCGCCGCCGCGTCGCCAACTTCCGCGGCAGCAACAGCGCGCCGGCGTTTTCGCCCGACGGACGCACGCTCGCGGTGGCCCTGGCACGCGAAGGGCTGACGCAGCTGTACACGATGCCAGTGGCCGGCGGCAACCCGGCGCGCCTGACGCAGAGCAACGCCATCGACACCGAGCCGGTGTTCAGCGCCGACGGTCGCAGCATCTACTTCGTCAGCGACCGCGGCGGCGGCCCCCAGATCTACCGCATGGGCGCCGGCGGCGGCGGCGCCGAGCGCGTCACCTTCAGCGGCAGCTACAACATCAGCCCCTCGCTCAGCCCCGACGGCAAGGCGGTTGCCTTCATCACGCGCCAGGGCGGCGCCTTCCGCGTCAGCCTGCAAGAGCTGGACACCGGCACCGTGCGCCAGCTCTCCGACACGACCGAGGACGAGCGCCCGAGCTTCGCGCCGAACGGCCGCCTCATCGTCTATGCCACGCGCGTGCGCGGCGCCGACGTGCTGATGACCACCACGCTGGACGGCAGGATCAAGTCGCGCCTGGTCGTGAGCAGCGGCGACGTGCGCGAACCCTGCTGGGGGCCTTTCGGCCGCTAGGTACGACGTGCCATCGACGCACGCTTGCCTCCTCCCACGGTGCCCCTGGCGAACCTTTTCGGCCGCATCATGCTCGAACCGGGCCTGATCCCCTTTTCCGACCTGTGCAAGGAGTGCGCACCATGAACCTCAACACCTCCACCCGCAGCGCCCTGGCGCTGCTGGCCCTCGCCGGCGTGCTGGTCGCCTGCGACTCCACGCCCATCGCCCCCGACAAGCTGCCGCTCGTCGAGAGCCGCCCCGCTGCCGGCACCGCCTCGTCGCTGGCCGGCGGCGCCGGCGGCACGACCGGCGGCACGCCGCAATCGCAGGTGGCCAACGTCGACCTCACGCGCAGTGCCGCGGCGGGCGCCGGTGGCGCCGCCTTGCTGGCGGCGCCGAGCCAGCGCGTCGTCTATTTCGATTTCGACAGCTTTGCCATCCGCGACGAGTTCAAGCCGCTCATCGAAGGCCACGCGCGGGCGCTCGCCGGAAGCCGCGGCAAGAAGGTCGTCATCGAGGGCCACACCGACGAGCGTGGCGGCCGCGAGTACAACCTGGCGCTGGGCCAGAAGCGCGCCGAGGCCGTGCTGCGCTCGATGACACTGCTCGGCGCCAGCGATACTCAGCTCGAGGCCGTGAGCTACGGCAAGGAGCGCCCCGCCGCCACCGGCAACGACGAGGCGGCCTGGGCCAAGAACCGCCGCGCTGAACTGAGGGACAAGTGATGTATCCACGCTCGCTGCTGCGGACCGCCGCAGTGCTGGCGTTCACCGCCGCACTGCCCGCCCACGCCCAGCTGTTCAAGGACGACGAGGCGCGCAAGGCGGTCATCGACCTGCGCGCCCGCGTCACGCAGGTCGAGGACGCCGGCAAGGCGCGCGAGACCGAGCTCACGACGCAGCTGACAACGCTGAACGCCCAGCTCGTGGAGCAGATCGGCGCGCTGCGCCGCAGCCTGCTGGACATGAACAACCAGCTGGAGGCCATGCGCGCCGAGCTGGCCAAGCTGCGCGGCAGCGACGAGACGCTCGCCCGCGACGTGGCCGAGCTGCAGCGCCGCAGCCGCGACATCGGCCAGACGCTGGACGACCGGCTGCGCCGGCTCGAACCCGTGAAGGTGACGATCGACGGACGCGAGTTCGCGGTCGACCCCGAAGAGCGCAAGACCTTCGACGAGGCGATGGCGGTGATGCGCGGCGGCGACTTCGACCGCGCTGCCGCCTCGCTCACGAACTTCCAGCGCCGCTATGCCGGCAGCCCCTATACGAACCAGGCGCGCTTCTGGCTCGGCAATGCGCTGTATGGCAAGCGCGACTACAAGGCGGCGATCGATGCCTTCCGCAGCTTCGTGGCCGGCGCGCCCGACCACCCGCGCGCGCCCGAGGCCCTGCTCGCCCTGGCCAACAGCCAGGCCGAGACCAAGGACAACCGCGCTGCGCGCGCCACGCTGCAGGAGCTGATCAAGTCGTACCCCGCGTCGGAAGCAGCGCAGGCCGGCAAGGACCGGCTCGCCACGCTGCCCACGCGCTGATCGGCCGCGCCCGCCTGCAGCTCATCGCCTCGACGTGACCGAAGCCCAGCTCCCGGCCCTCGTGCACGGGGTGCTCTGGTCGGGGCTGGCGCTCGGTGCCCTCTTCGGCGCGGTGGCGCAGCGCACCCACTTCTGCACCATGGGCGCGGTGGCCGACATCGTGAACATGGGCGACTGGTCGCGCATGAGCATGTGGCTGGTGGCCATCGCCACCAGCATGCTCGGCTTCAACGCGCTCGTCGGCCTGGGGCTGGTGCAGGCAAGGCACAGCATGTACGCGGCGCCGAACTGGCTGCCGCTGTCCCACCTGGCCGGCGGCGTGCTCTTCGGCTTCGGCATGGTGCTGGCCTCGGGCTGCGGCAGCAAGACGCTGGTGCGCATCGGCGGTGGCAGCCTGAAGGCGCTGGTGGTCTTCACCGTGCTCGCCATCGCCGCCTATGCCACGCTGCGCGGCATCGTGGCAGTGGTGCGCGTGGCGACGGTGGATGCCGTCGTGGTGGCGCTGCCGGCGGGGCAGGACCTGCCCTCGTTGATGGCGCGCACGGGCCTGGGCTCCGTGCGCACGCTGGCGCCCGTATTGGCCGCCCTGCTGGCGCTGGCGATGCTGGTCTTCGTCGGGCGGCGCCCCGAGGCGCGGCGCGCCGAGACATGGGTCGGCGGCATCGGCGTCGCCGCCGCGGTGGTCGGCGGCTGGTGGGTGACCGGGCACTTCGGCCATCTCGCCGAGCACCCCGTGACCCTGGAGGAAACCTTCGTCGGCACACAGGGCGGACGCATGGAATCGCTCACTTTCGTGGCACCGATGGCCTACGCCGTCGACTGGCTCATCCTCTTCAGCGACAAGAGCAAGGTGCTCAGCTTCGGCGTCACCAGCACCGCGGGTGTCGTGCTCGGCTCGGCCGCGGTGGCGCTGGCGCAGAAGAGCTTCCGCTGGGAGGGCTTCGCGAGCACCGAGGACACGGCCAACCACCTCGTCGGCGCGGTGCTGATGGGCGTCGGCGGAGTCACCGCCCTCGGCTGCACGGTGGGCCAGGGCCTCACTGGCCTGTCGACGCTGGCGCTGGGCAGCTTCATCGCTTTCGGCGGCATCGTGGTCGGTGCGGTGCTGGCCTTGCGCTACCAGATGTGGCGGCTGGAGCGGATCGGTTGAGCACGACCACCGTGCCTGCGGCCACGCTTCCGGCCGCGCCGCCGGCCCTCGCTCACGGGCGGCCGGGCCCAGGCGCTGCCGACCTCGAGCGCCGCTTCGGCGGCCTGCGCCGCCTGTACGGCGCGGCTGGCTACGAGCGGCTGCGCACCGGGCGCTTCGCGGTCGTGGGGCTGGGGGGTGTCGGCTCGTGGGCGGCCGAGGCGCTGGCGCGCTCGGGCGTCGCGGAGCTGGTGCTGATCGACCTCGACCACGTGGCCGAGTCCAACGTCAACCGACAGGTGCAGGCACTCACACCCACACTCGGCCAGGCCAAGGCTCAGGCCCTGGCCGAGCGCATCGCGCTCATTCACCCCGGCTGCCGCGTGCACACGGTGGAGGAGTTCGCCTCCGAAGACAACTGGCCGGCCCTGCTGCCGGTGGCGGTGGACGGCCTCGTCGATGCCTGCGACCAGGTGCGCGCCAAGGAGGCGCTGGCGCGCTGGAGCCTCGCGGCGCGCGTGCCGGCCGTCGTCGTGGGCGCGGCCGGCGGCAAGCGCCGCCCCGAGCTTGTGCAGGTGGCCGACCTGGCCGAGACGACACACGACCCGCTGCTCGCTGCCTTGCGTCAGCACCTGCGGCGCGCCGGTGCCGTGCCGCGCCAGGCCGGTGGGGCGAAGCAGGCCATCGGGATCACCTGCGTGTTCTCACGCGAGGCGGTCGCCCTGCCCGAGCGCCTGCCGACCGGGGCCGGGGGCGACGGTGGCGGCGAGGATGAGGGTGGAGCGGCCGCCAACGCCTGCGAGGCTGCACCGGCCGCCACCGACGGCAGCCTCAACTGCGCAGGCTACGGCTCCAGCGTCATGGTCACGGCCACCTTCGGCATGGTCGCCGCGAGTGCAGCGGTTTCGCAACTGCTCGCGCCCTACGGGCCGTCGCCAGCGCGGGGCCGCTGAGGCGGCCGGCTATACTGCGCGGCTCTACGGACGGGTCGTTAGCTCAGTCGGTAGAGCAGCGGACTTTTAATCCGTTGGTCGCAGGTTCGAATCCTGCACGACCCACCACCGGATCGACAGTCCGGGCAGCGATCGGAAGCCGGTTCCCGCCGGCGCCCAGGTCACACAGGGCTCTTAGCTCAGTTGGTAGAGCAGCGGACTCTTAATCCGTTGGTCGCAGGTTCGAATCCTGCAGGGCCCACCAACACTTCCTCGGGGATTGCCCCGAGGAGCCGGGCCCCGGCCGTCGCAGGGCACGCTCGGCACATCAGGTCGTTTGGACATCAATACCCCAGTACCGCCATGTTGGCGCGCTATCCATGGTTGAACCAGCGGGCCGCTGCTGCCAATCGTGTTGCTGGTGACCCTGCCTGTGCGGTTGCAGCTTGCCTTACCAGCGAACGCAGGCGGGCTTCCTCGAGGAACGAGCGCCACTGCGCCTATCGCACCTCGTAACGACGCAGTGTTTCCTCGCGCAACGCCACACCCAATCCCGGCCCGGTGGGCACCTCGATTTTGCCGGCCAGGGCAGCAAGCGGCGGGTCGGTCAGCTCGAACCGGATCGGGTCGAAGGCCACCGGGTACTCGCACAGCTGGTAGTTGTCGATCGCCGCCAGCACCTGCACCATCGCCGCGAAACGGATCGCCGGGCCGAAGAAGTGCGGGATGCATGGGATGTCCCAGGCGCTGGCCAGGTGGGCGATGCGCATCACCTCGGAGATGCCCTGCCGCAGGTCGGGCTGCAGGATGTCGGCCGCGCCGGCCAGCAGGATGTCGCGTGCGTCGTAGCGATTGAAGATTTCGTGCTCGCCCATCGCCACCGGCGTGGCCAGTTCGGCGGCGAGTTGCGCATATCCCGGCAGGTCGTACGGCGGCAGCGGCTCCTCCAGCCAGTGCAGTTGGTGCGGTTCCAGGCGGCGCCCGTACTGCACCGCATGCGCGCGGTTCCAGCCTGAATTGGCGTCCGCCATCAACCGCGTCGCGCTGCCCAGCGGCAGCGCCTTGCGCGCTTCGGCAACGATGGCCTCGTCATCCGCACCGCGAAAGCCGATGCGGATCTTGACGCCGGCAAAGCCTTCGGCGGCACGCCTGCCTACCGCCTCGGCCAGCTTGCCGGGCTCCACCCGTTCCAGGCTGGCATAGGCATCGATCGCGCTACGCCGAGTGCCCAGCAGGCGGTGCACCGGCATGCCCGCCGCCTTGCCGGCGATATCCCACAGCGCGGTGTCGACGGCGCCGAGCACGTAGGACTCCAGGCTGCGGTAGCGCCCAAGGCGGTTCAGCAGCTCGAACATGTCGGCGTGGCGGGCACCGATGGCCAGCGGGTCGGTGCCGATCAGCACCGGGCGAAAGGTGTTCTCCAGCAATTGCACGCAGGCCATGTCGCCCGCGGGGGAGCCGTCGATGTCTCCGAGGCCGATCACGCCTTCGTCGGTGTAGACGCGCACGAGGATGATGCGCCGCTCGGTCAGCTCCATGTGGGCGAAGTGGATGGGGCGGTCGTACTTGCTGGCCAGCACGGTGGCCTTGACGTCGGTGATCTTCATCGCGGCCTCACACCTGCAGCGCCCGCGCAGCGCCGAGCAATTCGTCGTAGTCCTTCACTACACCTTCGGGAATCGTCACGCGCTCGGCGATGCGGTCGAAATCCTTGAAGCCCGAACCGGTCACCACGCACACCACCCGTTCGTCGGGGCTGGCACGGCCCTCGGCCACCATGCGCCGCAGGCCGGCGATGGCCACGGCACCGCTCGGTTCGATGAACAGGCCCTCTTCGGCGAGTCGGGTCATGGCCTCGACGGTCTCGCTGTCATCGACTCCAATGGCATCGCCGCCGGACTCGCGCAGTGCCACCAGGGTGCGGGCACCCAGGAGACCGGGGTCGGTGCCGGCCAGTGCGCCGGCGATGGTGGGGCGCTTTTGGATGGGCGCCACCTCGGCCGTGCCGGCGTGGAACGAGCGCACGATGGGGTCGCAGGCCGCGGCCTGCACGGCGGTCATGCGCGGCGAGTGGCTCGTCCAGCCCATGGCCCGCATCTCGCTGAACCCCTTCCAGGTCTTCACGATCGACATGCCGCCGTTGGCCGGGTGCACCACGCGGTCGGGCACCTGCCAGTCGAAGTGGCGCGCGATCTCGTAGGCATAGGTCTTCTTGCCCTCGTAGCGAAACGGGTTGTCCGTGCCACAGTCGTACCAGTGCACCGCGCCGCTGTGGATGAGCTTGCGGTACATGGCGTTGATCTCGGCATAGTGGCCGCGCACGCGGATCAACGTGGCGCCGAAGAAGAGCGCCTGCGTCACCTTGGGCGTGGGCGTGTCCTCGGGGCAGAAGACCACGCTCCTGAGCCCGGCGCGGGCGGCATACGCGGCCACCGAAGAGGCCTTGTTGCCGGTGGAGTCGCACGACAGCACCTGGTAGCCGAACTCGCGCGCCTTGGTCGCCGAGACCGTGATCGAGCGGTCCTTCAGCGACCCCGTGGGGTTGCTCGCGTCGGACTTCACCCACAGCTCGCGCACGCCCACGTGGCGCGCCAGCCGGTCGCAGCGCAGCATCGGCGTGTCGCCCTCGCCGAGGGTGACGATGGCTGCCGGGTCCAACACCGGCAACAGCTCGGCCCAGCGCCAGACGCCCACCGGCCGCGTGGCGAACCGGTCGCGGTCCAGGTCGCGCCGGATGCCCTCGAGGTCGTACTGGGCGTCAAGCAACTGCCCGCAAGCCGGGCATAGCAGCAGGTCCTGGTCGGGCCGGTAGGCGGCGCGGCAGCCGAAGCAGGCAAATCCCTTGAAGTACGGCATCGAACTCAAGCTCCAGGTTGTTGCAGGGCGCCGCGGCGCTGGGCCAGCATGATCGGCAGCAGCAGCACCAGCGTGCTGAGAATGACCAACGTAGAAACCGCTGGCAGGATGGGCGCCAGTTCGTACTGGATCGCGTCCCACACCTTCACCGGCAGGGTCTTGCTGTGCACGCCGCTGATGAAGAGCGTGACCACCACCTCGTCGAACGAGAGATTGAAGGCGAAGAGTGCGCTGCCCAGCACCGACAGCCGGATCTGCGGCAGGATCACCCGCATGAAGGTGGCCGCGCCACCTGCGCCCAGGCTGCGCGAGGCTTCCACCTGCGACCAGTCGAAGACGCGCAGTGCGCTGCCGACGAAGATGACGACAAACGGCGTGGCTAGCACGCTGTGCGCCAGCACCAGGCCGGCGATCGAACCCACCAGACCCAGTTGCAGGAAGACGCTGTAAGCGGCCACCGCGAAGACGATGGTCGGCACGATGCGCGGCAGGATCAGCAGCGCCTCCAGCACCGCGCGACGGCGCTTGGACATGCGCGCCAGACCGAGCGCCGCCGCCACGCCCACCGTGGTGGAGACCGCCGTCGTGCCGAGCGCCACTTGCAGCGAGTTGCCCAGGGCCGCCATCCAATCACCGGCGGCGAAGAAGCGGCGGTACTGGCTCAGGTCGGGCTTGGTGGGCAGCAGCTCGAACACGCTGGAGGAGCCGAACGACATCGGGATCACTGCCAGCACCGGCGCCATCAGGAAGAACAGCACCAGGGCGCCTGGCAGCATGAAGGCGAGGCGGCCCAGCCGCCGGCGCGCAGCCGGCGTCATACCAGGCCGGTGCGCGGCAGCCGGACCTCGACATAGCGCACGTGCAGGTAGTAGAAGATCAGCGTGCCGAAGAGCAGCAGGCTGGCCAGCGCAAATGCGAAGGGCCAGTTCAGCACTTCGCGCACGTTGAAGTCGATGAGGTTGGAAATCATCATCTGCTTCGGGCCTCCGACCAGCGCCGGTGTGATGAAGAAGCCCAGAGCGACGATGAACACCAGCAAGCCGCCTGCGGCCACGCCGGGCAGGCTGAGCGGCAGGGTCACGCGCCAGAAGGTGCGCAGCGGAGCGGCGCCCAGGCTGGCCGAGGCATTGGGCAACTCAGGTGGAATCGCCAGCAGCGCGCTCAGGATCGGGAAGATGGTGTAGGGCAGCAGCATGTTGGTCATCGTCAGCAACATGCCAAATTCGTTGTACATCAGCGGCAGCGGCTCATGGATCACTCCCCAGTCCATCAACGTGCGGTTGATCAGGCCGGAGCGCTGCAGCAGCGCCATCCAGATGAAGTTGCGGATCAGCATGCTCAGAAAGAACGGCACCACCACGCACAGCAGCAGCCACTGGCGCGCGCGGGCGCTCACCGCCGCCAGCAGCATCGCGGCGGGGTAGCCCAGCACGATGCACAACGCCGTGGTCAGGAGTGCGACGCGCAGCGTGCGCAGCAGCACTTGCGCATACACGGGCGTCTGCACGATGCGCGTGTAGTGCTCGAGCGTGAAGTCCGGAGCGAACACGCTTCCCCACAACACCCTGGCCAGCGGCACCAGGAACAACACCAGCAGAAACACCAGCGCGGGCAGCAGCAACAGCGCGCCCTGGGGCCAGCGGCGCCTGGTCGCGCCCACCATGGCCGTTCGGGGTGCCGCCGTCGTGCCGCTCATGGGGCCACCGCAAGGCAGTGCTCGGTGCGCCAGCCCAGCTGCGTGCGGGCGCCCACGGCCAGAGGCTCGCCGGCGGCGCCCAGTGACTTCACATGCAGTTCCCTGCCGCCCTCGGTCAGGCAACGGTACTTCAGCAAGTCCCCGACGAAGATCGCTTCGCGCACTTCGGCCTGGCAGCGATTGGGCATGGCCTCGGCGGCCGTGCCGATCGCGATGTTCTCCGGGCGGATCACCAGCAGCGCCACCGGCTCGGTGGTGCGCGCCGCATCCAGCGCCACGGCACTGCAGAGGCCGCCGCCGAGGTCGGCGACCCATTGCACTCCGTCCTGCCGCAGGCCGCTCACCGGCAGCAGGTTGGACTCGCCGAGGAAGTCGGCCACGAAGCGGTTGGCCGGGCGCTGGTACACCTCCAGCGGTGGCCCGAGCTGTTGCAGCACGCCGCCGTCGAGCACGCCGATCAGGTCCGACATCACCAGCGCTTCCACCTGGTCGTGGGTGACCGAGACCGTGGTGATGCCCAGTGTGCGTTGGAGCTGCCGCACCTCGATCTGCATCAGCTCGCGCAGCCGCTTGTCCAGCGCACCCATCGGTTCGTCCATCAGCAGCAGCCGCGGCTGGAAGACGATGGCGCGTGCCAACGCCACGCGCTGCTGCTGACCTCCGGAGAGCGCGCGCGGCAGTCGCGCCTCGAAGCCGGCGAGGCGCACCGTGGCAATTGCCGTCTCGACCCGGCGTGCGACCTCGGCCCTGGATATCCGCCGCATCTGCAGCGGGTAGGCCACGTTGTCGTACACCGACAGGTGCGGGAACAGTGCGTACTGCTGGAACACCACGCCGATGTCGCGCCGGTGCACCGGCACATCCACCACGCTGGCGCCGTCGATGCGCACGTCGCCTTCGGTGGGCTGCTCGAAGCCCGCGATCATGCGCATGATGGTCGTTTTGCCCGAGCCGCTGGGGCCGAGCAAGGTGAGCAGCTTGCCGCCGCCGAGCCCGAAGCTGACGTCCTGCACGACGCGGGTCGCGCCGAACACCTTGCCCAGATGCGCCACCTCAAGCGTCACCGCGCCGCCCGAGGCCGATGCGGCCCCCGGCGCACTTCCAGGCGCAACCCTGTCGCTCATCAGGCGACCTCGAACACCATCTCGAGTTCCACCGACACGTTCGAGGGCAAGGCATTCACGCCGATGGCCGAACGCGCATGCGCGCCTGCCTCACCGAACAGTCTCTCCATCAGGTCGGAGCAACCGTTGATGGCCGCCGGCTGCTTGTCGTAGCCGTCGACGCAGTTGACGAAGCCGATGACCTTGACCACCTGCACAATATGGTCGACCCCACCTGCGGCCCAGCCGGCGCAGGCGAGGCAATTCAGGGCCGCATCACGCGCAGACAGGTAGGCCTCTTCGTCGGAAACCTCGCGCCCGACCTTGCCCACATAACGGCGCACGCCATTGATGCGCGCCGTCTGCCCCGAAGTGAAGACCAGGCTGCCCACGCGCTTGGCCGGCCGGTAGTTGCCCACCGGCTTGGGCACGTCGGGCAGCGCCAGACCCAGCGCGATCAGCTTTGATTCGATGCTCATGGGAGTCCTGCGGCTGCGTTGTCGCTTTGGTGCTGCTGCTTCACTTCAGCCGCCACTCGTTCCAGCGCTCGGTGACCTTCTCCAGATTGGGGCCCCAGTAGTCACCGCTCAGCAGGAAGCCCTTCGCTGCATTGGCCGGGTTGGATGACAGGTGGGGTCGAGCCTTGGCACTGACCATGGGCGCGGCGTCCAGGTTGGTGGGGCCGTAGGCGATGTATTCGGTCAGCGCCGCCTGCTGCTTGGCCTGGAGCGCGAACTGGATGAACTTCATCGCATCGCCGGCGTTCTTGGTCCCTTTGGGCACCACCCAGGCCTCGTAGGTGAGTGCAGCGCCTTCGTAGCTCACGCCCAGGGGCTCGCCGCCGATCATCGCGGTGATCGCGCGCACCGAGGGCGTGACCGCGATCTCGCCGCTGGCAAGCATGGGCCCGGGTTGCGCCATCTGCGACCACCAGATCAGCTTGGACTTGATCTTGTCCAGGCTGCGCAAGGCGCGGTCCACGTCCAGCGGATACAGGCTGTCCTTGGGCACGCCGTCGGCGATCAGCGCGAACTCGAGCGTGTAGACCGCACCGTTGTACATGCCACGCTGGCCAGGCACGCGGTCGATGGCCCAGAAATCAGCCCAGGTCTTGGGTGCCTTGGCCGGGTCGGGGTAGGCCTTGGTGCTGTAGGCCATGAGCATCGGGATCGTCACGCAGCCGATGGCATGCTCGGTCACCAGCGCGGGCACGATCCTGGACTTGTCGATGACGCTGTAGTCCAGCGGCATCACCAGGCCGTCGCGCACCGCGGTATAGCGCAGGCGGTCGGGCAGCGCCACGAAGTCCCACTCCACGCGCCCCGATTGCACCTGGGTGCGCAGCTTGGCGAGGTCCACGCCGGTGGTCTGCACGATCTTGATGCCGGTGGCCCTTTCGAACGGCTCGAACAGTGCCTTGGTTTGACCCTCTTGATAGGCACCGCCAAAGCCGCTGAAGACGAGTTGGCCGGCAGCCCGGGACGCGGTAATGGCGTAGGGTGCGGCGATGGCCGCGGCCGTGGCCTTGGCGGCGACGGTCAGCAAGCGGCGGCGGGAGGTTTCGGGTGTTGACATGCGCTTTCTCCTTCTTCGGCTGCGGGGCAGCGTTGCGTGAAGACCTCAGAGGATCCCTGGTGTTCGCACCAGCTCCAGGGTGGTGCGCTCGATGTGTTGCACCAGCAACGCCGAGGCCTCTTTCGCCCGACGGGCCAAAGTGGCTTCGACGATGGCGCGGTGCTCGGCATCGGAGTCTCGTTCGGGCGACTGCTTCAACGACGACAGTCGGCGATAGCGCTCGGAGTGGTCGTAAAGCAAAGCGATCAGCCTGCGCTGCCACTGGGAGCGGCAGCCGTCGAGCATGCTCAGGTGGAAGACCCGGTGCAGAGCGGCGCCTTCCTCGGTGAGCAGCGGCGGGCCCTCCTTGCAGCGCTGCTGGTAGCGGCCCAGGCGGTGCAGCGCGGCGACGATGGACGCCTCCCAGGCGTCGTCACCATGGGCGATGGCATCGCGCAACGCACCGGCCTCGAGCGTGCAGCGCAGCTTCGTGATGTCGACCAGATCTTCCTTGGAGATCGGGGCCACGGTAAAGCCCTTCTGCCCTTCGCCAACCACGAGGTTGTCGGACACCAGCCGCGCCAGCGCTTCGCGCAGAGTACTGGTCCCCACTTCGTAGCGGCGATGCAGCTCGGCGAAGGGTAGTCGCGTGCCGGCCCCCAGGCGGCCGCCGAGGATGTCCTCGCGCAGCGTGTGGTAGACCTGTTCATTGAGCGTGGCGGCCTTGGGCTTCGGGCTCATGCGGTCGGTGGTGTCCTGCTCGGGGGTACCGGGTTCAGCAGCGGCTGGCCATTGATCGCGCGTTCCACTTCGTCGACCGAGCCCATGCCCATCGCGCGGTAGGAGTCCAGCGTCAGCGAGGCGGCATGCGGGGTCAGCAGCACGTTCGGCACGCCCAGCAGCGGGTGATCGGCGGCGATCGGCTGGCGGCTGTAGACATCGACCGCCGCCCCGGCGAGGTGGCCATCGTGGAGCGCGCGCGCGAGCTCGGCCTCGTCGACCAAACCACCGCGCGCGGCATTGATGAGCAGGCTGCCTCGCTTCATGCGCCGCAGTCGCGTCGCATCGATCAGGTTGGCCGTGCTCGGCAGAAGCGGAACGTGCAGCGTGACGATGTCGGACCGCGACAGCAGTGCATCCAGCGCTGCGACGCGACCCACATGCGGCGGGAAGCCCGCTGCCGCGGGGTCGAAGCCCAGAACGACAAGGCCCAGCCCGTGGTGCGCCCGTTCGGCCACCAGGCGCCCGATGCGCCCCACGCCGACGATGCCCAGCGTCTTGCCCGCCAGTTGCTGCCCGGTGAAGCCGGCGCGGATGGCCCAGTGGCCGGCGCGCAGCTCGCGGTCCAGCAGCGCGAAGCCGCGCGCCGCAGCCAGCATGGCGCCGATCACGTACTCGGCCACCGACACCGAGTTGGCGTCGGGCACGTTGGCCACCGCGATGCCGTGCGACTGCGCCAGCGCAACCGGGATGAAGTCGAGCCCGGCGCCGTGGCGCACGATGAGCTTGAGGCGGGTGCCGGCACGCACGTCGTCTTCGCTGATCGGTGTGCGCACGATCAGCGCGTCGGCCTCTGCCATGGCCTGAGCGCGCGCGACGCCGGGCTCGCTCAGTACGACCATCCGTCCCATGCCAGCAAGCCTGTGGCTGGCGTCGCGATGCATGGGGTCGGTGACGACCACGGTCCAAGGCTTGCTCATGGAGCAGCGTCCTGCGCCGTGGCTTCGATGCGCCTGCGGGCGAGAGCCTGCTGCACGAGCACGAGCACCAGCAACCCGATGGCAATGAAGTCAAAGGCCTCGATCGGCGAAACGGTCATGAGCCCGGCCAGGGCCAGCATCCAGCGCAAGACCGGTCCCAGCGGGGCGAGCAGGAAGCCGATCACGCCCGCCGCGAGCATGACGAGCCCGGCCAGCTTGACGAGCACGGTCAGCACCAGCTGGCTCCACCAGTCCCATTGCGCGGTGGCGCCAATGAGCAGCAGCTCGCCGGAGTAAATGAAAGCGAAGGGCACGATGAAGCCCGCAGCGGCTAGCACGGTGGCGACCACGCCCGTGCGAAAGGCGTTGCCGCCCGAGATGGCCGCGGCAGAGAACGCTGCCAGTGCCACTGGCGGGGTGACGTCGGCAACGACCCCGAAATAGAACACGAACAAGTGAGCCGCCAGCGGCTTGACGCCCAGGTTCTGCAGCGCAGGCGCGGCGATGGTCACCAGCACCACGTAAGTTGCCACGGTGGGCAACCCCATGCCCAGCACCAGGCAGGCCACGGCGGTGATCAGCAGCGCAATCCAAAGCCTGCCATCGGCCAGCGTCTGAACCAGGCCCGCGAGCTTCAAGCCTACGCCAGTGAGCGAGATACAGCCGGCGATGATGCCGGCCGCGGCACAGGCTACGGCCACCGCCAGCATGTTGCGCGCCGACAGGTCCAGCGCCAGCACGATGTCGCGTGCTCGCATGCGTTCGCGCCAGTTCACGCAGGTCACCGCGATCGCCGTAGCCACCGCGACGAGGCCCGCCCACATCGTCGTATAGCCCTCGATCAGCAGCCACACCAGCACGATGGGCGGGATCAGCTGGTACCACTGGCGGACAAGCAGCCTGCTGACGCTGGGCACCTGGTCGGCCGACAGCGCCGTCAGCCGGGCGCGGCTGGCCTCGAAGTGCACCGCCAAGTAGACACCGGAGAAATACAGCACCGCGGGGATCGCGGCGGCCAGCATGATGTTGCCGTAGGCGATGCCGGTGTACTCGACCATCAGGAAGGCGGCCGAGCCCATCACCGGCGGCATGATTTGCCCGCCGGTGGACGCCGCAGCCTCCACCGCGCCGGCGAATATGCGCGAATAACCGTTGCGGATCATCAGCGGAATGGTGAAGGTGCCACTGATCACCACATTCGCGATGCTGCTGCCGGAAATGCAGCCGATCAGCGCACTGGCCACCACCGCAGCCTTGGCGGCGCCACCGATCGCACGGCCGACCAGACCGAGCGCGAGCTGGATGAAGAACTGGCCCTGCTTAGAGACCTCAAGGAAGGCGCCGAAGATCACGAAGATGGTGATGTAAGTGGCCGACACGCCGACCGGCACGCCCAGGATGCCATCGGTGCCCATGAACAGGTGGTCGACCAGCCGGCGCAAGGGGACCTCGCGGTGCCCCAGCCCCAGGGGCAGCCAGTGGCCGAAGAGCGCGAAGGCCATGAAGGCGCTGGCAATCACCGCCATGGGCCAGCCGACCGCGCGGCGCGTCAGCTCCAACACCAGCAGCGTGAAGGCCGCGCCGATAGCCACGTCCGAGGGCAGGAGGTCGCCGCGCCGGTACGCAAAGGCCTGGAAGTCCGCCAGCACGTAGATCGCGATGCCTCCAGTGGTCGCGGCCAGCAGCAGATCGGTCCAGGGCAGGCCCAGCCGGCTGTCGCCGCGCCGGGCCGGCGTCACGAGAAAGCCCATCACCATGGCGAGCGCCAAGTGCACGAGGCGCTGCTGGTGGGCCAGCAGCACGCCGAAGGCCGCGGTGTAGAGGTGAAAGCCCGAGAAGCCGACCCCGAGCACGGTGAGCAGGCGGCGCCAGCGCGTGCCGTCCAGCCGGCCGGCCGCGCCCGCCGCGGGATCGATAGCAGCGACGATCGTGCTCATGCTGTGAGCCGAGGGCATCAGCCGCGCCTACTGCTACTTGACGATGCCACGCTCCTTGAAGAAGCGCTCCGCTCCGGGGTGCACGGGCACGGTCATGCCATCGAGGGCCCTTTCCAGCGCGATCGAGGCGCCGGCCTGATGCGAGGCGCGCACCACTTGCAGGTTGTCGTAGAGCATGCGCACGGTGTCGTAGACGGCCTTCTCAGGCGCGCGCGTGGTAGTCAGCAGCAGCATCTTCACCGCCACCGCATTGGCCCCCTCGGTCATGCCGCGGTAGGTCTGTTGAGGCACCGAGACCGGGACGTAGAACGGGAACGCGGCGCGGATCTTGTCGATGGCGGCGCTCGGAATCGGCAGGATCCGTACCGGCCGCGAAATGCTGACATCCACGACCGGCGCATACGGCAGCCCGACCTGGTACACCACCGCATCGACGTTGCCGTCGCGCAAGTAGTCGGCCGATTCCTGGAAGCCGAGCTCCAACTTGCGGTAGCTGTCGGGCGGCAGGCCGAGCAACGGTAACAAGCGCTGGCTGGCCAGGCCTGTGCCGCTGGCGGGCGGGCCAACACCAATGCGCTTGCCCTTGAGGTCCTCGAAGGTCTTGATCGGCGAGTCGGCGCGCACGACGACATGGAAAGCCTCGATGAAGAGCGAGGTGACGCCTCGCAATTCAGGGAAGGTCTTGCCGTTGAAGCTGCCGGCACCCTTGAGGGCGTCGAGCGAGACGTCGTTTCCGGCCATCGCGAAGTCGGCCTCGTTGTTGGCGAGCACCTTGAGCGTGTACAGCGAGCCGCCGCCCGCGGTGTTGCTCAACCGCAGATCTTTGGTATTGCGGTTGACCAAATCGGTGATGGCAGCCGAGATCGCGTACATCGTGCCACCCGTGGGGCCGGTGACGATCGAGAGATCTTGCGCGAAGGCGCTTGGCAGACAAAGGGCAGCGGAAAGGGCGGCCACTGCCCGCATCGCTCTGAACATCGGCTTCATGGTCTCTCCTTGGCGACAGCGAGGTTCTTTGAAGCCACGGGTGGCTCTGCAAAGTTGCGCCATCATACGAAGATGTTCGATATTCAACAAGATGTTCGAAATTCTCGGAGCGATCTCCATGGCAAGCCTGGCACCGCAAGGACACCACCGTGGGGGCTGCTTCCTGAGCAGAAGGGGGGCGTGCAAAGCCGCTTGGAGGCTCGGCTTGCGCGGCGAAGTCATCGCGCTCGCGTCGGTGCCGGTGGGTCGCCGGTCCACCCGACCAACGTGGGCCGCACCGAGCCGATGCTCAAGCCGCTCTCAAGCGCTCGTTCTGCGGAAACGTCGCCCGGCGCGCCTCGTCGTCCAGCTCCGTCTTGAAGGCGTGCCGCTCGCACAGCGCATTCACGCGCTGCAAGGTGAGGGATGGTCCCCTCCCGAGCCGTTCACACTGCTGTGCCTCCGCCTGAAAATCGCTGCACGCCGATGAGTTGCAGTTCCCACGGCCGATGAGCGGCGCCGAGGTGCCTGTGGGCACGAACCCGCATGTGGCGGCTGGAAGCACATGACCGCAGGCGACTGAAGCCACTGTGCCGCTACATGACCCGGCCGGGTCTGTCCGACGAGCGGGTGCGTCTGTCCGACGAGCGGGTGCAAGTCAACGCCGCCGCGCAGGTGGCTGAAGCTCAAAACACCGTGGCGCGACGGCACCGCGCACCTGGCGATGTCGCCGCTGGAGTTCATGCAACGGATGGCGGCGCCGGTTCCCCGGCCGAAGCTGTACCTCATCAGTTTGGTATTCGCACAACTTCGCTGCGCGAAGTGAGCGGACCCCCGCTGCGCGAACCATGGCGTGATAGCACCCAACGCCAAGCTTCGGGCGCTACAAGAGGGCTCAGAAGAGTCGTCGCCAAGATCAAGGTGGCCATCGAGACGCACCGGCTGACCGCCGCTGATCTCGGGCTCGGCCCCGGAAGCAAGGCGAAGAGGGCATCCGTGGCTTATGCCAGGATCCCCAGCGAAGGGAAGAAAAGCCCGGCAAGGCGCCCAGCTGCACGGCGCCAAGGCGCAGCCGACGAGCGTGCCGCTTCAGTCCATCACGGCCGACGTGCTGATCGCCTTTCGCGATGACTGTCGTCTGCGGATGAGGCGGGCGTCAACACCGAGCGCCGACATCTCTCGACGCTGTTGAACTTTGCTTGCCGGCGGGGATGTCTGGAGCGCAACCCGTACCGCGTGCCGTCCATCCCGACCCCGCAGACCGGGCCCAAGGTCCTGCCGAAGAAGGAGATGCTCCAGTTCCTCGAGTTCCTCGAATCTGGTCGGCGGCTCGACTCGAAGGGGCGAAGTGTGGAAGTCATTCCGCCTCCGTGGTTCTGGCTGGCCTGCTGAGGACCTTCTACCTCACCGGAATGCACAACCTTCGGCGGCTGCGCAATGTGCGACGCACTGGGCGCCTTGTAGCCCGGCGGCCAGTGAGAGCTGCGGCCCGATCGGCACTTCATCAATTGCGGTAATCCTGCAGGGCCCACCAGTCAATTCAACGGCCTGGGCATCGTGCCTGGGCCGTTGGCCCTTGTGGTGTGGCCGCGCCGTCGCCCGGCAATCGCATCGAGCCCCGCAGCAGCGCCCTGCAGGCCTACGGTGTTTCGGGTACCACGTGTTCCTGCGGAGCACGGCCATCGACCCGGTGCTCGCCAGCTCGCGCCCAACGGCAGCCCATCGCCCGTCGCCCGCCCACCTCACCCCTTGAACGGATTCGCTGTCGCAAACCACAAACCGATGCCCGTGGCGATGATGAACGCGCCGTCCAGCACGCCGACGAGCAGGAAGACCTTGGTCTGCAGCGGCTCCATCAGCTCGGGCTGGCGCGCGCTCGCCTCGAGATAGCGGCTGGCCAGCAGGCCGACGCCGATGCACGAGCCGATGGCGCCGAGGCCGATCATGTGGCCCACGGCGAGCGGGAGGAAGTCGATGCCGTTCATGGTGTTGCCTTCGCGTGCTTGTGAACAACGGGTGCGATTGCGATGTCATTGGCACCGATGCTGCCCGGCCGCGGGCGGCAGCGCGATGACCTCGCAGGTCAAGTCGGCGGCGGCGGTGGCGGTGATGGTGGCGGTAGTCGCGGCGCTACCATCCCGTCGCGCGCCACCACGATTGAACGGGGAGAAGACGATGCGACACGCCGCTCATGCCGCTCATGCCGCCCACGCGGCCTGGAGCCACCTCCGGCGTGCTGCGGCGCTGCTGGCGATTCCGGTCCTGCTGTCTTGTGGCGGCGGCGGTGGTGACGGCGGCACGGTCGAGCCGCCGCAGACCGTGACGCTGACGACGCCGACCCCCCTGTCCGACGGACTGACCGGCACGGTCACGCTCGCCGCTCAGGTGAACGCCGGCGCCGGCATCGTCGC
>JALHOU010000080.1 GCA_022842825.1 Rubrivivax sp.
CGGCGGCGCAGTAGCCGGGCGACCCCATGACCGACGCCGAACGCCGCCGCGCGTTCGAACGCGAGCGGGCGCGGCGGGCGCGGGCGCGCACGCGCATCGTGGCCGACACGCGCGCCGAGATCCTGGTGCAGCTGAACCAGGCGCTGGCGCAGATCAACACCGCGCTGGCGGCGCAACCGAGCGAGGCGGCCGCCTGGCGCCTGCAGGCGCTGCAGCGCGAGGTGCGGCGGGCGATGGACGAGTTCAGCCGCGACAGCGGGCCGCTGGCCGCGGCCGGCCTGGAGCGCGCCTGGCGCGGCGGCGCGGACCTGGTGGACGAGCCGCTGCGGGCGGCGGCGATCGCGTTCGAGGGCGTGCAGGCGATCAACCCGCGCGCACTCGAGTCGATGCGCGAGTTCCTGACCGAGAAGATCCGCGACATCAGCCTGGAGGCGGCCAACAAGATCAACACCGCGCTGGGCATGACGGTGCTGGGCGCGCAGACGCCGTTCGAGGCGGTGAAGCAGGTGCAGGCCATTTTGGGCGAGGCGACGCGCGAGCGGGCCACCGTGATCGTGCGCACCGAGCTGAACCGGGCGTTCGGCGCGGCCGCCTACCAGCGGCTGCAGGAGGTGGCGGCACGGGTGCCGGGCATGCGCAAGCAGTGGCGGCGCAGCGGCAAGCTGCACAGCCGGCCAGAGCACGACGCGGCCGACGGCCAGGTGCAGGCGTGGGATGCGCCGTTTCAGTTCAGCGGCAAGCAGGGCAAGTACGAGCTGCGCTACCCGGTGGACCCGGCGGGGCCGGCGCACGGCACGATCAACTGCGGCTGCGTGCTGCTGCCGCTGCTGCCGGAAGATAGTGAACTCAAGCCGACCACGCCGCGCAAGAAGCCGTTCACCGCGTTCGAGCTGGCCAACGATCCGTTCAAGGCGGACCTGGCCGACGGCGTGCCGCTGCAGCAGCTGGCGCGCGGGGCGCCGCGATGAAGGCGCGGATAACTGCGCGCGATGTTGCAGCGGATCGCTGCAGTAACTGCAGCCGCACGGCGCGGCCGCGGCCGGCAGTTTGTCCGGTTTGCGATCGGGTGCAAGTTCGCAAACTGCAGCGCTTGGCTGCAGGTTCGGCAGCGCGCTGCTGCGCCGATTGACGTGCGCGGCCCGATGGCCGTACGCTGAATAAGCCTCTGCCCGTTCCGCCCCGGAACCGCTTCCGCCTTAGCAGGGGCGCCCCTCCCCCACTGTAATGCCGCCGGTCCGCTGCAATGCCTGCAGCGACATCGTTCAATCGAACCGGAGGCCCGCGTGGCAGATCCCAAGAAGGAAGAAGTCAAGGCGCTGACCGCAGCCGACGTGGCCAAGCGCGTGAAGCGCACCGTCGTCGCGCAGGACGAGGACGGCAAGCCCGTGCAGAAGCAGGTGGCGGTTGCCGCCAAAGAGGTGCTGGCGTTCCGCGACTACGGCACGCACGTGGTGGTGGTGACGACCGACGGCCAGAAGCTCACCGACAAGGCTGAGTGATGCTCCGCGTGCCGAAGGGCGTGGTCATCGTGGCCGCGGATGGGCGCATCGAGCGCCTGGCCGAGGCCGTCGAGTACAAGGCTGCGATCGATGCGGTGCGCGCGGCGATCGCGGCCAAGTGGCTGGTGAACCTGGCGCCTGGCGCCGAGCGGCCGTACGTCTACCTGCACGCGCTCTATGCCGACATGGCGATCGTCGAGCGTGATGGCAAGTTCTGGGCGTACCCGTACGCCCTTGGTGACGACGGCGTGGTCACGCTGCAGGACGCGAAGCCGGCGGTGCAAAAGTGGGAGACCGCCGCCGTCAAGGAGGCGGTGATCATGGCCGCCGGTGGCGCCGTGCTGACCGAGGCCAAGAAGGCCGCCGACGGCACGCCGTCGGGGCGCTTCGAGGTGATCGCCATCCGCGCCGGCACCAGCAAGAACGGCAACCACTACACCGACGCCGCGCTGCGCGAGGCGGTGCCGCTGTTCGAGCAGGTGCGCGTGTTCGTCAAGAGCGACGCGGAGCACACCGGCGGCGGCGGCAAGGACTTCAACAAGCTGATCGGCCAGCTCGCCGAGCCGCGCTTCGTGGAAGGCGCCGGCGTGGACAGCGGCGAGATCCGCGCGACGCTGGAGCTGATCGAGCCCGCGGGCGCGATCGGCACCAAGCTCACCGAGGCGTACGGCCGCGGCATGAGCCACCTGTTCGGCCTGAGCATCGACGCCACCGCCAAGACCGCCACGGTCGTGCGCGAGGGCAAGAAGGTGCGCATGGCCACCAAGTTCGTGAAGGTCGCGTCGGTCGACCTGATCGTGGAGCCGGGCGCTGGCGGCGGCCTGGTGCGGATGGTGGAAGCCGCTGACGATTCCGACGATTCCCCCCAGGAGCAAGACGACATGAAACTGCGCGAACGGCTGTTCGAGGCAATCAAGAAACACGCGCCGGCGAAGGCGCAGACGATCGACATCGACAAGATCAGCGACGAGGAGTTGGAGGCGGCGTACCGCGAGGCGGTGGCGCAACCGGCCGCTGCCAACACGGCGCCGCCGGCGGCGAGCGGCAACCAGGTCGACGTCGAGCAGCGCATCAGCGAGGCGGTGGCGGTGGCCAACGCCCGCGCCTACGGTCGCAGCGCGCTGGCCTCGGCCAAGCTGCCGGCCAAGACGGTCGAGCGCCTGCAGAGCCAGTTCGCCGCCGACGCGCGCCTGACCGAGGCCGCCGTGGATGACGCGATCAAGGGCGCGCGCGAGGAGCTGGCGGCGGTGACCGAGAGCGGTCGCGTGAACATGCCCGGCTTCGACGTGCAGGTGGGCGACCGCAAGAAGGCGATGGCCGAGATGCTGGACGCCTTTTTCGATCCGAAGCACAAGGATCACCGCTCGGTGACCAGCTTCAAGGAGTGCTACATCGAGATCACCGGCGACAAGCGGGTGACCGGCCGCCTGGCCGAGTGCGACCGCAGCCGCCTGGCCGAGAGCCTGGGCGTGATGCGCGAGGCGATCGACAGCACGACCTTCGCCGATGCGCTGGGCGACAGCATCACCCGCCGCATGCAGCAGGTGTACACCGGCGAGACGGACCTGCAGGCGTGGCGCAAGGTGGCGCGCTCGACCCCGGTCAACGACTTCCGCACGCAGGAGCGGGTGCGCATCGGCGGCTACGGCAACCTGCCGGCGGTGAACCAGGGCGCGGACTACACGGCGCTGACTTCGCCGGGCGACGACAAGGCGACGTACGCGGTCACCAAGCGCGGCGGCCTGGAGACGCTGACGATCGAGGCGATCAAGAACGACGACATCGGCGCGATCCGGCAGATCCCGGTGGAGCTGGCGCTGGCGGCGGCGAACACGCTGTACGAGTTCGTGTTCGACTTTTACCGCACCAACCCGACGATCTACGACACGCTGGCGCTGTACGTGGCCGGTCACAACAACCTGTTCACCGCGGCGCTGGATGCCACCACGTTCGCGGCGCACCGGGTGGCGATGGCCAAGCAGACGCGCGCCGGCTCGACCAAGCGGCTGGGCCTGACCCCGCGCACGATCCTCGTGACGTGGGAGCTGCAGGAGACGGCCTTCAACCTGTTCGTGCGCAACCAGAACAACGACAAGACGTTCGTGCAGAGCATCAACCCGGAGATCATCGTGCCGGCCTACTGGACCGACGCGAACGACTGGGTCACGGTGGCCGACCCGATGAAGCAGGCGGTGATCGAGGTGGGCTTCCTGGATGGGCGCGAGGAGCCGGAGCTGTTCGTGCAGGACATGCCGAACGTGGGTTCGCTGTTCAGCTCGGACAAGATCACCTGGAAGATCCGCCACATCTACAGCGGCGCGGTGCTGGTCGACGGCTTCAAGGCCACGACGAAGGCGGTGGTGCCGTAACCGGCTGACGAGATACACCCCCCGTGATGGCGACGATGGGCAGGCCGGTGCTGCGTACTGGCCTGCCCGGAGCCTTGAGATCCGGGACGCGGGACGCAGCCCCGCCCGGCCGAGTTTTCCGGTTGTCTCCCTTGCGCGCTACCGATGGCGCGCTTTCAGCGGCCCGCCTCGCTCACGCGCAGCGGGTCGCTTTTCTCTCTGACTGACTGACGACGATGGCCCTGGAAACCTATCAGCAGATGGTGGCCGACCTGGTGCGCGACAACGCCGACCGGGTCACGCCCGAGCAGGTGGACGGCGCCATCGCGCAGGCGGTGGCGCGCCTGACCGACGAGCTGCCGCGCACGCGCCTGGTGGCGCTGTCGCCGGTGGCGGGGCAGCGCCTGGCCACGCCGGCGGCCTGGGTGGTGGGGGTGAGCCGGGTGGTGTCGATCGAGTACCCGGTGGGCAGCACGCCGCCGCAGTTCATCGCGCCCGAGCGGGTGCAGCTGGTGGATCTGCCGGAGGTGGACGGCGCGCCGGTGCAGGAGATCGGCCTGCTCGATGCGCTGCCGGCGGCCAGCACGTTGCGGCTGCGCTTTACCACCGCGCACCAGGTCGACAGCCAGGTGGACACGGTGCCGACCGCGCAGCAGTGGGGCGTGGCGGCGCTGGCGGCGAGCATCCTGTGCGGTCAACTGGCGAGCCTTTACGCCAACCAGCAGGACAGCACGATCGCCGCCGACGCGGTGGACCAGAAAAGCCGCAGCGAGCTGTATGCGAGCCGCGAGCGCAAGTACCTGGAGCAGGCGTACCAGAGCTGGGGCCTGCCGGTGCCGGGCAGCCGCGCGGCCAACGCGAGCACGGCCAAGCCGGCCGGCGCGGTGGTGAGCTTTGGCAGCCGGCGCGGCACGGCCATCGAGCGCGGCCTGCGCTGGAACTGACGATGAACCGGCCGTTCATCCGCATTGAACCGCTGAACGTGGCGCGCGTGGCGGCGGTGTTCGAGCAGGCGCCGGCGATCGCGGTGGAGGAGCTGCTGGCGGCGATGACCGAGGTGGACCTGCACCTGGTGCGCGAGGTGGCCGAGCGCACGCCCACCGCGCACGGCACGCTGCGGGCGTCGATCTTCGGCGAGGAGCGCATCCAGGGCGACGGCGTGCTGGGCGTGGTGGCCAGCCCCCTGGCGCATGCCGAGTACGTGGAGCTGGGCACGCGGCCGCACTTTCCGCCGCTGGAGCCGCTGGAGGACTGGGTGCGGGTGAAGTTCGCCAAGACCGACGAGGACGAGATCCGCGGCATCGCGCTGGCGATCGCCCGCACGATCGCGGTGCGCGGCACGCTGGCGGTGGGGATGTTCAACCGCGCGTTCGCGGCGAACAAGGGCCAGATCGAGCGGCGCTTCGAGCGCGCCGCGGCGCGCGTGGCGCAGCGCATGAACGACGCCGGGGGCGCGTGATGGCGGCGCTGGAAACGATCCGCGCGGCGATCGTGGCGAAGGCGGCAACGGTGCCGAGCATCGGCCGCGTGCACGACTTCCAGCGCTACGACACGCAGGCCAGCGGCCTGCAGGGCCTGTACCGCGCCAGCGTGGGCGGGGTGGAGCAGCTGCGCGGCTGGTTCGTCACGCGCAAGGCGACCCAGGAGCTGGGGCCGTACCGCGGTCGCACGGTGGTGATCCACCAGTGGGAGCTGCGCGGCTACCTGGGCCTGAGTGACGCGCTGGCCACCGAGAAGACGATGGACGCGCTGATCGAGGCGCTGCGCGATGCGTTCCGCAGCGACGAGACGCTGGGCGGCGTGGTCGACAGCACGGTGCTGGACGACGGCGCCGGCCTGCAGCTGGAGGAGCAGCAGCCGGTGCTGTTTGCCGGCGTGCTGTGCCACATGGCACGGCTGACGCTGCGCACGCGGCACTACCTGTGAGGAGCGTGATGGACGAGAACAAGCAGGACCAAGAGACGGCGCCGGACCGCTGGCACGGCGTGGGCGGCTGCTACGAGATCAACGCCGCCGGCGAGCGGGTGCCGGTGGACGGGCCGGCGCTGCTGATCGCGGTGGAGGCCGACGCCGCGGAACCTGTTCCGCCTTTGTCGGTGGCACCGCCGGCGGAACAATCCAACCGTCCGATCCAGGCCAGCCGCAAGCGCGGCCGGTCGGCCACCAGCTGAGGAAAACACGATGGCACTGCTGAGCCGCAAGGCGATCATTCTGGCGAAGATACAGCCGACGCCGGGCACCGACCCGGTGCCGGTGGCCGGCGTCGACGACGTGCTGGTGCGCAACCTGCAGCCGCGCCCGCTGCAGGCGCAGTTCGTCAACCGCGACCTGGTGCGCCCGTACCTGGGCAACAGCGAGCAGCTGCCGGCGGCGGTGTACGCCGAGGTGGAGTTCGAGGTCGAGCTGGCGGGCGCCGGCGCGGCCGGCACGGCGCCCAAGTGGGGCGTGCTGCTGCGCGCCTGCGGCTTTGCGCAGACGCTGTCGGCCGGGGTGAGTGCGACCTATGCGCCGGTGAGCGCGGCGTTCGAGATGGTGACGCTGTACATCAACCAGGACGGCGTGCTGCACAAGCTCACCGACGCGCGCGGCACCGCGCGGCTGGTGATGACGGCGCTGCAGATCCCGGTGATCCGCTTCCGCTTCATGGGGCTGTACTCGCCGGTGACCGATGCGGCGCCGGGCGCGCCGACCTTCACCGGCTGGACCAAGCCGCTCACGGTCAACAAGGTGAACACGCCGACCTTTGCGCTGCACGGCTATGCCGGCGTGCTGCAGAGCCTGGAGGCGGACATCGCCAACCAGGTGGAGTTTCGTTCGCTGGTGGGCTACGAGGGGGTGCAGATTACCGACCGCCGCGGCGCCGGTAGCGTGAGCATGGAGGCCACCACGGTGGCCGCGAAAGACTGGTGGGCGAGCATCCGCGCCGCCACCACCGGCACGCTGCAACTGGTGCACGGCACCGCGGCCGGCAACATCGTGGAAGTGACCAGCGCCAGCGCGCAGATCACCGAGCCCAGCTACGGCGACAGCCAGGGGGTGGTGATGCTGAACGCGAACCTGGCGCTGATCCCGACCGGCGCCGGGAACAACGAGCTGTCGATCATCGCGCGCTGAGGCGGACCACATGGGCTTTCGTCTGGCGTTGTCCGAGACCTACGAAATCGAGGTCACGGTGGCCTACCCGGTGGCGGGCGGCAAGGTGGAGCGGCAGAAGTTCTTTGCCGAGTTCAAGCGGCTGACGCAGAGCGAGCTGGAGACGCTGCTGGCCGAGGCCGCCGGCGGCGGCGTGAAGGACGGCGAGGTGGTCCGCCGCTACATGGTTGGCTGGCGCGGGGTGGAGGAGGAAGACGGCAAGCCGATCGACTTCACGCCCGGCAACCTGGACCGGCTGCTGGCGCTGCACCCGGCGCAGCCTTCGATCGCGCGGGCGTTCTTCGCCTCGGTCAACGGCGCCCGCGAAAAAAACTGATGGCGGCCGCGCGGTACTGGGCGATCGGCGGCGCCGACCCCCAGCGCCGCGCGGCCCTGCTCGATGCGCAGGCGCTGGCGGCCAGCATGCGCGACTGGCGCGCCAGCGACGAGCAGCTGGCGCCGGTGCAGGCCGAGATCGCGCGCCTGAGCGCCGAGGCCGACTGCGACGTGCATTCCGACAACTGGGAGGCGGTGATGCTGTTCAACGCGCTGTCGACCCAGTGGCACCTGGCCGGCGGCCTGGCGGGCGCGGCACGGGTGGGCCTGAGCTACCCGGCGGCCGAGGCGGTGATGCGCCTGCACGGCGTGCCGGCCAAGCGGCGCGCGGCGCTGTTTGCCGACCTGCAGGTGATGGAGCTGGCGGCGCTGCAGGCAGCGGCCGAGCAGCGCAGCGCTGACGCAGGCGCAGGGGCGGGGCACTGATGGCGACCGAGTTCGGCATTCGCATCAAGGCCGACTCGTCCGGCTTCAAAGGCCAGGTGGGCGAGGCGCGGCGCGAGGTGGAGGAGTTCGGCCGCGGCGCCGACGAGGCATCGGTCGCGCTGGCCAGCAAGCTCGGCGTGGCGGTGGGCGCGGCCGCGGTGGCGGTGGGCGGCGTGTTCGTCAACGAGGTGCGCAAGGCGATCAGCGCGCTGGATGACCTGGACGAGACCGCGCAGGCGCTGGGCGTTGCCTCGGATCGCCTGAGCAGCATGCAGATCAGCGCGCGCGCGGCCGGCGTGGAAAGCGGCCAGCTGACCAGCGCGCTGACGCGCCTGAACGCGCAGATCGCCGACGCCGGCGCGGGCAATGCGCGCTCGACCGCGCTGTTCCGCTCGATGGGCATCGAGGTGCGCACCGCCACCGGCGAGCTGAAGACCGCCGACGTGGTGCTGGGCGAGATCGCCGAGAAGTTCCGCGGCTACCAGGACGGCGCGGCCAAGAGCAACCTGGCCACCGACATCTTCGGCCGCGGCGCGGCCAAGATGACCACGTATCTGAACGAGGGCCGCGAGGGGCTGGAGAAGTTCGGCGGCGCGAGCAAGGATCAGATCGAGCAGGCGGCGAAGCTCGCCGGCGAGATCGACAAGCTGTCCGCAAGTTGGGAGCGGCTGAAACTCGTGGTCGGCGGCACGGTGGCGGGCGGCATCAACAGCGCGATCGCGGCGGTGGGCAGCGAAAGCGAGAACGCGGCCGACAAGGTGCTGGAGCGGCTGGAACGCAGCATGGCGCGCGTTCGTGGCGAGCTGGGCGGGCGCATGAACGACGAGGTCCGCGCGGCAGCCGAGGCAGAGCTGGCGGACATGGAACGCCGCGCCGAGGCGCTGCGTTCGCAGGTGGCGCGCGCTCGGCGCGAGCTGCTGTACGGCAACACCGGCTACGGCGACACGCGGCCGGAGGCACCCAACAGCGGCGGCACGCCGCGCGAGCGCAGCGGCCGCAGCGGCCTGACCGAGGCGCAGCGCGAGGAGATCGCGCTGCAGCGCGAGCTGCAGCAGATCCGCAGCCAGGGCTACCAGGCGGCGCTGCGCGAGGAGCAGGCGCGCGCGCGCGAGCTGACTCAGCTGGAGGAGCAGAACCAGGCGATCCGCAACCAGATCGAGGAGTTCGGCAAGAGCGAGCTGCAGGTGGCCGAGCTGCGCGCGGCGCGGCTGGAAGACGCGGCGGCGATGAAGGAGCAGCGCCTGGCGCAGCTGGAGCTGGTGGACGGCGCCGAGGCCGAGATCGTGCAGCTGCGCGCTCAGATCGCGCTGCTGCGCGAGCGGGCGCGGCTGACGCGCCTGGCCGGGCGCCAGGTGCAGGACGAGCGCGATGCCGACGATGCGAACAACGCGGCAGCGGCGGCGGCGCGCAAGGCGTCCGAGGAAAACGAGCGCATGACCGACGAGCTGCGGCGCGGCCTGACCGATGCGCTGATGCGCGGCTTCGAGGGCGGCAAGGATGCGGCGAAGAACTTCTTCGATACCGTGGCCAACATGATCCAGACGATGATCCTGCGCCGCCTGGCGGAGGGGTTCATCAACCAGGTGTTCAACGCGGTGGGCGCGGCGTACAGCGGCAGCAGCGGCTATGGGTACGACAGCTCCGGCATGGGCCGCGGCGGGGGTGAGTCGCTGTACCCGCAAAGCAGCGGCCAGGTGGTGCGCAGCTCGGTGCCGAAGATCGGCGCCGATGCGATGCGCATCAGTGGCGCGGCGATCCGCGCCGAGCCGACGGGCGCGGGCGGCGCCGGCAAGGTGACCGTGAACGTGATCAACAAGACCGGCGCGCAGGTGCGCACCGAGGAGCGCAGCGACGGCGGCGGCCTGTCGATCGACGTGATCGTGGAGCAGGTGGAGGACCGGCTGGCGGGCAACGTGAGCCGCGGGCGCGGCTCGCTGGGCTCTGCACTTGAAGGCAAGTACGCGCTGCGGCCGCAGCCGCGCTGAGGATGCACGGATGACCTCCCTGATCGACCAGGTGCCCACCGCGCTGCTGAACGACTGGCAGGCCAAAGCGCTGTACGTGAGCCGCTCGGCCTGGGTGGCGCCGTTTGCCGCGCCTTTCGCCATTGCGCGCGCCGAGCTGGTGAACCTGGCGGAGCTGGCGCCGTGGACCGCGCGCCACGTGCAGGACAAGTACACGCGCGAGCTGGGCACCGTGCCGCCGCTGCGCCGCCTGCGCGCCGATCAGCGCTGGCTGGAGACGCACGACGATCCGTACCTCCCGGCTGGGCTGTACGAGGGCCAGGTGCGGGCGATCTACAAGCGCCTGGGCTGGGCGGTGGCGAGCTGGTACTGGCTCGGCCTGCGCAATCGCGCGTACAGCGTGGCGCAGCGGTTCCAGTTCCACCACGTGCCGCGCCAGACCGACTACCGGGTGTTCGGCAGCGGCAGCGTGCAGCCGTTCGAGGCGGGCGAGTGGCTGTGCATCGCAATGGTCAACGGCGAGGCGCGCGCGTTCGAGTACTCGCGCACCTGGGACTACAGCGCCGCGGGCGCGGCGCACCGTGACGGCGCGATCGAGCGCGGCCTGGCCTGGCTGGCGACGCTGCCGGGCGTGCGCCGTGCCCTGGCGGCGCGCGTGGGGCAGCTGCGGCTGGGCTGGAAGCTGCGGCCGCTGGCGCGCGCGGCGGTGGGGCTGGAGCCGTGGCCGGAGCAAGGCGTGCCCACCGCGATCGGCCAGCTGCAGGTGGCGAGCTGGCGGCCGCTGCAAAGCCGGGAGGTTTGACCGATGGCCGCGTTCCCGACGGTCAAGCATCACACCGACAGCTTTTCCGAGCAGCGCGGCAGCGCGCTGGGGCGCGGCGAGATGGAGGCCGGGCCACCGAAGCAGGCGCGGGTGAAGACGCGCGTGATGATCACGGTGACGATGAAGCTGGCCTTCTTCAGCAAGGCGGAGTTCACCGCCTTCGAGACGTTCTTCCGCGACACGATCAAGGAGGGGGCGGACTGGTTCGACTGGACCCACCCGCGCACCGGCACCGTGCACCAGGCGCGCTTTGTGGGTGGCCAGGAGTGGGCGCCGACCGAGTACAAGCGGGCCACGCTGGACCTGATCGACCTGCCCATCACGCTCGAATACTGGAGCGCCTGAACCATGCCGAATTTCAGCACCGGCATGCAGGCGCACCTGCAGCAGGTGAACCGGGCCGACCCGGAAGTGATCCTGCTGCAGATCGATCACCCGGACCTGGCGAGCCCGATCCGTGTGTGCAACGACACCGCCGACCTGACCAGCGGCGGGCAGCTGTATGCGGCGATGCCGTTCACCTTCGTGCTGCCCGATGAAGGCACGCAGACGCCGCGGGCGCAGCTTTCGATCGTGAACGTGGGGCGCGAGCTGATGGCGCCGCTGGAGGCCGCCGGCGGGGGCGTGGGCGCCACGCTGCGCGTGCGCCTGGTGCGCCGCTCACTGCCCGACAACATCGAGATGGACTTCACGGTGGGCATGTTCAACGTGACCGCCGACCCGACCGCGATCACCGCCGAGCTGGGCTACGACCTGCTGCTGGACTGGCCGGCGATCGCGCTGCGCTACGACCCGGCCACGGCGCCGGGCATCTTCTGATGCACCAGGTGAATCAGATCATCACGGCAGCCCAGGTGGAGCGCTACGTGGGCGTGCCCTACGTGCCGGGCAAGTTCGACTGCGCTGACCTGGTGCAGCAGGTGCTGCGCGAGCTGTTTGGGGTGGAGATCAACCTCCCGCAGGACCGGCCGCGCCTCACCCGCCGCAGCGCGATGCTGGCGCAGATCATCCGCCACCGGCCGGCGGTGGCCAAGCGGCGCTTTGGCCCGGCGGGCTGGTGCTGCGGCGACGGCGTGCTGATGTGCGTGGGGCGGCTGCCGACGCACATCGGCCTGCTGTTCGACCTGGACGGCGAGTGGTGGGTGCTGCATAACGACGCCGAGTGCCGCGCCAGCGTGCTCACGCGCGTGCGCGATCTGGGGGCGGCGGGGTTCAACCTGGACGGGGTGTACGCGTGGCTGCCGGCACAGGCGTGAGCACGCGCGAGGATCAGCCGGCGAGCCCGTGCCGCGCGCTGGTGCCAGCGGGGCCGCTGGCGATGGTGAGCGCGGCGCCGCAGGCGGTGGTGGCGCTCGATCCGATGGCTGCGCTGATGGGCGGCGGGCGGCTGGAGTACGCGGTGCTGCTGCCGGGCGAGACGCTGGCCGAGTACTTCACGCGCGTGGGCGTGCCGATGGAGCGGCCGTTGGTGGTGCGGCTCTCAGGCGCGCGCATTCCGCGCGCGATGTGGCGCCACACGCGGCCGCGGCCGGGCCAGCTGATCGAAGTGCAGGCAGTGCTGCAGGGCGGTGGCAGCGGCCGCAAGATCGCGCGGGTGGTGATCGGCCTGGTGATCGCGGTGGCCAGCGCGTACATCGGCAACGTCTATGGGGCGGGCTGGGGCATCGCCTTTGCGCTGGGCGCGAACGCGCTGCTGAATGCGTTGCTGCCGCCGATCCCGCCGCGGCTGAAGGAGTTCCGCCAGGGTGATACCTCGCCCACCTACTCGCTGGCGGGCGCGCAGAACCGGGTGCGCCCGTATGACCCGCTGCCGGTGCTGCTGGGCACGCACCGGATCGTGCCGGACCTGGGGGCGGCGCAGTACACCGAGTTCGAGGGCGACGACCAGTACCTGTATGCGGTGTTCAACTTCGGCCTGGACAGCGCCGGGTTCGACATCAGCGAGCTGAAGATCGGCGAGACGGCGATCGGCAATTTCTCCGACGTGCGCACTGAGTGGAGCGGGGCCGACGGCAAGCTGTCGCTGGTGGCGGGTAACGTCGACACGCTGGCGGGCGGCTCGCTCACGTTTGCGGCCGGGTTTTTGACGCGCACCAGCAGCGTGGACGCCACCGCGCTGTCGATCGACATCGAGGGGTTGCTGTTCTTTTCCGGTGCCGATGGCGTGGAGGGCTGGACCGCGCTGATCGAGGCCGAGTACCGACTGCTGCCGGCCGGCAGCTGGCAGCCGTTCTTCGGCGCCGGCGTGGCCTTTGCGACTAGCTACTGGAGCAAGGGTTATGTGGACGCGGCGATGCAGTGGCAGCAGGTGGGGTTCGACCCCGACCTGTTCGCGGTGCACGTGGAAGGCGATCCGGCCGGCACGCTGGAGATCGGCGGCGACGCGGGCGGCACGCAGGCGCTGGTGTGGAGCTACAAGACGTTCGCGCAGGCCAATGCCGGCAACTGGCAGACGCCGTGGCCAGGCTATCCGGCCAGCAACGTGCCGACGGTGCAGATTGCCAGTGCCAGCACGCGGCCGCTGCGCCGCACGTTCCAGCGCTACGTGCCGCAGGGCCAGTACGAGGTGCGCGTGCGCCGCGCCAACGCGGAGGAGACCGACAGCCGCGTGACGAGCCAGCTGCAGTGGAGCGTGCTGCGCAGCTACCAGCCCGACCCGGCCGACTACACCGGCCAGCGCCGCCTGGCGGTGAAGATCCGCGCCAGCGGCCAGCTGCAGGGCGCACTGGAAACGGTGAACGCCGTGGGCCGGCGCAAGACCTGGGCCTGGAACGGCAGCGCCTGGGTGTTCGAGGAGACGAGTAACCCGGCGTGGTGGCTGGTGTTCGTGGCCAAGGGACTGACGGTGAGCGGCCGGCGCGTGTTTGGCCTGGGCTTGACCGATGCGCAGATCGACTACGACGCGGTGAAGGCGTGGGGCGCCTGGTGCGAGGCCAAGGGGCTCGGGTTCAACGCGGTGCTGGACCAGGGGCTGAGCAATGGCCAGCTGCTGGATGCGATCTGCGCCGCTGGCTGGGGTGCGAAGACGCTGGAAGGCGGCCGCCTGGGTGTGGTGTGGGACAGCGACGCCACCCCGGTGACGGCGGTGGTGGCGATGCATAACATCATCGCCGGCAGCTTCCGCGTGGTCTACAACACCGAGCCCGGCGTGGACGAGGTGGTGTGCACGTTCCTGAATGCGGCCAACGGCTACACCCAGGAGCAGGTGCGGGTGCCGGCGAGCGTGGTGGCGCCGCGGCGCTCGCAGACGATCGAGCTGTGGGGGGTGACCGACCGCGACCAAGCCGGCCGCGCGGCGAACCTGCGGTACGCGGAGCAGCTGTACCGGCGCAAGGTGCTGGAGTGGGAGATGGACGCGGAGGGCACGATCTCGCGCTACGGCGAGGCGGTGGCCTTCACCCACGATATGACGCAGTGGGGCTATGGCGGCCGCCTGGTGAGCGTGGCGGGCGCGGTCTTCACGCTCGACCGCCGGGTGCCGGTGAACGGCACGACGCCGGCCAACACCTGGCTGGGCGTGCGCGTGCCGGGCGAGAGCGGCTACCGGGTGCTGCGCGTGGCGATCACCGGCAGCGGCCCGGACAACGACGCCGACACGGTGACGCTGGTGGACCCGTGGCCAGGTGCCGTGGATCTGCCGGGGGTGAGCCGGCCGGCGCTCGATTACCTGTGGCTGTACGACTTCAAGGCCACCCCCGGCTATCGCGCGAAGATCGTGGCTAAGCGGCCGTTCGTGCGCAATGACGGCACGGTGGGCGTGCGCTTCCGCGCGGTGCCAGATGGGCCTGAGTACCACGGGGCGGCGGGTGGCACCTTTGCCACGGTGGCACCGCAGAGCCTGCTGGCCACGGCGGCGGTGATCAGCGGCCTGGTGATCACCGAGCAGCTGAAGCCGCAGGGCTCGACCTGGGTGGTGGAGCTGACCGCCACCTGGAACGCGAACGGCAGCTACGCCAGCGCGCAGGTGCTGGGCTCGGTCAACGGCAACCCGGTGGTGACGCTGGGCCGCACGGCCGATGGCCGCCGCCGCTTCAGCTGGGTGGTGACGGCCGACGAGGTGTGGAGCGTGAGCGTGCGCCCGTTCAACGGCGCCGGCCAGGCCGGTGCGGTGGTGACGGCGCCGCCCTACACCGTGCTGGGGCTGCTGGCGCCGCCGGGCGATGTTGCGGGGCTGACCAGCGAGCTGACCACCAACGGCATCCTGCTGCGCTGGGACGAGGCGACCGATATCGACTATGCGGCCACCGAGCTGCGCGTGGGTGCTACGTGGGAAAGCGCGCTGCTGATCACGCGCAAGAGCGCGCGCACCCACCTGTGGGGCTGGCAGGCGGCCGGCGCCTTCAATGTGCTGGCCAAGCACCTGGACACCAGCGGCAACGAGAGCGCGATCGCCGCCGCCACGGTGGTCAGCGTGTCCCTGCCGGCGACGCCGAGCCTGCAGGCGGCGGTGATCGCCAATAACGTGCTGCTCAACTGGAGCGACGCCAAGACGACGCAGCCGATTCGCCAGTATCGGATCAAGGAGGGCGCCAGCTTCGAGGGTGCCACCGACCTGGGCAGCGCCGGCGGCGACAGCCGCTTCGAGACGTACTTTTTCAGCTCGCCGGGCGCCAAGCGGATCTGGATTCAGGCGGAAGACGTGGCCGGCAACCTGGGCGCGCCGAACGCGGTGGACGTGACGGTGAGCAACGCGCTGGGGTTCAAGCTGCGCGCCGACTTCGCCAGCGCCTTCGCCGGCGCCAAGACCAACGCGGCGCTGCAGGCGGATGGCTCGCTGCTGTGCCCGATCGACACTGCGGAGACGTGGGCGACACACTTCAGCAGCCGCGGCTGGGCCAACAGCAACGCGCAGGTGAGCGCCGGTTATCCGCTGTACCTGCAGCCGAACCCGGCCAGCGCGACGTACCAGGAGGTGTTCGATCTCGGGTCGACGTTCACGGCGGCGAGCACGATCACGGCCACCTTCGGCCTGCAGTGGCTGGTGGGCAATGGCAGCGCGGCGGTGCAGCTGGCGGTGAGCAACACCAGCAGCACCGGCCCGTGGACTGATCTTGCCGCCGGCAACCAGGTGACCACCGACATCGACTTCCGCTGGGTGCGCGTGACCATCACCGTGAGCGGCGACGGCGGCACCAATGACCTGGCCAGCATGACGGGGCTGGCGTGTCGCGTGAGCCAGCAGAAGCTGACGGAGAGCGGCACGGTGAACTGTGTGGCCACCGACGTGGGCGGCACCACCTACACGTTCAGTGAGGTGTTCAGCAGCGTGCTGAGCATCCAAGTGACGCCGATCGGCACCGCGGATCGGCGCGGCGTGGCTGACTGGGTGGTCGGCGCATCGAATCCAACCAGCTGCAAGGTGTTCCTTTGGGATAGCGCCGGCAACCGGGTGACCGGGCCAGCATCAGTAGACATCGAGGGGTTCCAGTAATGGCAGACCAGGCGAGCTTCGACAAGCCGGACGGCGCGAGCAACTACAGCAACGAGGTGTGGGAGACGGTGCGCGGGAACATTGCCGCGGCCGGCAGCATGACGCCAGGCGCGCGCGCTGCGGTGCCTGTGGGGTTCTTGCGGCGCTCGACGCCGGCGGCGAAGCACCTGGTGATCGAGTTCTGGACAGGCAGCGCCTGGTCGACGCTATACGACAGCCGCGACCTGGGCGGCGGGATCTTGATCAACTCGCCGGCGAGTGGCAACGCGCTGAGCGTGTCGAGCGGCTCGCTGTTTACGCCAGGCGGAAACGCCAACGGCGCGATCCGCCTGCAAGGCGCTTTCGGCGGCGGCTTGATCTTCGACGACGGTGGCCTGTGGGGCATGTGGTGCGACACCACGGGCGCCAACTTTCGGATCGGGGCGGGGACGGCGGGCGGCTTTAGCGCCAAACTGTCGATCGCGGCCGCGGGCAACGTCACGGTCAACCCGCCGAGCACCGGGGAGGCGATGACTATCAACGCAGCGGCGAGCCATCCGGGTCTAAACATCAACGCCAATGGGTCGAGCTGGTCCGGGCTGCAGCTGTCAAAGGGCGGCGTCGCCAAGTGGTTTGCGTTGACCGACAACGAGGGCGCAGACATGTTCTCGCTCTATGCGATCGTGACCGCGCGCTCCGTGCTGTCCGCCACCCAGGCGGGGAACGTCACGATCAACGCGCCCAGCATTGGCCCGGCGCTCGCTGTCGCTGCTGATCAGCACCTCACCGCCGCTGCACCCAAGCTGATCCATCGCACTGGCGGCCAGGACGTCGCCGAGCTGTCATTCACCGCCGCGAGCGGCCGCGGCACTATGTCGGTCACGACCCGCACGACCGGCGGCGGCACGCCTTACACCGCGATTGCCGTCGGTGATGCCTATGCGGCGCTGTTCGGGCGTGATACGGGTCTCGGCGCCCAGGTCATCGCCAACGGCACCGGCGTTCAGCTGTATCCAGCCGGCGCCGGCGAGGTTGACTGCGGCGCTGTCACGCGGCCCGCGTTCGACAACGCCTACACCTTGGGCAAGAGCGGCGCGCGCTGGTCGGCAGTGTGGGCAGCGAACGGCACGATCCAGACATCCGACGCGCGCGACAAGACCGACCTGGAGCTGATCGAGCCGGCGGCAGCGCATCGGTTTCTGCAGCTGCTTGCGCCGGTGACCTATCGCTGGCTGGTGGGCGGCGTTCGGATCGAGGAAGTGGCCGACGGGTTCGACGTGCGCACGGTCGACGACGTGGAGGAGTTCGACGACATCGACCTGCAGCCGGCGACCGAAAGCGTGGAGGTGACCGACGCCATCGACGAGCTGGAGATGGTCGACGGTCGAGCTGTGCTGCGTCGAGTCGAGCGCAAGCGCACAGAGGAGCGGCCGATCGGCGAATGGGTCGATGTTGTCGATGCTTCTGGCCAGCCTGTGATGGAGCCGACAGGCGAGCGGCGCGAGATCGGACGCGGCAGGAACAAGCGCAGCGAGCCCGTGCTGAAGGCGCGCCGCCATTTCGTGCCGCGCCTGATTCAGGTGACGGTGAAGAAGCAGCGCAAGGTGCAGCGGATCGAGAAGATCCAGCGCTTCAAGCGTGTGGCAACAGATCAGGCTGGCCGAAGGTTTCACGCGGGATTCATCGCGCAGGACGTTCGGCGCGCGCTGACTGAAGCGGGCCTAGATCGAGCTGGTGAAGCGCTCGGCCTTTGGCTGAGCAACGATCCGAGCGACGATCAGGCCGAGCAATCGCTGCGGCCGGATCAATTCTTGCCGCTGATCGTTGCGGCGTATCGTTTCCAGGACGATCGCCTGAGCAAGATCGAGCAGCAGATCGGCGACCTAAATCGAAGGGTCGACATCGCGTGATTCGGCGCCGTCAAATCGGCGGTTTTGTCTCAAAGCCGCTGTAAATTGACTGTCTCAAAGCCGCTGTAAAAGTGTCTCAAAGCGGATCGCGCGCAATACTACGCTGCCCGCCATGAACCCGATCGCCACCCTGCACGATGGCCATGTCGCCGATCTCGGTGACGGCTTCACCGTGTTGCGCGCCGTGCCGCAGGCGGCGGTGCGCAACGTCGGCCCGTTCGTGTTCGTCGATCACTTCGGGCCGCATGACTTTCCGGTCGGTGCGGGCCTGGACGTGCGGCCACATCCGCACATCGGCCTGGCCACGGTGACGTGGCTGTTCGACGGCGAGATCCTGCATCGCGACTCCCTCGGTACCGTGCAGTCGATCGCCCCCGGCGACGTCAACTGGATGGTGGCAGGCCGCGGCATCGTCCACAGCGAACGCACCGCGCAGGAACGGCGCGCGCAGACGCATCGGCTGCACGGCATGCAGACATGGCTCGCACTGCCGGCCGAACATGAAGACTGCGCGCCGGCCTTCGCCCATCACGCCGCCGCCACGCTGCCGCTGATCGAGCGTGAGGGCGTGAGCCTGCGGGTAATCGCCGGCCATGCCTTCGGCGCGCGTTCGCCGGTGGCCGTGTTCTCGCCCACGCTGTACTGCGCGCTGGAGCTGGCCGCCGGCGCGCGCTTCGTGGTGACCGCCGAACACGCCGAACGTGCGGTCTACGTTGCCAGCGGCGAGGTGATGATCGATGGCCAGCGCGCCACGCGCGGCCAGCTGGCGGTGCTGGCCCCCGGACTCGACGTGGCGCTGGCGTCTGAAACCGCCGCGCAGTTGATGCTGCTGGGCGGGGCGCCGCTCGGACCGCGCTTGCTCTGGTGGAATCTGGTGTCGACGTCGCGCGACAAGATTGCCGCGGCGCAGGCCGACTGGCGTCGCTACGACCCGGCCGACGGCTCGAGCCGCTTTGCCGCGGTGCCCGGCGAGCACGAGTTCATTCCGCTGCCGGACAGGTAGACGTAGTTGCCGCTCTCGGTTGCTACACCACCCTTGGTTGCTACTGAATTGCCAGTCGATCG
>JALHOU010000081.1 GCA_022842825.1 Rubrivivax sp.
CGCCACGATGGGTCTCGTCAGCAAGGTCGCCGGCGCCATCGTCAAGCGCCTGCCCGCGCACGGCAAGGATCGAGCCGAGGAGTTCCTGCTGCCGCTGCGCGACTTCGAGCGGCTCACGATGTCCCGCGAATCTGCGCTGACCATCGTTTGCGACGACGGCGAGACGAAGGATCTCGAGATCGTCGAGGTGCTCGAGAAGCAAGGCGTCGCCGGCGTCTTCGCGGTCTCGCCCGCCCTCATCGGCCGACCGGGCTTTCTCGGCTACGACGAGCTGCGCCGCATCCGGGCCGCGGGGCACGAGATCGCCTTCCACGGCACGACGCACGACCCCTTCACGGGCTTCGCCGGCCCCGAAGCGCTGAAGAAGGCGATGGACGAGGGACTGGCCCGCCTGGCTGCCGAGGGGCTGGGCTCGCCGACCACCCTGATCTACCCCTTCGGACGCCACAACCGCTGGGTTCGCCAGGCTGCGGCGGCGCGCTTCGACTGCGCCTTCACCACCTGGTACGGGCTCAACGAGGTCCACGCCAATCGCTTCGCCATCCGGCGCATCCCGTTTGGCGCCTACACCGGCAAGCTGCCTGCGACCGAGGCCTGGTACCTCGGTCTGCTGGACCGCTGCGCCGCCGGGGCGTGCTGGCCCACGTTGATGCTGCACCCCGCCGCCGAAGGCCACACCAAGGCCCACAACTCGATGCTCGAGCGGCTCATCAAGAATGCACGTCAACGTGGCATCACCGTCCGCACCGTCGTGGCTCACCGGCCCGCCGCCGGCCCCGCCCTGGCGACCACCAGCGGCGCGCCCGCCTGAGTGCGGGCGGCCCAAGGCCATGGCATGAGCGCCACGAACGCATCCACCGGCGGGCTGGCCGGGCGTGCCCTGCGCGGCGTGCGCTGGAACTATCTGGGCGCGGTCGGGCGCATCGCCGCGACCTTCGTCAGCCAGATTGCACTCGCGCGCCTGCTCGGGCCGGAGCCGTTCGGTCTGTTCGGCTACGCCTTCCTCACCGTCATGCTGCTGGGGGTGATCGTCGAGATGGGCTTGCCCAACGCCCTGGTGCAGGCGCCCGACCTCGATGACAAGACGGTCGCCGTGGCCTTGGGCCGCCTGCTGCTGGCGGGCACCATCGCAGCGCTGGGTGTCTATCTGGCGGCCGACCTGATCGCCGCGCATGTCTTCTCCAATCCGCAGGCCGCGCCGGTGCTGCGGGCGATGTCGCCCACGCTGGTCGTGGCCGCCGCGGCCTCGGCTGCGACGGCCATGCTGAGCCGCGACCTGGAGTTCAAGGTGATCCAGCTGGCAGCACTCGGCTCCTACGTCGTGGGCTACCTCGTGGTCGGCATCGGTGCCGCGTTGATGGGTCTGGGCGTGTGGAGTCTCGTGCTCGCCTGGCATGTGCAGACGCTGCTCGCTTGCGTGATCATGGCCCGCCGATCACCCCGCTCGCTGAGGCCGGCGAACCCGTTGCGCCGTATCGGCGTGGCCGCCTTCGGTCGCGTCGTGATGGTCACGAACGTCGTCAACTGGGTCATCGACAACGGCCCGCACACCGCCATCGGCCGCTGGCTCGGACCGGGCGCGCTCGGCCTGTACACGGTGTCGACCAACCTCGTGAAGGTCCCGGCCGACCACCTCGTGCGCAATCTGCAGTCGGTGCTGCTGCCGCTTTCGGCGCGCGCGCAGGGCAACGACGCCGGGATCCGCCGCGCCTACCTCACCGCCATGGGCGGCGTGGGCATCGTGGCGTTCCCGGTCTTTGTCTTCGTCGCGACGACCTCCGAGCACGTCGTCACTGCGCTGCTGGGCGCCAAGTGGCTGGCCGCCACCACGGTGCTCGTGCCGCTGTCGCTGGCCATGGTGCTGCACGCGGTGGAGGCGATGGCCGGCCCGGTGCTCAACGGACGCGGCGAGCCGGGTGCCGAGCTCCGCATGAAGGCGATCATCCTCGTGCTCAGCCTGCCCATACTGGCCTACACCGCGAACTGGTCGCTCGCCGCCGTCGGCTGGGGCGTGGCGGTCGTGTTCCTGGTGCGCTGGATCCTGATGAACGGCGCCGTGGCCCGGCGGCTGCACATCACCGCCGGCGACTTCGGCCGCGCCATGGGCGGGCCGTTGACACTCGGGATCATCAGCGCGGCCGTGCCATCGGGCATCGGCTTTGCGTTGCACTCCCTGGGCCTCGCCTGGCCGGCGGGCTGGACGCTGGCGATGATGGCCACTGCCACGGCCCTCGTGCTCATCGTCTTCACGCTGGCCGCACCGCGCTTCGTGCTCGGCCCGCAGTTGCTCGCGCTCCTGCACCGCCTGTTCGAGAAGCGCCCGGCCCTGGCCTCGCGCCCGGGCTTGAATCGCGTGGCCGCCCAAGCCTCGCATGCCGCCCGGGAAGTCGTGACCGAGCACTTCGGAGCCATACCGACATGGACGCCCAGACCCAAGACATCCTGACCTTCGTTGCCGGGGCCGGCGTCGTCGTCGCGGCCACCGCCGTGTTCGTGTGGATGTTCCTGCGCTCCACGGCCAACAAGATCGCTCCGCTGGCGCTGCTGCTGTTCGGCTTCTGCCTGGAGGTCTACTTCTTCAAGCAGCCCTACATCCAGCTTGGGCTGCAGATTTATCCGAACGATCTCATCTCGCTGTTTGTGCTGATGTCCGCCGTGCTGGGCTTCGCCTACCGCCCCTTACCCGTGAACGACAGCCCGTTCCTGCTGTGGCTCGGCTTCGGCATGACGATCCTGGCCTCGCTGGTCGTCGGCCTGAACGAGTACGGTCGCTACGCCGGCACCGAGGTCCGCCCGTTCTTCTACATGTGGGTGGCGGGGCTGTACTGCTGCGTCACGGACTTCAGCAAGGAGGAGCTGCGGCGCGTGGCGCGCTGGTGCGTCTGGTCCTGCTACGCGATGATCGGCATCGCCATCTACTACTACATCGCGGTGGAGATCGGATTTGTCAATCGCCAGGCTCTCTTCGAGGAGCCTGACACTGCGGTCTTCCGCCCGGTGGGCGCGGCGGGCGCCTTCCTTGTCGCCATCGTCGGGCTGGTGCAGACCATGGCCTGGCTGCGAGGCACCGGCACGCGCTTCAGCGGCACGCACGCTGCCGTCTTCCTCGCCTTCACCGTCGTGATGCAGCATCGCTCGGTCTGGATCGCGGCGGCCGTGGGTCTGATGTGCATCTTCATCCTGGAGCGGCGCCACCTGCCGCGCCGGTTTGCGCTGTTGCTCGGTTTCATCCTGATGGCCACCCTCGCGATTTCGGTCGCCGGCGCCATGGGGCTGCTCGACGAGTTGACCCGACGGTTGCTGCAGTCGACGCTGTCGATGACCGACAGCGGCGGCACCTTCGCCGCGCGCGTCGACGGCTGGATCCGCCTGCTCGACAACTGGACCTCGGGAACGTTCTTCGAGCTGCTCTTCGGGTTCCCGTTCGGCCAGGGCTACACGCGCATGTACAACGGCGTCGTCATCGACTTCGCGCCGCACAACTTCTTCCTCGACCTGGTGCTTCGTGTCGGGCTGGTCGGCGCCGTCCTCTTCATCCTGCCCACGGCGATGGCCATGGTGCATGGCCTTTGGGGCAAGGCCGACTCGGAGTTCGAGTACCTGATGCTGCGCGGCCTCGGTGTGTGCCTGCTGGCGGCCTTCGTCTACTTCATCGCCTACCCGTCGTACTACCTGATCGGCGCCGCCACGGGCGTGTCGCTGTCGCACCTCATTCGCCAGCGCCGCACTCGACAGGACCGGCTGCGCCCGCTGGATCCGGTGCGCTCGCCCTTGACGGGCCAGATCATCGGTTGGCGTACCGAACGCTGAACCGCCTGCCCTCTGCCTGCAAGGACGCGAGCCTCCGCCCGGTGATGAACGCCGCCTCCCACGCCCTCCCCACCGATCGACCGCACCCGCGGATCGTGGCGATCCTCACCTGCTTCAACCGCAAAGCCCTCACGCTGGCCTGCCTCGATGCGCTCGCCATCACCGCCCGCCGGGCGCAGGTCGACCTCGAGGCCATCGTCGTCGACGACGCCAGCCCGGACGGCACCGCTGCGGCGGTGCGCGAGCGCTTCGATTGGGCAGAGGTGGTCGAAGGCAACGGGTCGCTGTTCTGGAACGGCGGCATGCACAAAGGGTTCGGCCTTGCACTCCAGCGAGAGGCCGACCACTACCTCTGGCTGAACGACGACACGCACCTGGTCGCCGACGCGCTGCCGAGCCTGCTTTCGCAGTCGGCCGAACTGACGCGGGCCGACGGCACGGGGCCCCTCCTCGTCGGTGCAACGGCCGAGCGCGACAGTGGCCGGGTGTCCTATGGCGGTCGTGTCGCGCGCAGCCGCCTGCGCCCCTTCAACTACCACCTCGTGCACAGCGACAGCCAGGCCGTGCCCTGCCAGGCCATCGAAGGCAACTGCGTGCTCATCCCACGCGCAGTGGCCCTGCGCGTCGGCAACCTCGATCCGGTCTTCGAGCACGCCATGGGCGACACCGACTACGGGCTGCGGGCACAGGCCCTGGGCCTGCGCGCCTACGTCGCACGCGGCATCGTCGGGCACTGCTCGCCCAACCCGCTCGGCGGGACGTACTTCGACACCTCGCTGCCACTGGCCAGGCGCTGGAAGCTCATCCGCAGCCGCAAGGGGCTGCCGGTGCGCTCCTGGCGCCACTTCTGCCGTCGCCATGGCGGGCCGCTGTGGCCGGTCCATTTCGCCTGGCCGTACACGAAGGTGCTTCTCACCGGCCTGCGTGGCCTCTTCCGGCGCCAGCCTTCGAGCGCCGCCTCCGCCAAGCTCACCTAGGACTGAACCATCGATGTGCGGCATTTTCGGCCACCTCGGGACGATCGAGCGCGATCTCGCGCAGCGCTGCCTCAACACGCTGCAGCACCGCGGGCCTGACGGCTCCGGCCTCTGGCAAGACGAGCACGTCACGCTGGGCCATCGGCGGCTGTCCATCCTCGATCTCTCGGAAAACGGCAGGCAGCCCATGGCCTACGGCAGCGGCCGCTACTGGATCACGTTCAACGGCGAGATCTACAACTTCCTCGAGGTGCGCGCCGAACTCGAGGCCAAGGGCCACACCTTCCGCAGCGAGTCGGACACCGAGGTCATCCTCGCCGCCTACGCGCAATGGGGCGCCGAATGCCTGGGTCGGTTCAACGGCATGTGGGCCTTCGCCATCTGGGACACCCAGGAACGCACGCTGTTCCTGGCGCGCGACCGCTTCGGCAAGAAGCCGCTCTTCTACGCCGAGCTGGGTCAAGGGCGCTTCGCCTTTGCCTCCGAGATGAAGGCCTTGCTGCCGCTGCTGCCCGCGGTGGTGCCCGACGACAAGCTGATCAAGGGCATGACGCTGCGCTCGAGCTTCGCCTACGAGGCCACCGAGCGTTGCCTCGTGCGCGGCATCCAGCGCCTGCAGGCCGGGCATCACGGTGTCGTGAAGGACGGCCGCCTCGTCAGCCGACGCTGGTGGAACACGCTCGACCACCTGCCCACCGTGCCGACACGCTACGAGGAACAGGTCGAGATGCTCCGCGGCCTGCTGCTGGACGCCTGCCGCATCCGCATGCGCAGCGACGTCACCATCGGCACGGCGCTGTCCGGCGGGCTCGACTCGAGCACGATCTTCTCGATGCTGGCGCACATCAACCGCGAGCATGGGGGCGAGGCGCGCCTGTCCAGGGACTGGCAGCACGCCATCGTCGCCTCGTTTCCAGGCACGCCGCTGGACGAGGCGGCCTTCGCGCAACGGGTCGCGCGCCATGCCGGCGGCGAGGCGCAGGTGCTGGAGGTGGACCCGCTGCGCTACGTGGGCGAGCTGCCGCGCATGCTCTACCTGTACGAGGACCTCACGGTCACGAGCCCGCTGCCGTTCATGGCCCTGTACTCGCGAATCAAGCAGGCGGGCGTGACGGTGACACTCGACGGCCACGCCGCCGACGAGCTCTTCGGCGGCTACAGCACTGACTGGGCCTATGCCCTGCTCGACGCCGGCATGAACCTGGCCCAGATCCGCCAGGTGCTGGAGGTGTACGAGGGCGGCATGCCCGAAGGCACGGCGCAGTTCCGCCGCCCCGCCAGCCGCCTGACGTCGTACGGGCGCCGCATGGCCACGACGCTGGCCAAGCACGCCTTCGGCATGCACAGCAACCTCGGGCCGGAGTACACGCAGCACCCGCGCTGGCGCGAGCTCGACCACCTCAGCCGTGCGCTCTTCTGGCAGACGCACTCGTTCGTGCTGCCGACCATCCTGCGCAGCTACGACCGCTACGGCATGGCCGCCTCGGTGGAGATCCGCATGCCCTTCCTCGACTGGCGCATCGCCACGTTCGCCTTCGCGCTGCCCTGGCACTCGAAGATCCGCAACGGCTTCTCCAAGGCCATCATCCGCGATGCGGCGGCACCCTTCATGCCGCACGACATCGCCTACCGTCGCACGAAGATCGGCTTCAACTCGCCCATCGTCGACTGGATGCGCGGCCCGCTGAAGCCGTACTTCATGGACACGCTCGGTTCGCGGGCCTTCAACGAATGCCCGCTGGTCGACGCGGCGCGCGCGCGCAGCCTCGTCAACCATGTGATGCACGACCCGCAGGCCACCTTCAAGTCCGGTGAGCGCGCTTGGTGGAGCGTGCTGCCCTATCTCTGGTCGCAGGCGCTCATCGAGGGGGCCGGCCACGGTGGCACGCCCGACGGCACCGCCAGCAGCCCCTCGACCGGGATCCGGCAGCCCGTGGCGGCCTGAGGCACCTCGGTGCGGCGCCACCGGGAGCCGGCCGCCGCCGCGCGGGCCACGCGCATGGTCCCGAAGCTCAGGCCTTGGGGCGCGCGCCCTTGGCGAGGCAGCCCTCGATGCCATCGACAAAGTGCTCCACCATGTGGGCCAGCGTGTAGCGGCGGGCATCCTGGTCGGCCGCCTCGCGGATGCGCGCCATCAGGGCGGGATCGCCGAGCAGTTGCAGCACGGCGCCCGTGTAGGCCTGCACGTCGTCCTGCACGATGAAGCCATTGCGCCCCGATTCCAGGTAGGCGACCTCGGGCCCGTGGCGCGCGCCTTCGGTGGTGATCATCGGCAGGCCGGCGCAGAAGGCGTCGAGCACGTGCAACCCCACCGCGCCGGGGCTCAGGTAGAGGTCGGCCGCGCGGAACCAGGCCGCCTTCTCCGCCCCGCGCTGCACGCCCACCCATTGCACCCAAGGCCGCGTGGCGGCCGCTTCGGTCACGACAGCGCGACTGGGGCCGTCGCCGATGACGACCAGCCTGAATCCGGGGTGGACCGCATGCACCCGTTCGGCGCTGGCGAGAAGCAGGTCCAGCCGCTTGTCGGGATAGAGCGAGCCGCAGTACAGGCCCACTGGTGCGCTTTCGTCCGCGCCAAGGCCTTTGCGGCAGGCGGCGCGCTGGGTCGGCGTCACGGCGGCGAGATCAGCGAGGAACTGATCGTTGTCGATGGCGTTGTCGAGAACGGAGATGCGGTCGGCGGGAAAGCCGTCGCTCTGGAGGATCGACCGAGTGGACTCGGTGTATGCAAACCACCAGTCGACCCGGTTCACGAACCAGCGCTTCCAGCGCTCGCGCAGCCCGTCGGGGGCGGCGCTCTGCAGGTTGCGCCCGTGTCCCCAATAGGCCACGCGCTGGCCTGCCCTCACGCCCCACCGCAGCAGCCAGGGGTAGTTGGAGAGGACGCGGTTCTCCTGGATCAGCACGACCAGATCGGCATCGCGCAGGGCGGCCGGATAGGGTTGCCAGATGAGGTCGACACCACGCACCCTCAGGAAGCGGTTGTGCATGACATCCGCCCACGGCAGGCTGCCGACGTCCTTCTTCAGCGCCTCGGCCGCCGAGGGCTGCCCGTGCACGAGGCGCAGCTCGATACCCCGGCCCGCGCAGGCCGTGCGCAGGCGATCGAAGAACGCCTGTCGATAGTGCAGCAGCCGATGCTGCGTGATGACCACGCGCGCCCGCGCGCGCCCGGTTGGCACGGACGTGCTCATCTCGAACCCGGCTGAACGATGAAGTGGTCGAAGCCCCGCTCCGACGACATGAAGGTGCCATGCTGCACCATGGCCTCGTGCCGCGCGATCTCCTCGGCACTCCTGAAGCGGACAGCGACGGGAACGGCCGGATTGCCAGCCACCACGGCGTACGGCGCCACGTCCGACTTCACGACCGATCCGGCGGCCACGATGGCGCCGCGACCGATGCGCACGCCGCTGAGCACGATGGCTCCGTAGCCGACCCAGACATCGTCTTCGATGTCCACACCCTCGCCGCGGTGCGGCGAAAGCGACTTCGCGCTGCCCACCCAATGGCCAAAGCGCACGGGCACGCCCGGCGTTCGGAAGTCATGGTCGCGCCGCCCCACCAGGGCCACGCGGTTGGCCACAAGCACGTGCCGCCCGATGCGGCAGTTCGTCTCGATGCAGACCTCGTGCCCGAGGTAGCTGTGATCGCCGATCTCGATGCGCTGCGGCGCCCACAGGCGCGGGCGGGAGCCAACGTGCAGGTCGATGCCAAAAACCCTCTGCGGCGCCTTGCAGCGTGCCAGCCGCATGCGCGTCGCCAAGCGCCGCACCAGCGCGGCCAGTCGCGACTTCAGCGCACCGAGCATCGGCCTTCGCTGCCCTGGTGGCTGCCCATTGCGCCGGGGCGACTGCCGCGCCGGCAAGGTTCGTCCTTCATGCCCGGTCCCTTCCTCGATCAATCGTATCCGCTGACGCTGGTGGCCCCGAACGCGCACGCTGGGGCGGCGTGACGGCTGGCGCAATGCCCGGACCGGCCTGCCAGCCGCGCCAACAAATTCTTCGTCGAACGGACAACTTGCAACACCAGCGAACGATCCAGTGCTGGACATGCCCCGGGCGTTACGAACGCGGGATCGTGGTTAACAACTCGGCCACCCCGCAGCCCTCGTTGCGCGGAGAGCATCGCCTCCCAACCCCCGCATCCGGGGGATGACAACCGCAGGACGTTGTGGGAGCACATAGATGCATCGTGATGTCAAGTTCAAGTTAGGTGTCTGCGCGGCCATCGTGGTGGCGCTCGCGGCGTGCGGCAACGGTGGCGGCGAGGACTATGTGATGTCCATCGACGACACCGAGGAGCAGGAAGCCGCCGGCGGCCGGGCCGTCAGCTGGCAGGTCTGCGCCCAGGAAGGGCAGACCTGCAAGTTCACGGGTACGCGCAGGGTGCGCTACGGGCTGGCCAGCAAGTATGTGACGCAGAGGCACACGTCCTCGGTCGCCTGCAACAACACAGTCTTCGGCGACCCGGTCGTGGGGGCCGACAAGACCTGCTGGGTGGCAAGCACAGGCACGGCAGCCGCACCAGAACCAACACCGGCACCCACACCCACCCCCGCGCCAGCGCCGACGCCGGCTCCCTCGCCCACGCCAGCGCCCACACCGGTGCCGGCACCCGCTCCTGCTCCTGCGCCCGCGCCCACCCCGGTGCCAGCGCCAGCGCCCGTTCCAGCGCCAACGCCAGTGCCGGCACCGTCACCCGTGCCCGCGCCGTCCTCCACAACCGCCGGCCCCCGGGTGTCCACGTTCACCGCCTCCGGTCTCATCACGGCGACCTCGGGGCAGGTCATCGCCGGCATGCGCATCCAGAACCCGAACGGGCCATGCATCCGCGTCGTCGGCGTCTCCAACGTGGTCATCCGCGACTCCGACATCGGGCCCTGCGGCGGCGAAGCGATCCTCGTCACCGGCGGGTCGAACGGCGTCAAGGTCGAGCACAACGCCATCCGAAATTCGCAGCACGGCGTGCGGGTCACCCATTCCTCCGCCGTGGACACGCTGCGCAACACCATCCGGGACATACCGGCAGCGGCGGGCGAGTACCGCCACGCCATCGAGTACTCGTGGATGAACGGCGGCACGGTGCAGGGCAACATGATGAGCGGCACGTTCCCGAACGACGTGATGAGCGGCTATGAGTCGAACAACCTGCGGTTTCTCGACAACCAGTTCGACGTGACGGTCATGGAGCCGACGGGTGCGGCCTTCACGATGGGCGACTCGACCTCGGGCAAGCCGGGCTCCAACAACTACGTGGCGGGCAACATCGTGCGCCAGAAGGGTGGAGTGCCAGCGGGCGTGTTCGGGTCGTCCGGCAACACGGTCCTGGAGAAGAACTGCCTCACGGCGGGCATCCAGGCGTACAACTACTCCGGCGTCTTCGTCGGCGTGACCGTGCGCAACAACGTGATCAACATCGGCAACTCGTACGTACCCGACAGCTCTGTGATCAACGGCTGGGGCACCAACATCAACTCCACCGACTGCTCCCTGCTGCAGCGCTGAGCCGGCGTGCCTGGCCGCCGCAGTGCTTCAATGCACACGGCGGCGCGTCGACATCCCGGGCCGGTGCGCCCGTGTCGGGCAGGCGGAGCCAAAATGTCCCGCATCCCCGACACGCGCTGCACCGGCCCATGCCTCTCTCCTCGCTTGCCCGCGCCGCGCTGAGCGCTGCGCTCGCCCTCGGCGCGTTCACGGCCTGTGGCCAGCGTGTGGTCTACGAGGGCCCCGGCATCGCCGTGCCGCCGGACTTCGGCTGCTGGCACGACGTGGGCTACGTGGTCAACTGGCCTCGCCTGGGTGGGCAGGACCTCTACCACGGGCCCGATCCGGCCTTCACGGTACGCGCCAACCGCGTGCGCCTGTACGGAATGAACGGCCTGGAGTGGAAGGTGACCGAGACCGCACCAGGCGTCTTCGACTGGAAGCACTGGGACACGGCGCTGGCCAAGCTGCGTCGCACCGGCGTGCGCCACCTCACGCTCAACCTGTACAACCCGCCCGAATTCGCGATCCGTGCGCCGCATGACTACGCCGGCTGGCGCATGCAGCTGCCGCGCGAGCGCGCGATGCTTGAACGCTGGCTCGACACAGTCACCAAGCGTTATCCCGAGATCGATGCCATCGAGGTGGCCAACGAGGTCTTCACGCCCAAGATCGGCCGCGAACACAGCTTCTTCATCGGCACGGCAGAAGAACTGGCCACGCTTGCGGACTGGACCCTCGACTGGCGCCGCAAGAGCGGGTGGAGAGGCAAGATCTGGGCGCCCTCCATCCCCGGCTTCGGCGAGAACATCCCGACCATGCTGGACTGGCTGCGCCGCTACCCGCGCGCCAAGGAATTCGACGCCTTCCCGCTGCACCTGTACCACCTCATGCCCGAGCACGTGGGCAAGCGCATGGGCCGGGACACGGTGTGGTCGGGCCTGGTCGAGTTCCGGGAGGGGCTGGCCGAACTCGGGCTGGGCCCGATGATCGACTCGGAGAAGGGCTTCAAGCCCGGCACCGTGCGCGAGGGGACGATCTACAACTACGCTGTCGCCTCGCTCGTGCAGGGCGTGCAGCTGACCTGCTTCTTCATGCTCGGCAGCTACGGCCGCGACGAGACCAACCTCGGCCAGCCTTTCAAGAACGCCTGGGCCAAGGCCGACCTCGAGGCGGTTGCCGATCTCGCGGGCAAGACCATCGTGAAAGTGGTCACCACGGAGAAAGGGCGCTGGGAAGTGACCCTGCGCCCTTGATGCTCCGCGCCGGCGCGCGGCGCGGGCGCTCGAGCCCGCACCCCGCTCAGGCCGGCACGGTGAGCTGGTCGATCAGCGTCTTCGTCTGCCGGATGTTGCCCCGGCTCGAAGCCCCGAAGACGATGGCCTCGATCTTCGGCTGCTTGCACACGTAGTCGATTGCATCCTTGGGCGACAGCGCGCCGGAGGCCAGCACCGACATCGCGACCGGCCGGAAGCGGCGCGTGGCGATCGTCTGCTCGTACAGCTCGATGCCGCCGCACATGCGGAAGCCGATCTTGTTGATGTTGGCGCAGACGATCGGGTTGTCGATCTTCAACTCCTCGAGCACGTCCAGCAGCCTGGGCATGTTCATCGTGATGAAGCCCGGCTCGGCGCCGTACTTGTCGCGCACGTGATCGGCGAAGTACTTGAGGGCGTCGTTCATGCCCACGCCCAGCAGCAGGTCGGTGATGACGTTCTGGATGAAGATGACCGGCGTCGAGAGCCCGTGGAACATCTTCATCTCGGCGTCGATCAGCAGCTGCATGATCGTGCGGATGTCCTTGTTCGCCAGCGCCACGCCACCCTTGACCATCGCGCCGAGCGCGCCGTCGTCGGGCAGGAACATGCGCAGCGCATCGATCATGCCGTGCTCGGTCACGGCATTGGCGTACTTGTGCGCATAAGGCATGCACGGATAGAAGCGGTAGTCGGGGTACCGCTCCTTGTTCGCGCGGAAGTGGTCGCAGACCTCGGCCACGCGGTCGTGCGTGGTGCACATGAAGGTGCGGATGCCCTCCTGGTAGGCCGCGTCGAGCGTGTCGAGCACGGCCTGCAGGTCCTGGAAGCGCATCGACTGCGCGCGCGCCTTCTCCTCCGACATGTGGTTCACGCCGAAGAACTGGTTGTCGCCGAAAAGCACGCGGTCCATGGCGGTGTGGTTGCGAGTGTCCATCATCACGCTCCGGTGCGGGCCACTCGGGCCACGGTCTCGCGGCCGAACAGGCGGTCCCACAGGCCCGGCCGCGTCGGCACGCGCACGGGGCCGGCTGGCAGGCCGTTGCCCGGGCCGTGCCCGTTGGTCTCGCCGCGCTCCGCGGCGCGGATCATCGCCACGACACGGTCGGTGTCGAGTGCGGTGCGGAAGCTGTTGATGCCGTCGACGCGCCGCTCGGCGACGCACTTGACGAAGTGGTCGATCTGCGCCGAGTACTCCTCGCCGCGCAGGTAGAACCAGACCTCCTCGGTGAGGTCGGTCGTGTAGCGAACCGACCAGCCCTTCGTCAGGTCGGGCCGCCCCGGGTGCGGCTCGCGCAGGAAGACCTGGCACTCCTGGCGATCGGCGTTGAGGCGGCCGTTCTTGCCCCACACCGTGAGGCGGGTGGACATCTTGCGATAGCTCTCGTCGCTCCAGTTCACCGCGAGCTGACCACTGGCGCCGTTGCCGAAGTGCATGGTGCAGTAGATCTCGTCCTCGACATCGCGCGAGAAGAGCCGGTTCACGACCACGCCGCCCACCGACTTGGGCACGCCGAACACCATGCCCACCGTGTCGATGGCGTGGCAGGCGTAGTCGTAGAGCGCGCCGCCGCCTTCGTTCTTGGCCGTGCGCCAGGTGCCGCCCTTGGGCCGCAGCACCACGGGGCCATAGGCCTCCGCGCGCACGTGGTGGATCTCGCCGAGCGCACCGCTCGCCACGACCTTGGCTGCTTCCTGGAAGGCACCGACGAAGCGGTAGTGGTAGCCCACCTGCGTGACGAGCTTGCGCTCGTCGGCCATGGCGATGAGGCGCTCGCCGTCGCGCACGTCGAGCACGAAGGGCTTCTCGCAGAAGACGTGCAGGCCGCGATCCAGCGCCTTCTGCACCATGCCGGCGTGCAGCTTGGATGGCGTGGACACGACCACCGCGTCGAGCTGCTCGCTCTCGAGCATCTTGTCGAGGTCGGCGTAGCACTTGAGGCCCGTGTGCTTGCCCAGCACGTCGGTGAGGTAGGCGTTGCTGTCGCACGCGGCGACGAGGTTCACCTGCGGGTGCGATCTGACGATGGCCAGATGGGACAGCCCCATCTTGCCCAGACCGATCATGCCAATGCGGATCACGCGATCTCCAAGGGTTCCAGGAATCTCTTTGCCGGGCGGCTCGCCGTTCACGCCACTCTTGCCACTCATGCCGGGCGCTTGCGCAGGAACTGCAGCCGGGTCAGCCCGTGCCACGCGGACTCGAGCACGAACACCAGCGACCACCAGTAGCGCTTGGCGCGCAGCTTGGGCTGGATGATCAGGCGGAACACCCACTCGAGCCCGAGGGCGCGCAAGAGCGGCGGCGCCCAGGGCACGGTGCCTGCGTGGTAGTCGAAGGCCGCGCCCACGCCCACCATCCAAGGCGCCTTCACGCGGTGCAGGTGCTGCTGGATCCAGCGCTCCTGCTTCACGAGCCCGAGGCCGACCCAGACGATGTCGGGCAACGTCCCGTTGATCATGTCGACGACCTGCTGGTCCTCTTCGGCCGACAGTTCGCGGAACGGCGGGCAATAGGTGCCGCACACGTTGAGCTGCGGGTAGCGCTCCTTCAGGCGCCGCGCCATCTCGTCGGCCACGCCTTCCTTGCCGCCGTAGAAGAAGTGGCGCCATTGGCGGCTCTGCCCGTAGTCGGACGCGTCGAGCTGCAGCACCGGGCCGTTGTAGCGTTCGATGCGGTGGCCCCAGGCGTAGCCGGCGGCGATGACGCCGACGCCGTCGCACAGCGAGAAGTCGGCGTTGCGGATGTGCGCACCGTGCTTGTCGTCACGCAGGCCGTGGTACATCGACTCGGTGTTGGTGATCGAGATGTAGCGGCCGACGTCGCGCCGCGCGATCGCCTGCTCCATCGCCTTGAGCACCTCGGCGGGGCGCTGCCGGCTGATGGGCAGGCCCAGAATGAAATCGGCTTCGGATGAACTCACGGCCATGGACTCCGGGGGATGCGGTGCCTGCGCGACCCGACTCAGGAGGCGAGCGCAGGCGCGCGTGCCACCTGCGCCTGCTGTGTCACCTGGCGATAGAGCGCGCAATAGCGATCGACGAGCGCATCGAGGCTGAAGAGCTGCCGCGCACGTGCGCGGGCCGCGGTCGACAGGGCCTGCCACCGCTCGCGGTCTCGGCCGAGCGCGACCACGGCGTCGGCCATGGCCTTGGCGTCGTCGATCTCGACGAGCACGCCCGCGCGTCCTTCGTCGAGTTGCCAGGCCACGCCACCCGTGCGCCGCCCGGCAATGGCGGGCAGGCCCACGCTCATGGCCTCGCCAATGGACATGCTGCAGGCCTCCAGGCGCGAGGGGTGCAGCAACGCCATGCTGGCGCGCAGTTGTTCGAGAATTGAAGGGTGCGGCGTCGGGCCGCGGAACTCGACGCCTGCGGTGAGCCCCTTCGACGCCGCCCATTGCTGCGCCGGCCCGCCTTGCTGGAAGTCGGCGCCGAAGCACACGAGCTTCAGGCTCGGGTCGAGACGCCTGGCGAGCTGGAACGCCTGCAGCGCCGTGGCGCCGTTCTTCAGGTCGACCCAGCCGTTGAGCACCATCACCAGCGTGCGGCTCTGGAAGGCCTGCGGCACGCACCCCGGGGCGTCGAGGATCTGCCTCGAAATCGGGTTGGCCACGACCGTAATGGGCGCCGGTGCCCAGGCGCGGATGTCACGCTCCAGGTCAGGCGACACGGCCGTGAGATTGGTGCAACGCCGGATGACGCGCCGGGCCATGAGGTAGCGGACCAGGCGGTACAGGTTGGGCATGTAGCGCAGCACCTTGCCCGGCGAATCGTGCGCCGTCGCCAACATGGGCACGCCGCTGTCCAGAGCCGCCCAGACGAACTCGTAGGTCCAGTGGGCGTGGATGAAGTCCGGCGCGAAGTGGTCGATGGCGGCGCGCAGGCAGTCGCGCTCGAACTGGAAGAAGTCCAGCGCGCGCCCGCGCCGTCCATCCGCGCTGCGAAATGACCGCGGGCGCTGAGGGCAGAAGTAGACGTCGATACCCCGGCCGGCCCAATGACGGAATGGCTCGAGGTCGGCAACCGGTGAGGAGTAGCAGGTGGAGATGGCCGCCACCTCGTGCCCGCGCTCGACCAGCGCCTTGGCCAGCGTGCTCATCAGCGGAGCGCCGGGGTAGCCCGGCGGCAGCGGCGTGCTGCCGTCGGCAAACGTGAATGCCGAAGCCAGCGTCGCGCCGCTGAATGGGCCCACCAGGGCAATGCGCATGCGTTGTCTCGCCTCGGTCAATGGGCGATGGCGCCGTGCGCGTGCCGAAGCAGGCAACGCGTGCAGGACATCGGTCTCAAGCCCCCGCCACCTCGGCCGATCGGACCACCTTGTCGCCGGTGGCGGTGTTCAGGCGTGCGTCGGGCTTGGCGAGTTGTCCACCGAGACGGTCGGCCAGGCGCAGCGCCAGTGCAACGAGCGTGATGGTCGGGAAGTTGGCACCGGCCGTCGGGAATACGGAGCTGCCTGCCACGTACATGTTGGCCATGCCGTGAATGCGGCAGTCGCGGTCCACCACCCCCTGCGTCGGCGAGTCGTGCATGCGCGTCGTGCCCATGTGGTGCCAGGTCCCTTCGAGGTCCTGCGGCCACTCGCGCCCGAGAAGCGGCGCATCGAGTTCGACATCGGCGATGCCAGCCTTGCCAATCTCCTTGGCGACGATGGCCAGCGTACGGTCGAACGTGTGCTTCACCTGGTCGCCAAGGCGCCAGTCGACACGCACGCGCGGCATGCCCAGCGCGTCGCGTGTGTCGGCAAGCATGACCCGGCTGTCGGGGTTGGGCACGGGTTCGCAGATCATCTGCAGGCGTGCCTGCGTGATCATCTGGAAGTGCATCTCCTTGAGAAACCCGACCGGGCGCAGCTGACGGGCGGCGATGAAGTTCATCGCGTTCAACGGCTCGCGCGAGATGGTGGCGAGGTCGCCCAGGAAGCTGTGCACCGGGTCGACCTTGCCGTGCAGACGGAATTTCATGCGCACCAGCGCCTCGGCGGCCGCCGTGCCCTCGCCGGGGAAAATGGACGCGAACCAGACGCGCGCATTCAGCATCTGCTCGCGCCGCTGTGCCTCGTGCGACACCGTCAACTGCGCGGCCATGTGGGTGCCGAAGGCCCTCACGTCGCGGTTGAGGTAGTGGTACATGGTGTCGTAGAGCTTGTTGCGCCGCCAGGCCTCCTTCAGTGTCAGCTTGCCCGACAGCAGCCTCGGATGGTCCATGAAGTAGCGGCCGACGAGGTCGTTCGCGTTGCCCAGCCCGTTGGCATGCTGCTTGTTGCACGCGAGCAGCAAGCGCGCGTTCTCGATGCCCCCGCAGGCGAGCACGAACTGGCGCGCCTCGACCACCATGCGCTTGCCCGTGAGGGCCCGCACTTGCACGCGCTTGACCACCTGGCCACCTGGCTCGCACTCGATATCGACCACGTTGGCGTGCAGGAACACGCGCACGTGCCGGGCCGCCTTCAACTGGCGGCGGTAGTACTTGCCGAAGCGCATCGGCAGGCTGAACTGCGACATGCTGTCCCGCACCTCGCCGCCGGGCAGGGGCATGAGGCGGACGTCCTGGCGGCCGATCGCCTTCACCCAATCCGCGAGGTCGTAGTTCAGGGGGCCGAGCTTCAGGACCTGGTGCGTGCGGTCGTAGTACGGCTTCAGCTCGTCGACGCCGAACGGCCAGCCGCTGTGTGGCACCCAGTCGCGCCGCTCGAAGTCTTGCGCGTCCAGCGGCCGACACCAGCCACCCCAGCAGTTGCTGCAACCGCCCAGGAAGCGGCTGCGGTAGTTGTCGCCGAAGTGGTAAGGGATGCCGACGTTCTCGCCACGGTAGAGATCCATCGTGTGCGGATCGGGCGAGAAGCCCCCGCTCTCCAGCACGATGGTGTCGATACCCTGACGCTCGAACTCCAGCGCCATCGTCAGGCCGGCCGCGCCGCCGCCGATGATGCAAACGGTCGAACGGGCCACCATCGCGTCGTCGACGCGACGCGCATCGCAGAACATGGACGTCAACTCCCAGGAAACGAATCCGCAGCGCCTACGCCAGCCCGGGGCCGCGCCGGCCGCCGGCGTGTGCCCCGACCCCCGTCAGGACAACGACGCGACGAACTCGGCGTAGGCCTGCTGCAGGCCGCGGTGCAGCGGCGTGCCGGCCTTCCAGCCCGTGCTGGCGATCAACCGCACATCCATCAATTTTCTGGGCGTGCCGTCGGGCTTGCTGCGGTCGAACACAATCTCGCCCGAGAACCCGGTGACTTCGCGCACGAGTTCGGCCAGTTCGGCAATGGTCACGTCATCGCCGACACCGATGTTGACGAGTGGCGGCTCGAAGCGTCCGCTCACCGATTCGTCCGAACCGAGCAGCGGTGCGAAGCGCTCGTCGCTCAGGTTCATGAGGTGCAGGCAGGCGTCGGCCATGTCGTCGCTGTACAGGAACTCGCGCCGGGGCGTGCCGCTGCCCCAGACGGTGACGCTCGGCTCGCCGCGTTGGCGCGCCTCGTGGAACTTGCGCAGCAGCGCCGGGATGACGTGGCTGTTCTGCAGGTGGTAGTTGTCGCCGGGCCCGTACAGGTTGGTGGGCATGGCCGCGAGGTAGCGCGTGCCGTACTGGCGGTTGTAGCTCCAGCACATCTCGATGCCGGCGATCTTGGCCAGCGCATAGGGCCGGTTCGTGGCTTCCAGCGGCCCGGTCAGCAGGCAACTCTCGGGCATGGGCTGCGGCGCCAGGCGTGGGTAGATGCAGCTCGAGCCGAGGAAGAGCAGCCGCTTCACCCCCGCCTGCCAGCAGGCGTGAATGACGTTGGTCTGGATGGCGAGGTTGTCGCGAATGAACTCGGCCGGATAGGTGTTGTTGGCAACGATGCCACCCACCTTGGCTGCGGCCAGGAAGACGTATTCGGGCCTCTCACTCGCGAAGAAGGCGTTCACGGCGGTCGCGTCGGCGAGATCGAGCTCCGCATGCGTGCGATGCAGGATGTGCCGAAACCCCAGCGCCCGCAGCCGGCGCACGATGGCCGAGCCGACGAGGCCGCGATGCCCCGCGACGTAGATGCGCGCATCGAGTTGCATGTGCGTCATTGCGGAAA
>JALHOU010000082.1:0-11996 GCA_022842825.1 Rubrivivax sp.
GCCGATGCCGAGGGCGTCCAGGGCTGCCTGAACCTCGGTGCCGAGGCCATCGCGCCCTCGGCGGCCGGCACGCGCGTGTACCTCGATGCCTCGCCGTCGATCGATGCCGCGCTGGCGCGGGTCGCGCGCGCCGGCGGCCGCGTGGTCACGCCCAAGGTCGCGTTGCCCGAGGGCATGGGCTTCTTCGCGCACATTGCCGACACCGAGGGCAACGTCGTCGGGCTGCACGCGCTCGCGTAAGCTCGCGCGCATGCGCCGCGCCGACCGCCTGTTCCAGCTCGTGCAGCTGGTGCGCGGCCGGCGCCTGTCCACCGGCGAGTGGCTCGCCGCGCGCCTGGAGGTGTCGCTGCGCACGGTGTACCGCGACATCGCCGACCTGCAGGCGCAGGGCGTGCCGATCGAGGGCGAGGCCGGCGTCGGCTACCGCATGGGTGCGGGCTTTGAGCTGCCGCCATTGATGTTCAGTCAATCGGAAGCCAAGGCGCTGGTGGCCTGCGTGCGCCTGGCGCAGGCCCGGCTCGACCCCGAACTGGCGGCCAGCGCCGAGCACGCGCTGCACAAGATCATGGGCGCGCTGCCGGCTGCCGCGCGCGCCGCCGCCGAGAGCCTGGTGCTGCATGCGCCGGCCAGCGCGGTCGATGCGGGCACGCGCGAGCGGCTGGGGGTGCTGCGCCAGGCCACCGAGTCCCACCGCAAGGTGCGGCTGCGCTACCAGGACCAACAAGGCGCCGCGAGCGAGCGCACCGTGCGCCCGCTCGGCTGCTTCTTCTGGGACGCGGTGTGGACGCTCGCGGCCTGGTGCGAGGTGCGCCAGGACTTCCGCAACTTCCGCGTCGATCGCATCGTGTCGCTCGAGACGCTCGATGAGCCGTTTCGCGACGAAGCGGGCCGCACGCTGGCCGACCTGCTGCGGCTCGAGTGCGGCTGAAGCGGAGGCGGATCGTTACCGCGCAGACCGGTCTGCCTGCGCTGGCGGCGCGACAAAGTGTCGCCCAGCTCGGGGGTTTGCACGAGTGGATGAGCCGTCTCGTTTCCAGTGCCATTGAGGGTCCGGCTCGGACGCAGGAAAACCTGCGTTCGGCCGGATGGAAGAACGTGTCGGCCGGTAGGTCTACGGCCGAATCCATAAATACATCTAGGAGCAACTGGACATGAAGCAAGTGACCAGAGTGGCGTTGACAGCCGCCCTTGGCTTGGTGGTATCGGGCAGCGTGTCTGCGGCAGCGCCGACCGTGACGACGGAAGACGTCGTCGACAAGATCGATTCGCCCTGGGACATGGCGTTCATGAAGGACGGCACCATGTTCTTCACCGAGAAGTGCAAGGGCCTCTCGGTTCGCATGCCCAACGGCACCATCAACAAGCTGCACGGCGTGGGCACCACCGCCGGCTATTCGTCGGCGAGCGCCGACCTGTTCTGCGACGGGCAGGCCGGCATGATGGGCGTGGCGATCGACCCGCAGTTCGCGAGCAACCGCTTCATCTACGTGTACTCGAGTTCCAACCTCGGCGGCAAGCTCTCCAACAAGGTGATGCGCTTCAAGCTGAACGATGGGATGACCGCCGTTTCCGACCGCAACGACATCGTCGGCGACATCGGCTACAAGCCCAAGGCGAGCAAGCACCCGTTCGGCGGGCCCGGGGCGCACAACGGCGGGCGCATCCGCTTCAGCCCCGCCGATGGCTTTCTCTACGTGACGACGGGCGACAACCACCTGGGCACCGGGCCGCAGGACCCGAAGTACATCGGCGGCAAGGTGCTGCGCATCGACCGGGACGGCAAGGCCGCCCCGGACAACAAGCCGCCGGCCGGCTTCGACCCGCGCGTGTTCACCTACGGGCACCGCAATCCCCAGGGCATCGCGTTCCGCCCCAGCGACAACCGCCCGTTCACGGCGGAAAACGGCCCGTGGCACAGCGATGAGGTGACGGCCCTGGTCAACGGCGGCAACGCAGGCTGGGACCCGCGCCCCAACGTCGGCGGCCGGAAAGACTGCCCCGACGACTACTGCGGCTACTCGCCCAACCAGATGGGCGCCATGGAGCCCGCGAAGCGCGCCGCCTTCATGCCCATGACCGACCTCAAGACCTACCCGAAGGCGATGAAGCCGGCGTGGAACAACAAGGGGCTGTCGCAGGGCATGTTCTGCAACACGTTCCTGTCGGGCCCGCAGTGGAAGGACTGGAACGGCCAGATGGTGGTCGGGTATGCGGGCATCGGCATCCACGGCACGGGCGTGGGCAACCGCCTCGATCTGCTGAAGGTCAGCGCCGATGGGCTGTCTGCCACGAAGACCGACTTCCCCTGGCCGACGGTGGCCGGTCGCTTCCGTGCCTGTGAGCTGGGTGCGGACGGCAACCTGTATGTCGCGCTCGAGGACCAGGGCAAGATCATCCGCGTGAAGCCGCAGTAACTGCATGGCGCAAACGCGCTGCCTCGCGGCAGCGCGTTTGTCCTTTTTTCTGCGGGAACAAGGAGACCCTGTTGCGAAACGCTCTTCCATGGATGGCCGTCGTCGGCTTGCTGGTCTGCGCGGCCGGGCCGGTGCGCGCCGACCAGGACCTCGTCGTCAAGAAGAACTGCCTGGCCTGCCATCAGATCGACAAGAGAAAGTACGGTCCCAATTTCAAGGAGATCGCGGCCAAGTACGCCGACAAGAAGAACGCCGTCGATGTGCTGGCCAAGAAGATCCGGCAGGGCGGAACAGGCGTCTGGGGGGCGGACGTGATGCCTCCGCAGCCCCAGGTGTCGGCTGCCGAGGCGCGCACGTTGGCGACCTACGTGCTGTCCTTGAAGTGAGCTTTTCATAGCTCACGGAACCGGCGGCCGTTGTCCGCCACGCGCGCGATGGGCCTCGTGAGACGTTCGGGACGGCGATGAAGGCCGTGGGCAGCACGCTGCTGGCGATGGCCCTTGCCGTGGCCACGGGGCCGGGCCATGGCCAGAGCTTCCACTACGTCGAACCCGGTGTCGCCTCGTGTCCGGCGGCTCCTGCGCCGGGCGCTGCCGCTTCCGCACCGAAGCCGGTGTCGCGCGGTGTTCCTGTGCCTGGGCGCATCACCGTCAGCTGTGGGTTCGACCAGGGGTCCTATACGGTGACCTTGAACTCCACGGATCCCGGCGCGACGTTTTCGCCCAAGACCCTCCTCGTCAATTTCGGCCGCGTTGCCGGAAGCGGTGCCTTCTCCGTCACGTTCTCGACACTCGGCCCCCAGAGCATCTCGACCACCATCACCTCGAACATGGGCAGCCCCGTGGTACGGGGGCAGTTCGTGAGCCTGGACAACGAGGTCAACGTCGTGCCTCGCTGATCGGCGCGCCACAGGCCCGGCGTGCCGACCAGGCCGATGGCCCCGGCCTGCGACGAGCGACGGTTTTCACGGTGCGGACGGCGGTGCGCGGCAGTACCGCTCTCGCGAGAATGCCGCGATGAACCTGCGCCGCCGCCTGCTCCTGGCCAGCCTGCCGGCCAGCCTCTCTTGGCCCGCGGCCGCGGCCGAAGAACGGCTCGAGTCGCTGCTCGCCGCGGTGGGCGGCCGCGCCGCCTGGGCCGCGCTCACCGGCACGCGCAACGACTCGCAGCAGAACCGCATCGACAAACCCACCGTGGTGCACGCGGTCGTCAGCATCGACTTCACGCAGCCGCGCGTGCGCATCGACACGCGCGCGCCGGGCCTGCGGCTGGCCCGCGCCATCGACGGCGAGCGCCACTGGCGGCTGGCGCGCGACGGCACGCTCGGGCCCATCCCCGACGCCACGCTGCAGCAAGACCGGCGCTGGTACGACGGGCATGTGTATCGCACCCTGCACCGGCTGGCCGCGCGCGACCCGGCGTTGACGGTGGGCAGCGCGCACGCGGGCAGCGGCGGCGCGGCCGCGCGCCGGCTCGAAGTGTTCGGGGCCGGGCGGCGCCTGGCCTGGTTCGACCTCGATGCGCGCGGCGAGCCCTTTGCGTTTGGCGCCCACGACGATGCCCAGGGCGCGGTGTGCGGGCCCTGGGCCTTTGAAGTGCAGGGCATCCGCCACCCGGTGTGGGTGGCGCAGCGCGACGGCAGCTGGCGCGCCTGGTTGCAGCGGCTGGAGCTCAACCCCGCGTGGCCGCCCGCCTTGTTCACCGAGCCGGGCAGCGCGTGAGCGCGTGCACCCGCAGGCGCTGGCGGGCCATGCTGTCTGCGCTGGCCGCGATCCGGCAGGCCATCGGCTTTGCCCGGCTGGACGGCCTGGTCGGTCACGAGCTGCTGCAGCGCTTCGTCGTGCGCATGGACTTCGGCGCGCGGGCCTCGCACCTGCACGAACCCGGCGCCATCGCGCTGCGGCAGGTGCTGACGCGCCTGCCGCACAGCCGCAACGGCGTCTTCGCCAGCCGGCTGGCCGCGGGCAGCCTGGGCACCGCGGTGCTGCGGCACCTGGACCCGGTGTTCGACTCGCGGGTACGCTTGCAGTTGGGCAGCGGGCGCGAGATCCGCATCGAACTGGCCGAACTGCTCTGAGGCTCGCGACCCCGACCGCGATTCCGACCGCGATCCCCCGCGGTTCCGGCCGCCTCCCTCAGAATCGCACCTCAGGCCTGCCCCGCGGGCGCCTCCATCGCACCGGAGGGGCGCGCGAGCGTGGCGCGCCCGGTGGAGCCGATGAACTTCCTGTGGCCTCTCAACCTGTGGTGGATGCTGGCGCTGCCTTTGCTGCCGCTGCTCTACCTGTGGCTGCTGCGTCGTGGGGTCAGGACGGCGCTCAGGCTGCCCAGCCTGCGCGTGGCGCGCGCGGCGGCGGGCCGACCGTCGTGGCGGCGGCATGTGCCGCCGGCGCTGATGTTCCTGGCGCTGTCGCTGCTGGGGCTGGCGCTGGCGCGCCCGACGGCGCCCGTGGCGCTGCCCTGGGCCAAGAGCACCATCATGCTGGCGATGGACATCTCGCGCAGCATGCGCGTGCAGGACGTGAAGCCCACGCGCATGGTGGCCGCGCAGGAGGGCGCCAAGGCCTTTCTCGCCGAGGTGCCCATTCACATCGAGGTGGGGCTCGTCACCTTCGCCGGCACGGCCCAGGTGGCGCAGCAGGCCACGCTCGAGCGCGCGGCGGTCGCCGGCGCCATCGACGCCATCCAGATGCAGTACGGCACGGCCATCGGCAACGGCCTCGTGCTCTGCCTGGCCGAGCTGTTCCCGGACCACGGCATCGACCTGGCCGAGATGACCTTCGGCGCGCGCCGCAATCCAGGTCAGGGGCGCAGCCTGGACGAGAAGGCGGGGAAGGGGAAGGCGCCGCCGAAGCAGATCAAGCCGGTGCCGGCCGGCTCCTACGCTTCGGCCGCCATCATCCTGCTCACCGACGGCCGCCGCACCACGGGCGTCGACACGATCGAAGCGGCGAAGATGGCCGCCGACCGCGGCGTGAAGGTCTACGTCGTCGGCCTCGGCACGCCCGACGGCCACCTCGCCATGGGCGAGGGCCTGGCTCCGTACCTGCAACTGGACGAGCCCACGCTGCGCCAGGTGGCCACCATGACCGGCGGCGAGTACCACCATGCCGCCACCGCCGAGGCGCTGCGCCATGTCTACCTGAACCTCGGCTCGAGCATGCAGATCAGCAAACGCGAGACGGAGCTGACGGCCCTGTTCGCCGCGGCGGCGGCGGCGCTGCTGCTGTTGGGGGCGGGGCTGTCGGTGTGGTGGTTCGGGCGCGTGGCTTGAGCCTCTTCACGCCATGTCGACGAACTCGGCCGCGCTGCGCCGGGCGTCCACCGCGGCCCGTGGCGGCGCTGCTGTACTGCGGCTTCCTGCAGGTGCCACCCCGGGCGGCATCGCCGCGCCGGGGTGTCGGCCCTGGCTGCGCGCATCGCCACCGATGCCGCACATTCGTACCTCGGTGCCGCGGCCGAGCACCCCGGGCGCGAGCACGAGCTGGCCGACCCGCTGTGCGTCGTCGAGGCGATGTCGCAGCCGGCGAGCCTGCCGCCTCTGTTCATCGCCGCGGGTCTGGGTGATCCGGTGGTGGCCGATTCGCAGCGGCTCGAGGCCGCGCTGCGGCGCCTGCACTCGCCCTGCAGCGCCCACTACTACGCCGGTGAGCCGCATGCCTTCCACGTCATGTTCTGGCGCGAGAACGCCGTGCGCTGCTGGCGCCACAGCTTCGAGTTCCTGCAGGGGGTTGTGCCGGTCGGCGCGCCGGCGCCGACGATGCGCGCTCGTTGAGCGGGCCCGCACCCCGCCGATGACGGCGGCGATGACGCTGGCGCGGCCGTTGACGACGACGGTCTTGTCCCGGAAGTTGCATCATGGCTGGCCCTTCGCCGGAGATGCCCCATGAACCCGTCAGCCCCGTCCGCGCCGTCGACCTTCGAAACCCTCCGCCTGGCCCGCCACGGCGCGGTGGCCACGATCACGCTCAGCCGGCCGCAGCGCCTGAACGCGGCGCCGCCGCAGATGTTCGACGAGATCCGCGCCGCCTTGCTGCAACTGCCCGCGCTCGGCGCACGCGCACTCGTCATCACCGGCGAAGGCCGCGCCTTCTGCAGCGGTGCCGACCTCGCCGGCCGCGGCAGCGAACCGGCCGCCACCCCGAGTGCCACCTCGCGCGGCGCCGGCGCCTACCAGGCGCTCACTGAGCGCTACAGCCCGACCATGCTCGCGCTGTCCAAGCTCGACATTCCCATAGTCGCCGCCGTCAACGGCGTGGCCGCGGGCATCGGCTGCTCGCTGGCGCTGGCCTGCGACTTCGTCGTCGCGGCGCGCTCGGCCTACTTCCTCGAGGCCTTCGTCAACATCGGCCTCGTGCCCGACGGCGGCGCCACCTGGATGCTGCCGCGCCTGGTGGGCAAGGCGCGCGCCGTGGAGATGATGCTGCTCGGCGAGCGCATCGGCGCCGACAAGGCCGAGGCCTGGGGCCTCATCCACAAGGCCGTGGACGACGCCGAGCTGATGCCGCAGGCCATGGCGCTGGCCGAGCGGCTGGCCGCCGGCCCGACAAGCGCGCTCGGCCTCATGCGCCAGGGCCTGGCGCGCGCGCTGGAGCAGAGCTACGCCGAGGCGCTGGCCACCGAGGCCACGCACCAGATGCTGGCCGGCGACACGGCCGATGCGCGCGAGGGCGCGCTCGCGTTCCTGGAGCGGCGCAAGGCCGTGTTCAAAGGCGGCTGAGGCGCGCTCGCGCGGCCGGTGTCGGCAGCGACTACGGACACCCTCTGCGTGCGGCACCGCACGGTGCGGCATGCACGGCGGGCGCACATTTTGGCCTGTTCCGTTCGGACTGACGTACCTCCCTAAAGGATTCAACGCATGAAGAAGCTCTCCCCGATCAAGGCCGCACTCCTGGCCGCCACCCTGCTCGCGCTGTCACCGATGCACGCCGCCACGATGGGCAAGGCCGACTACCAGGCCGGCAAGGACCGCATCGGCGCGGACTACAAGGCCGACAGCGCGGCGTGCGCGTCCCTGGCGGCCAACGCCAAGGACATCTGCGTGCAGGAGGCCAAGGGCAAGGAAAAGGTCGCGCGCGCCGAACTCGAGTTCGGCTACACCGGCAAGGCTGCCGATGGCAACAAGGTGCTCGTGGCCAAGGCGGAATCCGCCTATGCGGTGGCCAAGGAGAGGTGCGACGACCTGGCGGGCAACGCCAAGGACGTGTGCCTGAAGACGGCCAAGGCGACGGAGGCCAGGGCGCTGGCCGACGCCAAGATGGGCAAGGAGATCGGCGAGGCCCGCAAGGACGCCGCCGCCGAGAAACTCGACGCCGACTACGAGGTGGCGATCGAGAAGTGCGGCGCCCTGGCCGGTGACGCCAAGAGCGCCTGCGTCGCGGCCGCGAAGGCCAAGTTCGGCAAGGGCTGAGTTGTCCGCCGTCGCGTGCCGAGCCACGCCCGCGCGCGGCTCGGCACGCGTTCTACATCGCCGCGGTGAAGGCGCCGTCCACCGTCATCACCAGTCCGCTCACGTAGGACGCCTCGTCGGAGGCCAGGAACACCGCCGCCGGGCCGATCTCGGCCGGCCGGCCCCAGCGGCCGGCCGGTGTGCGCCGGCAGACCCAGTCGTTGAATTCGGGGTTCTCGGTCAGCGCGATGTTCATCTCGGTGGCGAAGAACCCGGGCGCGATGCAGTTGGCGGTGATGCCGTCGCCGGCCAGTTCCACCGCCAGCTGCCGCGTGAGCGCATGCACCGCGCCCTTCGCCGCGACATAGGCCGAGATCGTCGCCCGTGCATTGATGGCGCTGATGGAGCCGGTGAGGATCAGCCGCCCCGTCCTGCGCGGCACCATCTGCTGCGCCGCGGCCTTGCACAGCACCCACACCGCGACCAGGTTGGTGTCGAGCACGCGCTGGAAATCGGCGAAGTCGAACTGCGTGATCGGCTGGCGGTGGTTGATGCCGGCATTGGCCACGAGGATGTCGAAGCGGCCGTGGCGTTGTGCGAGATCGGCCACGCAGCGCTCGGCGAGGCGGCTGTCGGTGACGTCGAAGGCGCAGGCCTCGCCCGAAAGGCCCTGGGCCGCGAGCTCGGCCACGCGCACCGCCAGCGCCGACTCGTCGCGCGCGTTCAACGCCACATGCGCGCCCGCCTTCGCCAACGATTCGGCCATGGCCCAGCCGAGCCCGCGCGAGGCGCCGGTGACCAGGGCGACCTTGCCGCTCAGGTCAAACATGACGGTCGAACATGATGGTCAAACATGTTGGTCGAGAACCTGACGTTCAAGCGCAAAGGTCAAACCGGTCCGGTCACCCGGATCACCGACTTGGGCACGCGGCCGTGCGCGAAGTCCACCATGCAGGTGAGGCCCTCGCGCGCGATGGCGTCGAAGCATTCGTCGGTCCAGCACAGCGCATGCGGCGTCACCAGCACGTTGTGCATCGCCAGCAGCGGATGCTCGGGCGCCACCGGCTCCTGCTCGAACACGTCAATGCCGGCGCCGGCGATCGCGCCGCTGCGCAGGGCTGCGATCAGCGCTGTCTCGTCGACGATCGGCCCGCGCGAGAGGTTGATGAAGTAGGCGCTGCGCTTCATCCAAGCAAAGCGGGCCGCGTTCATCAGGTGATGTGTCTCGTCGTTCAGCAGCACCGTCGCGACGACGAAGTCCGCCTCGCGCAGCAGCCGCTCCAGCGGCACGCACTCGGCACCGAGCGCCGCGACGGCCGCCGGCGCGACATACGGGTCGGCGGCAAGCATCTTCCAGCCGAAGGGCCGGGCCAGCGCCAGCAGCTCCCGGCCGATGCCGCCGGCGCCGATGACGCCGAGCGTGCGTGTCGTGAGGCCCAGGCCCATGTGGCTGGTGCGCTCGTGCCAGCGGCCTGCGCGCGTCAGGCGGTCCTTCTCAGCCAGCCGGCCGGCGAGTGCGAAGATGAAGGTCAGCGCCGCCACGGCCACCGGCCTGCGCACCGCCACCGGCGTGTTGGTCGCGACCACGCCTTTGGCGGCCAGCGCGCGCACGTCCACCGAGTCGTAGCCGACGCCGTGCCGGCTGACGATGCGCACGCGCCGGTCGGCACGTGCCACCGATGCTGCCGTGACGCGGGGCGAGTTCACGTAAAGCCCGTCGTAGCGGGCCATGATGTCCGGCGTGATCTCGTCCGTGGCCTCGGGCAGGAACTCCCATTCGATGCGCGGGTCGTGGTCGAGCAGCGCCAGCGGGCCGCGGCCGAAGGAGGGCTCGCCGTTGGCGGCGAGCAGGTCGCGCGTCAGGCCGACCCGAAAGGCGGGCGATGTGGCCCGGCTGCGCGAGGACGACGGCCCGCCCGTGTTCATCGGCCGGCCGCCTCGATCTGGCCGACCATCTGCTTCAGCGCCCGTTCGAGCAGGCCGGTGTCGGTGCCGCCGGCGATCATCGTGTAGCCCATTTCACGCGCCCGGGCGATCCACGCCGCGTCGGTGGCCATGAAGCCCGCTGCCTTGCCGTGGCGCCGCGCCACCGCGGCGACGTGGCGCATCGCGGCATCGAAGCGCGGGTCGTCGAAGCGGCCCGGGATGCCGAGGAAGTTGGAGAGGTCGAAGTGGCCCACCCACAGCACGTCCACGCCGCCCACGGCCGCGATGTCCTCGACCTGCTCGAGGCCGCGTTCGGTCTCGATCTGCGCGATGACCATCGTGCGCTCGTGCGAGCGGCGGATTTTCTCGGCCACGTCGCCGCCGAGGTAGTCGCATTGCGCAAAGCCGAACGCCGCGCCGCGGCGGCCGACGGGCGGATAGCGGCACGCCTGCACGATGGCCTGGGCCTGCTCGGCCGACTCCACCATCGGGATCATGACGCCGCGCGCACCGAGGTCGAGGGCGCGCGCCAGCCAGGCGTATTCGCCGCGCGGCACGCGCACCATCGGCTCGATGGGCAGGCCGCGGCAGCTGGAGAACAGCCACTTCAGCGTCTCGAACCCGAGGCCGGTGTGCTCCATGTCGTAGAGCACGAAGCGGCAGCCGGCGTTGGCCAGGATGGCCGACATGCCCGGCGAGAAGAACTCGAAGACCATCGCCCCCGCGACGGTCTTGCCGGCGAGCACGTCGTGCTTGATCGCGTTGGGTTTCATGCGCGCTTCACCCCTGTGGCGCCTACTCGTTGGCTACCCATCGTAGCGCGCGACACCTTTCATGAGAGCCCCCGGCAGCGTCAGCCGGGCCCGAGCATCTTGGCCGGGTCGACCCAGGCATCGAATCGGCCTGCGTCCAGGCCGCCGAGCGTGAGGGCGGCCTCGCGCAGGCTCATGCCGGCAACCTGCGCATGGTGGGCGATGCGCGCCGCGCGGTCATAGCCGATGTGCGGCACGAGCGCGGTGACGAGCATCAGCGAGCTGGCCATCAGTGCCTGCAGGCGCGCGGCGTCGGCCTCCAGGCCCGCCACGCAATGGGCGGTGAAGCTCGCCATCGCGTCGGTCAGCAGTTGCAGGCTGTTGAGCACGTTGAAGGCGATGAGCGGCTTGTAGACGTTGAGCTCGAAGTGGCCGTTGCTGGCCGCGATGCCCACCGCCACGTCGTGCCCCATCACCTGCGCGCACACCATCGTCAGCGCCTCCACCTGCGTCGGGTTCACCTTGCCCGGCATGATCGAACTGCCCGGCTCGTTGGCCGGCAGGCGCAGCTCGCCGAGGCCGGCGCGCGGGCCGCTGCCCATGAGGCGGATGTCGTTGGCGATCTTGTTCAGCGCCACGGCCAGTGTGCGCAGCGCGCTGTGCAGCGCCACCAGCGCCTCGTGCCCGGCCATGGCCGCCATCAGGTTGTCGGCAACCACGTAGGGTTGGTTCAGCCGTACCGCCAGCCACGCGGCGACGCGTGCGCCGAACTCCGGATGCGTGTTCAGCCCCGTGCCCACGGCGGTGCCACCGATGGCCAGGGCGCACGCCGCCGGCACGGCCAGGCGCAGGCTGTTCTCGGCCGTGGCGAGCTGCGCGGCATAGCCTTCGAACTCCTGGCCCAGCGTGACGGGTGTGGCGTCCTGCAGGTGCGTGCGGCCCACCTTGATGACGCCGGCGAAGGCCTCGGCCTTGACGAGCAGGGCGCCGCGCAGCCGCACCAGCGCGGCCAGCAGTGCCTGCGCCCGCGGCACCACGGCCAGGTGCATGGCCGTGGGGAACACGTCGTTAGACGACTGGCCGCGGTTGACGTGGTCGTTGGGGTGCACGCGGCGGCCGGTGCCGAGGTCACCGACCTCGCCGCCGACTTCGCCACCCAGCGCCTGCGAGGCGAGGTTGGCGATGACCTCGTTGACATTCATGTTCGTCTGCGTGCCCGAGCCGGTCTGCCACACCGAGAGCGGGAACTGTGCGTCGAACTCGCCCGCCGCCACGCGCGCGGCCGCCTCGGCGATGGCGCCGGCCATCGCCGGCTCGAGCAGGCCGAGGTCGCGGTTCACCACCGCCGCGGCGTGCTTGATCTCGGCGAGCGCATGCACGAGCTCCAGCGGCATGCGTTGCGCGCCGATGGCGAAGAAGCGCCGGCTGCGCTCTGTCTGCGCGCCCCACAGGGCTTCGGCGGGCACTTCGATGGGGCCGAAGCCGTCTTGCTCAGTGCGGGTCAAAGTGCGGGTC
>JALHOU010000082.1:12096-18528 GCA_022842825.1 Rubrivivax sp.
AGTGCGGGTCAAAGTGCGGGTCTGGGACATGGGGGTCACCTCCGGGCCCGGGGGGCGCGTGCACGCTGCGCATGAATGACCCGCCCCGCACCGAAGGGCAAAGACCGCACCGGTCGATGTCTGCCGATCGGTTCACCCGATCCGGAATCTCCGCGCGCTGAGCGCCAGGTCGAGTTGGGCGCTCAGCTGCTGCAACTCGGCCATTACCTGCTCGTAGCCGACCCCGGCATGTTCGATGAACTCGAGCGGCCGTGTCCTGCTCTCGGCTGCGGGTTGCGCCACGTGCCTGGGCGGGGTCTCGAAGACGATGCGCGTCACCTGGCCCGGCGCGTGGGCCGGGTCGCGCCGTGCGCGCCGCCGCCTGGCAGGCCACGCCCCGGCCGGGTCGACGGAGGAGTCCGGGGCTTTCCGGTCGTTTGGATTGTTCGGGCCGTTCGTATCCGGCGCGCCGGCCCGCCGGTCGCTCCGTTCGAGCGCCCATGCCGGCTGCGGATTGCCCCGCGTGGAGGTGGACGGGTGGACCTGGTAGACGCGCGGGCGCCGCTCTTCATGCCCCGGGTCAACGTGCGGCACTCGACTGCTTTGCGCGCCGCGGTGATCGCCCGGCGAGTCCGCCATGCCTCGATGTTTCTTCACCACCACGGGGACCGAGGGCTTGTTCATCGTGAAGGCGGCGAAAGGATCGGCGTGGCTGCGGTCCCGGCGTTCGGCAGCGTCGCCAGGCTGCGCCTCGCGCAGCGCCTGTCCATCATCAATCATCGTTCGGGCGGGGGTGTGCACGACAGCATCGTAAGCCCAACCGGTCTTCTCCGCGGTCATGGTGGTTCACACCCGCAGGAACGCCAACAGCGCGTCGTTGAACGCCTGCGCGTGCGACACGTTCAGCCCGTGCGGCGCACCGGCCACCTTCACCAGCTCGCTGTGGGCCACGGCCCGGTGCGTGCGCTGGCCGGAGCCTTCGATGGGGACGATCGCGTCCGCGTCGCCGTGGATCACCAGCGTGGGCACCTTCACCTTCTTCAGGTCTTCGCGGAAGTCGGTCGTGCCGAACGAATCCATGCAGGCCAGCGCCGCATGCTGCGCCGACTGGTGGCACAGGGAGATGGCCGCGCCGCGCTGCGACTCGGTGACCTGCAACGCACCATGGGCCGAGAAGAAGTCGCGGGTGAACTGGTCGAAGTAGGCGCTGCGATCCTGCTCGAGCCCCTTCCTCTTCTGCTGTGCCTTCTGGGGCGTGAGCGGGCCCTCGGGGTTGTCGGCAGACCTCATCAGGCAGGGCGGCACCGCCGCGGCGAACACGGCGCTGCGCAGGCGCGACTCGCCGCACCGTGCGATGTAGCGTGCCACCTCGCCGCCGCCCATCGAGAAGCCCACCAGCGTCACGTCCTGCAGGCCGCACTGGTCCATGACGCGCTTTAGGTCGTCGGCCAGGCTGTCGTAGCCATAGCCCCACTTCGGCTGGTCCGAGCGGCCGAAGCCCCTGCGGTCATAGGCCACCACACGATAGCCGGCGTCGTGCAGCGCCGACACCTGCGGCTCCCAGGCCTGGGCCGTCAGCGGCCAGCCATGGATCAGAACCACCGGTCGGCCGCCGCCACCGCAGTCGTCGACGTGCAGGCGCACGGCTTCGGCGCGCACCGCGTCGCCGTTGCGCGAAACCTCCGCATTCCCCATGGCGGCAGCGGCGGCACCGCCCAGTGCGCCGGCCAGGGCACCCAGCGGGGCCCCCACCATCACGCCCACCGGGCCGGCCACCGCAACGCCGACGGCGGCGCCCGAGGCCGCGCCGGCCACCATGCCGCCACCCATCAACACCGATCTGGCCTCGCGCTCGGCGTCCTGGGGCTCCAGCCGAACCTGTGCCCCGGGATTCGGGTCCTGCGACGGAATGCCATGGCCAGGGCGTGCCTGCTCGGCGAGGTCCTTGTCGGCCGGCGATTTGCCGGACGATGCCGTGGCGGATGGGTTCATGCGTTTCTCCTGGGTGAAGTGGGCGTTGGAGCCCGCACCAGACTCGCGCTGTGCGGGGTTGCGTGGCCCATTCGCCAGATGACCTTATTTCGGCTGTGGCAGGCCCGTCCGTGCGGCAGCGAACGGTCGCTTCGGCTCCCGGCGAGACATGGCCTGCGTCGCCGGCATGCCGTCCGCCCAAGGCGTTCAGATCCGGTTCAGCCCGCTTTCACTCCGTTGATCTGGATCGCCCTGCTCGAGATGTGGCGTCGGAAGTCGGCAATGGGAATGGCTGCCGATCCATGTGAGTCACCGTCGGTCCAACTGATCGGGGGCGCGCAGCGCTTCGCGCGCGCCTGCAGCCGACGGTCGCGCCCGGCGCTGCTAACCTCGGCCCGTGTCCGTCGAAGCCCCGCATCGCTCGGCCTTCGCCGCCGGCATGGCCTGGGGCCTGCTCGCGGCCGCCATCTGGGCCAACTACACTGTGCTGGCGCGCTATGCCGTCAAGGCCGGGCTGAGCCCCGCCGACCTGACGCTGCTGCGCTTCCTGCCTGGCGGCCTGATGATGGCGCCGCTCTTCTTCCGCTGGGGCTGGCGCGACCTGGGCGGCATCGGCTGGCGGCGCGGCATCGTGCTCACCGTGCTGGCGGGGCCGGGCTTCAGCCTGCTGTTCATGAGCGGCTTCACGTTCGCGCCGCTCGTGCACGGGGCGGTCATCGCACCGGCCTGCCAGATGCTGACCGGGCTCACGCTCTCGGCCTGGCTGGCGCACCAGCGCTGGACGCGCGAAAGTGCCATCGGCGCGGCCCTCGTGACACTCGGCCTCGTGTTCATCGGCGGCGATGGCCTGGCGCAGGGCGGCCTCGGCATGACGCTGCTCGGCGATGCGTTGTTCGCGCTCGCCGGCGCCTCCTGGGGCCTGTTCGGTGCGCTCTCGCGCCGCTGGCAGGTGGACGCGCTGCGCGTCACCGCCGTCGTGGTCGTGCTCTCGCTGGCGATGGTGGCCCCGGTGTTCCTGCTCATGGCCGACTTCGGCCGCCTGGCGAACGCCGGCGCCGGCATGCTGGCAATGCAACTGGTGGCGCAGGGCCTGGGCGCCGGGCTGGTGGCCGTGCTCGCCTACAGCCGTGCCGCGGCTTTGCTGGGCAGCGGGCGCGCGGGCTTCTTCGGCGCGCTCGTGCCGGGCGCGGCTTCGCTCATCGCCATCCCCGTGCTCGGCGAGGTGCCCGGGCCGCTGCAGGTGATGGGCATCGGCGCGGTCGTGGTCGGCCTGCTGGTGGCGTTCGGCGCGGCGCGCGTGCTGCTGGCGCGCCCGGCGCCCGGCGGGCGATGACCTCGCCGGCGTGTCTCAGTCGCCGCGCGCGGCGTCTGCGGCCGGTGAGGATGAGGCTCGCCGGCTGTTCATTGCCAAGGCCTTGTCACCGGCCGGCCTGTGCACCTTCGGCGTTTGTCTCCCGTCCACCGCGGCATGGACGTCATGAGTCACTCATCGGTGCCCAAGCTGCTTGGCCTGTTCAAGGCGGTCGGTTCGACATCGGGCAGCACGCACCACGAGCAGGCGCTTGCGCTGCACGCGCGGGTCGTTGCTACCGAGGTGCGATGAAGACGCCTGACTCATCGCTCAACGGGCGCCCCGCCGCGGCCTGCGCCCCGCCCACTCCATGAAGGGACTCGCTGACATGCTCACTGTGGAACAACTGAACCAGCGCGGTGTCTCTGCGCTCCCGGGCCTGCTCGGCATCGTCATCACCCTCGTTGAGAGCGGGCGGGTGCGCTCGGAGCTGCCGGTGACCGGGCGCACGATGGCCCCCAACGGCTTCCTGCATGCGGCCAGCGTCGTGGCCCTGGCCGACACCTCCGCGGGCTATGGCTGCGTCGCCAGCCTGCCCGCCGGGGCGGCAGGCTTCACGACGATCGAGTTGAAGTCCAACCATCTCGGCACGGCGCGGGAGGGCACCATCGAGTGCGAAGCGACGGCGGTCCACCTGGGCAAGACGACCCAGGTCTGGGACGCCGTGGTTGCGCACCGCGAAACGGGCAAGACCATCGCCTTGTTCCGCTGCACGCAGATGGTGCTGTATGCGAAGGGCGCCGCCTGACCGCGCGGCGCGCGCCCGCTGCAAGCCGATGGCCGGCAGGGCGGCAAGGCGGCAGGGCGGCGCGAGTGCCGGGCGAGTGCCGGGCGAGTGCGGGGCGAGCCCAGGTCGAACCACCCGATGCCTCTATCATCCTCGCGCGGGGTCGCCGCGCCGAGCCCCCCCGCTTCGCGAAAGGAGGATGCCGTGCTCACTCTCGTCCGATCCATGTTCCTGGCCGCGGCGGTCGCCTTGGGTGGCTGTGCTGCCACAGTGACGAAGCCCTCGGACGCCCCGGCGGCGGCGCTGCAGCCGGCCGCCAGGCCCGCAGCCGTCGCGCTGCTCATCACCGGCAGCCCGACCATCCAGGCCTCCGCAGACTGGCACACCTTCCGGGCCGAGTGGCGCACGGCTTTCAATGCCGCCGCGGCGGCGGCCGCGATCCCGGCCACCTACCTGGAGAGCGAACCGGCCGAGCAGCCCGCCGGCACCGTGCTGATCCGGGTCAACGTCAACGAGTACCGGTATCTGACTCCGGGGGCCCGTTTCGGCCTGGGCATCATGACGGGCAATGCCTTCGTCGACGCGGACGCCGAGTTCATCGAATTCCCGGCCAGGCGCAGCATCGGCAAGCGCAAGTACGGCACCTCCTCCAGCGCCTGGCAAGGCGTCTTCTCGGCCATGACCGACAAGCAGGTCCGGGCGCTCTCGGACACCATGCTCCAGGACCTCACGCGCAGGTAGGCGGGCTGCCAGGAGCCGCAGCCACGAGGCTGCGGCTCAGTCGACGAAGAAGTCCGGGATGAAGTTCTTGTTGCCCGGCGTCATCGCGTAGCGGTCGAAGTCCGTCACGCCGTGCTGCGCGAGCAGCGTGTCGTCGATGAAGAAGTTGCCGGTGGTCTTCTTCGCGTCGCTGGTGAGGATGAACCAGGCCGCGTCGGCCAGGATCTCGGGCTTGCGGCACAGCGCCAGGTCCACGCCCGGGATCATCTGCAAAGCGGCCGTGGCAATGGCCGTGCGCGGCCACAGGCTGTTGACGCCGATGCCGTGCGGGCGGAACTCGCCCGCATGCCCGAGCGTGCACTCGCTCATGCCGTACTTGGCCATGGTGTAGGCGACATGGCCCTTGAACCAGTGCTCCTTCATGCTGAGTGGCGGGCTCATGTTCAGCACGTGCGGGTTGCGGCCGGCCTTGGCGCTCTTGATCAGCTCGCTCAGGCAGGCCTGCGTGCAGCAGTAGGTGCCGCGCACGTTGACGCCGAACATCAGGTCGAAGCGCTTCATCGGCGTCATCGGCGTGGGCGTGAGGCTGATGGCGCTGGCGTTGTTGACCAGGATGTCGATGCCGCCGAAGCGTTCGACCCCGGCCTTCACGGCCGCAGCCACCGCGTCTTCGTCGCGGATGTCGGTTTGCACCGGCAGCGCCTGGCCGCCGGCGGCGACGATCTCCTCAGCGGCGCTGTAGAGCGTGCCGGGCAGCTTGGGGTTCGGCTCGGTCGTCTTGGCGATGAGCACGATGTTCGCGCCGTCGGCCGCCGCCTTCTTGGCGATGGCCAGGCCGATGCCGCGGCTGGCGCCGGTGATCAAGAGGGTCTTGCCCTTCAGGCTTTGTGGTGTGGGCGTGTTCATGCGGGCGGTCCTCCTCGTCGTTGTGGTGGCCCGGTCCGTGCGGCTGCAGCAGCAGCCGGGCCAGGTGGTGGGCAATGTCGTGCGCCACCTGGCGGTAGGCCGCGGCGCCCGGGTGAAACCCGTCGTGGGCCATGGCGCCGCGGCCCAGGCGCAGGTGAACCGGCACGTGCGAGATGTCTTTGCGGGTGGCGGCCCAGTGCGCCAACGCGCGGTCGTGCCGGCGTGCATCGGCCCCGGCCACCCAGCGCAGCGGCTGCGGCAGGCCTGGAAACTGGTGCACCGGCGGCAGCGGCGCGAAGGCCACGTGGTGCACGCCCTTGGCATTGCGCAGCCAGTTGGCGAGCGCCTCGCGCGCCGCCACGGCACGCCCGGAGGGCACCTGGTCGACGACGTCGTTGACGCCGGTGACGATGACGGCGATGTCGGCGCGGCCGGCATCGATGGCCGCCTCCTGTTCACGCAGCACCTCGTGCATCTGCGCCGTCGTCAGGCCCGAGCGGGCGATGAGCCGCCAGTGCACGCGGCGGTGCGCCAGGCGCGCCAGCGTGCCGGCAAGCGGTTGCGCGAGGGCCTCGCGCTGGTCTTCCACGCCCACGCCGGCGGCCGAGGAGTCGCCGGCGATCAGCAGCGAGAGCGGCTGGCCCGTGCCGACGACGCCGGTGCGCTCGCCCTCGGCCTCGGGCAGGCGCGGCAGGCGCGCGCGCGTGTGCAGCGCCTGCGCCACGAGCAGCGGGCTGAGGATGAGCTTGGCAGTCAGCGACACGGCGTTGCTCCGCGA
>JALHOU010000083.1 GCA_022842825.1 Rubrivivax sp.
AGAACGCCAGGAGGAGCTTTGGCTGCGATTCCTTACCCTGCCGCGGTCGGCGCTACAGTCGACCCGATGCGGCTCAAGCACAAGGCCACGCGCCACCTCAAGGAACGGTTCATCGAACTGGTGCTGATGTCCTGCGGACTGGTGGCGGTGTTCACCACCGTGGCCATCACCGTCATCCTGGTCTACGAATCGATCGGCTTCTTCAGCTTCGTCTCGGTGTGGGACTTCATCACCGGCACGGTGTGGACGCCGCTGTTCTCGAACCCGCAGTACGGCATCCTGCCGCTCATCTCCGGCACGCTGACGATCACCTTCATCGCGATGCTGGTGGCCGTGCCGATGGGCACCGTCATCTCCATCTACCTGTCGGAGTTCGCGCCGCACCACGTGCGCGAGGTGGTCAAGCCCGCGCTCGAGCTCATCCAGGCGGTGCCCACCATCGTCTTCGGCTACTTCGCGCTGCTGTTCGTGACGCCGTTGCTGCAGGCGACGATCCTGCCCAACCTGCCCGGCTTCAACATGCTGGTGCCGGGCCTGGTCATCGGCGTGGCGACGATCCCGACCATCGCCTCGTTGTCCGAAGACGCGATGCGCGCCGTGCCAATGGCGATGCGTGAAGGCGCCTACGCCATGGGCGGCAACAAGATGCAGGTCGCGCTCACGGTCGTGATGCCGGCGGCGATCTCGGGTGTGGTCGCCGCCTACGTGCTGGCGGCGGCGCGCGCGATCGGCGAGACGATGATCGTGGCCATCGCAGCGGGGCAGAACGCCAACTTCAGCTTCAACCCGCTGGATGCGGCGGCCACGCTCACCGCCTACATCGCCCAGGTGAGCATGGGTGATCTCGAGCATGGCTCGGTGGGCTACCGCAGCATCTTCGCTGCCGGCCTGGTGCTGCTGCTCATGACCCTCGTTCTCAACCTCGCCGGCCACTTCCTGCGTCGTCGTTACCGCAAGGCCTACTAGCGATGGACTCGATCCTTACCCAGGCGCCTCCCTCGCGCGCCGAAGACCTCGCGGTGCTGCGGCAGCGCATCGCCTCGGGCATCCGGCGCCAGCAGATCTTCGCCGCCGTCGGCGTGCTCTTCACGTCTTTTGCCGTGCTGGTGCTGATCGCGGCCTTCCTCGACCTGCTCATCGACGGCCTGCCGCGGCTGTCGTGGGACTTCCTCACCAACTTCCCTTCGCGGCGCGCCGGGCAGGCCGGCATCCTCTCGGCCTGGGTGGGCAGTGCGCTCGTCATGCTCGTGACGATCCTTGCCGCGGTGCCCATCGGCATCGGCGCCGCCGTGTACCTCGAGGAGTACGCGCGCAAGAACTGGTTCACCGACCTCATCGAGATCAACGTCACCAACCTGGCCGGCGTGCCCTCGATCGTCTACGGCCTGCTCGCCCTGGGCCTGTTCGTCTACCAGTTCGGCTTTGGCGAGAGCATCCTCACCGCCGGGCTGACGCTGGCGCTGCTGATCCTGCCCATCGTCATCGTCTCCTCGCGCGAGGCGCTGCGCGCGGTGCCGCTGCACATCCGCGAAGCGGCCTACGGCGTGGGGGCCACGCGCTGGCAGCTGGTCAGCGACCACCTGATCCCTTACTCGCGCGGCGGCATGATGACCGGCGTGATCCTCGGCATGGCCGAGGCCATCGGCCAGACGGCACCGATCATCACCATCGGCGCGCTCACCTTCATCGCCTTCCTGCCGCCCATGCCGGTGACCGGCGAGTTCCCGTTCCTCAGCGCGCAGTGGCTGTGGTCGGAGTTCACCGTGCTGCCGATCCAGATGTACAACTGGGTATCGCGGCCGGACACTGCGTTTCAGCTCAACGCCGCAGCGGCCGGCGTGATCCTGCTGTGCATGACGCTGGTCATGAACGGAGCGGCCATCTACCTGCGCTACCAGGTGCGAAAGAAGATCAAATGGTGACAGACACGCTCGAGCGGCCGGCGGTGAAGCCGGCCACGTTGAACAAGGCCGAGGTGCGCAACCTCAGCTTCTACTACGGCGACTTCAAGAGCCTGAAGGGCGTGACGATGCCCATCGAGGAGCACAAGGTCACCGCGCTCATCGGCCCCAGCGGCTGCGGCAAGAGCACGCTGCTGCGCTGCTTCAATCGCATGCACGACCTCTACCCCGGCAACCGCTACGAGGGCGAGATCAACCTCATGCCGGACAACGTGAACATCCTGGCCAAGGATGTGGACGCGATCGAGGTGCGCATGCGCATCGGCATGGTGTTCCAGAAGCCCAACCCGTTCCCGAAATCGATCTACGAGAACGTGGCCTATGGCCTGCGCGTACGCGGCGTGCGCAGCGGCAGCGAATTGGACGACCGTGTCGAGCATGCCCTGAAGGGCGCCTCGCTGTGGAACGAGGTGAAGGACCGCCTCGAGGAGGTCGCCTTCGCCATGAGCGGCGGCCAGCAGCAGCGCCTGTGCATTGCCCGGGCCCTGGCGACCGACCCCGAACTGCTGCTGTTCGACGAGCCGACGTCGGCGCTCGATCCGATCGCCACCGGCGCCATCGAGGAGTTGATCGGCGAGCTCAGGCCGAAGGTCACGATCCTCATCGTCACGCACAACATGCAGCAGGCGGCGCGCGTGTCCGACTACACGGCCTACATGTACCTCGGCGAGCTGATCGAATACGGCGACACGAAGGAGGTCTTCATGAAGCCCAAGCGAAAGGAAACCGAGGACTACATCACCGGGCGCTTCGGGTGAGCCTCGGCAACCCGAAAGGAACCCAGCCATGAACGACAAGCATCTGTCCACGCAGTTCGACGCCGAGCTCTCCGGCATCTCCAACCGGGTGCTCGAGATGGGCGGCCTGGTGGAGAGCCAGGTCGCGCAAGGCGTCTACGCCCTCACGCACCTGAGCCTGGAGACGGCCGAGCAGGTGCTCAAGCAGGAGGACCGGGTCAACCTGATGGAGATGGAGATCGACCGCGACCTCACCGCCATCATCGCCCGGCGCCAACCGACGGCGCGCGACCTGCGCCTGCTGATCGCCGTGCACAAGACCATCGCCAACCTCGAGCGCGTGGGCGACGAGGCGGCCCGCATCGCGCGCGTCGTGCAGCGCCTGGTCAGCAACGGCGTCTCGTCGCGGCTGCCCACCTTCGACCTCAACATCGAGGCCGACTTGGCCATCGCCCAGTTGCGCAAGGCGCTCGACGCCTTTGCGCGGCTGGACACGGCCAAGGCGCTGGAGGTGCTGAAGCAGGACGACCAGATCGACCGCGAGTTCGAGGGCCTGCTGCGCAAACTCATCACCTACATGATGGAAGACCCGCGCACGATCTCCGCGAGCATCGACCTTGTGTTCGTGGCCAAGGCCATCGAGCGCGTCGGCGACCATGCCAAGAACCTGGCCGAAGCCATCATCTACGTCGTCAAGGGCACCGACGTGCGCCACGCCTCGCTCGAGGACGTGGAGAACGCGGTTCGCTGAATGGCGTTGATCTGCGACGGGGCCTGCCGATGAGCCTGGTGCTGGTTGTCGAGGACGAGTCCGCGATCGCGGAGTTGATCGCCATCCACCTGCGGCACGCCGGGCACGAGGTGGCGGTCGCCGCCGATGCCGCGGCGGCCCAGGCCCGCGTGGACGAGCGCCTTCCCGATCTGGTGCTGCTGGACTGGATGCTGCCCGGCCAGAGCGGCGTGCAGCTGGCACGCCGCTGGCGCAGCGAGGCGCGCACGCGCGAGCTGCCCGTCATCATGCTCACGGCTCGTGTGGAAGAGGCCGACAAGGTGGCAGGCCTGGACGCCGGTGCGGATGACTACCTGACCAAGCCCTTCTCGCCGCGCGAGCTGATGGCACGCATCCGCGCCGTGCTGCGCCGCAAGGCGCCGCAGACGCTGGACGTGGCGGTGGAACTGTCCGGCCTCACGCTCGACCCGGCGACGCGGCGGGTGAGCCGTCGGCTCGGCGAGGAGGCCATCGATCTGAAGCTCGGCCCCACCGAATTCAGGCTGCTGCACTTCTTCATGACCCACCCCGAACGGGTCCACAGCCGCGCCCAGCTGCTCGACCGCGTCTGGGGCGACCACGTCTTCATCGAGGAGCGGACCGTCGACGTGCATGTGAAGCGGCTGCGCGAGGCGTTGGCACCGGCGCAGGGATCGGGCCTCATCGATACCGTCCGCGGCGCGGGCTATCGCTTCACGCAGCAAGGCGGGGCGAACCAGGCCTTGCGGGCGGTGGCGGGCACGGCCGGCAAGGCAACGGCCTGAACGGCCTGCGGCCATGTCGCGCTTCGAGGGCTGGCTGCTCCGTCACGTCGCCGGAAGGGTGGTGCGCCTGGCTGCCGGCCTGGCCGTCGGCACGGTGGCCGGCCGGGCTGCCGGCTGGCCCCTGACCGGTGCCGTGCTCGGCGGCCTGGTCGCCAGTTTCTGGACCACGTTGCGCGACGCGCGGCGCGCCGCCCGCCTGGCCGACTGGCTGCACGGCGCCACCGATCGCCCCGCGCCGCGTGAACGCGGCTTCTGGGGCGAGCTCGGCTACCGCGCCGAGCGCCTGCTCAGGCGCCGCGAACGCGCCATCGAGGCCGAACGCGAGCGCCTGCGGCAATTCCTCTCGGGCATCGAAGCCTCGCCCAACGGTGTGCTGCTGCTCGATGCCGAAGGCCACATCGAGTGGTGCAACGGCGTGGCCGCCGCGCACTTCGGGCTCGACCCGCGGCGCGACCTGCAGCAGCGCGCCACGAACCTCATCCGCGCGCCGGTCTTCGTGGCCGCGCTGCAGGAGGGGGTGTTCGACGAGCCGGTGACGGTGCCGGGTACGGCGGACCGGGGCACGCTGCAGGTGCTGATCCGACCCTACGGCCATGGCATGAAGCTCGTGCTCTCGCAGGACATCACCGAGCGCGAGCGTGCCGAGGCCATGCGGCGCGACTTCGTGGCCAACGTGTCGCACGAGATCCGCACACCGCTGACGGTGCTGGCGGGGTTCATCGAGACGCTGGCACAGCTGCCACTCAGCGAAGTCGAGCGACAGCGCGTGCTCAACCTGATGCAGCAGCAGACCCACCGCATGCAGGCGCTGGTGGCCGACCTGCTGACGCTGGCCCAGCTGGAAGGCAGCCCGCGGCCCGCCCCCGACCGGTGGATCGGTGTGCGCGGCCTGCTCGACACGGTGCGGGCCGACGCGCTGGCGCTCTCCGGCGGCCGGCATCGCATCGAGATTAGCGGCGGCACCGAGGCCGAGGTGGCAGGCAACGAGAACGAGCTGTTGAGCGCGTTCGGCAACCTGCTTACCAACGCCGTACGCTACACACCGGCGGGTGGCGCCATCAACGCTGCCTGGGTCTGGCGCGACGATGGCAGCGCATGCTTTGAGGTGAGCGACACGGGCATCGGCATCGCCCGCGAACACCTGCCGCGCATCACCGAGCGCTTCTACCGCGTCGACGGGAGCCGCTCGCGCGACACCGGCGGCACGGGCCTCGGGCTGGCGATCGTGAAGCACGTGCTGCAGCGGCACGGCGGCGAGGTCATCGTCGAGAGCGAGCCGGGGCGCGGCTCCATCTTCCGGCTGGCGCTGCCGGCACCGCGCGTGCGGCGGCGCGTCGCGTCCAACGAGCCACTGGCCGCCTGATGCGTCCGCGCGGGCGGGGGTGCCCGTCGGGCCGCAAAGGCCCACCGGCGGGCGCACTGGTGCGGCGTCGATCCTCAGCGTTCGCCCAGGCGGCGGAAGACGAGCGTGCGCTCCTCGCGTTCGGCAGGACGCTGCACTTCGGCGACGCGCTCGTACCCCGCCGGGGTGGCGGGCAAGGGGCGAGTGCGCGTGATCAGCACAAGAAAGGCGCAGCTCATGGGCGCGGCATCGCGGCGGGCCTCCACGCGCCAGCCGCCGAAGTGTTCGAGCGCCGCCACCGTGGCCGCCGTGGCGCCAGGCACCGCAACGCAGGCGCCGGCGGGCACGTGTACCGCAATGCGCTGGACCCACAGGCGCGGGCTGCGCGCAAAATCCAGCACCGGCAGCCACAAGGTCATGGCCAGCAGCCAGCAAAGAGCCACGCCGCCGGCCGGCAGCACCAGGCTTTTCCAGAGTGCCTCGCGATGCCGCCCGGTGCGCCAGCGCACCAGCCCGATCCAGGCCGCTGTGCCCAGCAACGCGAGCGCCAGCGCCGGCCATGAGAACTGGGGCGTGAACCCCTGTGCCAGCTTGGCGATGTTGGCGGCCGGCTTGGCAGGCACGCCCGTGTGCATCGCGACGTACATGAGCCAGATGAAGGCTGCGGCAGCGGTGAACAGCAGCATCGAGAACCAGTCCACCGCCGCGGCCGTGCTGCGCCGGAAGGTCGGCAGCGCCAGGGCGGCGAGCACCGCGACACCCGGCAGGCCGAGCATCAGGGCCCGATCGGAGCCGCCCATCGCCAGGTTGGCACCCAGCGCCACGACCAGCGAGACCAGCGGCACCGAGAGGTGGCGATGCAGCAGGTGACGCCGCCAGCGCCAGAGTGTCCACAGTGCCAGTAGCCAGCCGGGCCACATGAACCAGGCCCACTGGCGTGCGATGCCAGGCAGCTGTGCCAGATCGAGGCCCGGCGACCGCCAACGCCAGACACCGAGCACCTGCGCGGTGAGTGCGGCCAGCAGGGCGCCCGCGGCGATCCACGGCGCATAGCGGCGCACCTGGGGGTAGCTCGAGAAGACGCAGACGATGGTGCCGCCCAGGCCCATCGCCATCGACATGCTCGGGGCGCCGCTGCCCGCCAGCGCCGGAAGCGCGACCAGCACGGCCAGGCGCGACTGCACCGGGCGGTACGGTGCCGCGGCGAGCGCGTAGAGGAACAGCGCCGTGGCGGCCAACTGGGCCAGCTCCGGCGTCGTCTCGTGCCCCAGCTGCAGCAGGCCGAGCGACGCCATCAGTGCCAGAACGGCGCCGTCGGAAATCGCCCGTGCGTAGGCCACCGGGTCGGCCTGGCCACCAAACGCGAAGGGCAGCGGCAGCGCGGCGTCGGTCCGCGCCAGGTGGAAGGTCGTGTACCAGATCAGGGCGAGCACGGCGGCCAGGAGCAGCGCGAAGGGGAGGCGCGCCGCGAGGGCCGGGTCCACCCACGGCGACAGCATCGTGATGAAGCCGGCGCCGAGCCAGTGCGGCAGCAGACCGGTGTCGCCGGCCACGCCGCCGAGGGTCGGCGTCCACCACGAGGTGCGGCCGCTGGCCATGGCAGCCATCTGACCGAAGGCGGCGAGGTCGGCATTGCGCCAGGGGTCGCGTCCGATGATGCCCGGCAGCACGTAGGCCGCGCACAGCAGCAGGAGCGGCAGGCGCGGCAGGGCGCGCGCGCCACGTTCCGTGACCAGGGCCGGATTGGGAATGTTCACGCCGCGGCGATGCTAGCGGCGGGAAAGCCAAAGGGCGGCCAGGCCGCCCTTTTCTTGCGCGAGTGCGATGCGGCGCCGCGCGGCGCTGCATCGGCCGGCATCACTTCTTGAGGCCGACGCGGGCGAACTTGTTGCGGAACTTCTCGACACGGCCGCCCAGGCTGTCCACGCTCTTCTGCGTGCCCGTGTAGAAGGGGTGCGTCTCGCTCGTCACTTCCAGCTTCACGAGCGGGAGTTCACGGCCGTCATCGAGCTTCACGCTCTCCTTGGTCTGCACGCAGGAGCGGGTGACGAACTTGTGGCCATTGGCCAGGTCCTGGAAACAGACCTCGCGATACACGGGGTGGATGCCTTCCTTCATGGGGGATGCCTCGGTGGGTTGTGGCAGCCACGCCTCGCGCATTCGCGGGCGCACTTGCCTGGAGGGGAAACGGGGATTCTAAGCGGATGGTCGCAGCGGCTCGGGCTGCCTCAGCCGCCGCGGCGCATCATGTCGAAGAAGTCGAGGTTGCCCTTGGTCGCCTTCATCTTCTCGAGCACGAACTCCATCGACTCGATCTCGTCCATCGGGTAGAGCAGTTTGCGCAGGATCCAGGTCTTTTGCAGGATCTCGGGCTTGAGCAGCAACTCCTCGCGCCGCGTGCCGCTCTTGTTGATGAGGATCGAGGGGTAGACGCGCTTCTCGGCCATGCGGCGGTCGAGGTGGATCTCGCAGTTGCCGGTGCCCTTGAACTCTTCGTAGATCACCTCGTCCATCTTCGAGCCGGTGTCGATGAGAGCGGTGCCGATGATGGTGAGCGTGCCGCCTTCCTCGGTGTTGCGCGCGGCGCCGAAGAAGCGCTTGGGGCGCTGCAGCGCGTTGGCATCGACACCCCCGGTGAGCACCTTGCCGGAACTGGGCAGCACGTTGTTGTAGGCACGCGCCAGGCGGGTGATGCTGTCCAGCAGGATCACCACGTCCTTCTTCATCTCGACGAGGCGCTTGGCGCGCTCGATCACCATCTCGGCCACCTGCACGTGGCGCGCGGCGGGCTCGTCGAAGGTGGAGCTGATGACCTCGCCGCGCACGGTGCGCAGCATCTCGGTCACTTCCTCGGGCCGCTCGTCGACCAGCAGCACGATGAGGTGGATCTCGGGGTGGTTGGCGACCAGCGCATGCGCAAGCTGCTGCATCATGACCGTCTTGCCAGTCTTGGGCTGCGCCACGAGCAGCGCGCGCTGGCCTTTGCCGATGGGCGCCACCAAGTCGATGATGCGGCAGGTGATGTTCTCGTCGCTCTTGATGTCGCGTTCGAGCTTGAACTGAACCGTCGGGAACAACGGCGTCAGGTTCTCGAACATGATCTTGTGCTTGCTCTCCTCGGGCGTGAGGCCGTTGACGCGATCGACCTTCACGAGCGCGAAGTAGCGCTCGCCGTCCTTGGGCACGCGCACCTCGCCTTCGACCATGTCGCCCGTGTGCAGGTTGAAGCGGCGCACCTGGCTGGGCGACAGGTAGATGTCGTCCGTGCTCGCCATGTAGCTGGTGTCGATGCTGCGCAGGAAGCCGAAGCCGTCGGGCAGCACCTCCAGCACGCCGTCGCCGAACACCTGCTCGCCCGCCTTGGCGCGCTTCTTCATGATCGCGAACATCAGTTCCTGCTTGCGCAGGCGGCTGACGTTCTCGATCTCCAGCGCCTCGCCCATCTCGATGAGCTGGGCAATCTGCATGGCCTTCAATTCGGACAGATGCATCTCTGGGGCACCCTCGGGCCCGGTGGGGCGGGGCAGCGCACGGGAACCGGTGCGTGCGTCCGCCGCGCTAGCGGTTGCTGAAGCAGGGAAACAGGGAGCGGAACGGGGGTAGCTCGGGAGCCGGATGCCCGCGGCTGCCGCTGTCGAGCCGGGAACCCCTGTTTTCGCGGGGCCGGCGATTGCGGTGCGGGTGGGCTCTCTGGGCCCCTCGTGACGATCGGCTGCGGCGGTCAGGCCACAGCCGATAGAGCCGGATTATAGATGACCGTCGAGAAAAGCGGTCAGTTGCGCCTTGCTGAGGGCGCCGACCTTGGTGGCGGCGAGGTCGCCGCCCTTGAACAGCATGAGCGTGGGAATGCCCCGGATGCCGAACTTGGCCGGGATGTCGCGGTTCTCGTCGACGTTCATCTTCACGATCTGCACCTTGCCGTCATAGGCCTTGGCTGCCTCGTCGAGGATGGGCGCGATCATCTTGCATGGGCCGCACCACTCGGCCCAGAAGTCGACGAGCACAGGCTTGTCGGACTTGGCGACGTCGTCACCAAACGAGTCGTCGGTGATGTGCTTGATCAGTTCACTGCTCATGGGTGGGTTCTCCAGTCCCGCGCCTCGCGAGGAGACACCTGGCGCGGAGATTCTGACACAGCGGCCTGATCCGGGTTCTGCGTCGCCCGCCAATCCTGCCAATGGCAGCCATAGGTGAAATCTGCTTGTCGTGGCGGGCGCTGCGAACAAGGCGGGGAGTACGCCGCTGTTCCCGGCTTTGGCGCCGACCCGGACGCGCTGCAATGAGGATCATGTCCGCCACGGCTCCCGATTCCGCCCCGCGCGCCGCCGCGCCGCGGTACTTCGGCCGCCTGCAGCTGTTGCGTCTGCTCGGCAAGAGCCAGCACACCATGAGCTGGTTGGTTGCCGAGCGCGACGGCCACGAGCTGATGCTCGTGCTGCCACGTGTTGCGCCCCAGGCCGGGGCGGCGCTCGAGCGATGGCACCAGGCCGTGCGGCGGGCGTCGCGCCTGTCGCATCCGCATCTGGCGCCGGCCGTCGACGTCGGCGCGCACGAGGGCTGGCCCTTTGTCGCCTACGACATGGCCGGCCGCGCCACGTTGGCTGATCGCGTGACGAAGAAAGGGCTGCCCGGACCCGAGGCTGCGACCCTGGTGGCGCAGGTGCTCCAGGGGCTTGCTTATGCCCACGACGCCGGCGTCGTGCATGGCGACCTGCAGACCTCGATGTGCCTCGTGGACGATCAGGGGCAGGCTCGACTGGCCGGCCTGGAAGTCGCCTGCGAGAGCCCGGTCGCACAAGCGCTGGCCGCCACGGCCCTTGGCCATCACGGCGGGTCGCAATTGAGCACCCAGCGCGCTGCCGCGGAGCGCGATGTGCTTGCACTGGGGCTCGTCCTGCACGGCCTGCTCGCCGGTGCTCCGGCGCTGGAGGAGGCCGACATCGGGCGCGCGCTCGCCCAGCTGCCCCCCTTCGGGCGCGAGATCGTCCGCCTGCCTTGGTCCGGCATCCACCCGGTGGCCGAGCCGCTGCGTGCCATCGTCAACCGCGCCACCGACCGCCAGGAGCGGCAGCGCTACCGCAATGCCCGCACCCTGCTGCACGCCCTGGAGGGGTGGCTGAAGACCGAGTCGGCGGCAGACGGCGGCGTGCTGGGGCTGCTGTCGGACAAGCTGCGCGCCGCTGGCGTGTTGCCTGCCTCGGCCGGCGCCGGCGCGCGCGCCGCCCGCCTGGCGCTGATGGAGCGCGACCGCACCAACGAGCTGGCCGAGGTCGTGCTCGAGGACCTGGCGCTCTCTTTCGAGCTGCTGCGCGCCGTGAACACGGCGCAGGTGCGTGGTGCCCAGGTGTCTGGAGGCGGCCCGGTGCTCACGGTCCGCCGCGCGATTGCCATGCTGGGCGTGGACGGCGTGCGACGCCTGGCGACGACGCTGCGGCCATGGCCCGGCCCGCTCGACGAGGCCGGCGCCGTGGAGCTCGAGCGCCTGGTCGAGCGCTGCAAGCGCGCCGGCCGCGTGGCCATGGCGCTGCGGCCACCGTACTACGACGGCGAGGTGGTCTACCTGATCACCTTGCTGCAGAACCTCGGCCGCTTGGTGGTGCAGTACCACTTCGCTGACGATGCTGCGCAGGTCCATCGCCTGATGCAGCCAGGCATGCCGGTCCGTGCCGGCGAGCCGCCGGAGCCAGGCATGAGCGAGGAAGGCGCCGCCTACGCAGTGCTCGGTGCCGATATCGACGCCATCGGCCTGGCCGTGGCTCGCTGGTGGGGGCTCGAAGAAGGTGTGCTGGCCATGATCCGCCGCCTGCCGTCGAGCGCCAACGTGCACCTGCCCGAGTCCGACGACGACACCCTGCGCCTCCTGGCCAGCTGCGCCAACGAGGCGGTGGACGCGACCCTTCTGCCGCCGGTCAAGCATCTCCCGGCGCTGCAGCGCGTGGTACAGCGCTACGGCCGCCTGTTCGACCTCAACCTGCGCGGCCTGCAACAGGCCCTGAGCGACCCCGGCCAGGATCGCATTGCGCAGACCGCGCCGATGCCGCTCGAGGTGGACGGCAGTCCTGCCACGCGGTCGGCGAGCCCTGGCAGCCTGCGCGCCGCCGCCATGCTGCGCAGTGCACGTACGCCGGGCGGGCCCGGCGCTGCGCGTTGACCCGCCCGAGCTCCGCCCCGGCTGCCCTGGCGCCAATGCGCGAAGGTGAGCGCCAGGGCCGATTCGAGCTGAAGCGCGAACTGGGGCGGGGCGCCCAGGCCACGGTATGGCTGGCGCACGACCCCTTGTTGCAGCGTGACGTGGCGCTGAAGCTCCTCGACACCACGGACCACGACGCCGGCGAGCTGGATCACTGGCTGCACGAGGCGCGTGCCGTGAGCGCGCTCAGTCATCCGAACGTCGTGCCGGTCTTCGAGGCGGTCGACGTTGCGGCCGGCCGTGGCCGTCCTTACCTGGTCTTCGAGTACGTCGAAGGCCCCACGCTCGCCCAGGCCCGGCGCACACGCGGCGCCTGGCCGGCACGCGAGGCCGTGACGCTCATGCTTGGCGTGCTCGACGCGCTGGCCGCAGCGCACGCCGTGGGCCTCGTGCATCGCGACCTGAAACCGAGCAATGTGCTCCTGGGCGCCGACGGCCGCGCGCGGGTGATGGATTTCGGCATCGCGGCGCGCGTGCCGGAATCGGGGTCGCGCCGTGGCCAGTGCCCGTCCGGACCAGGCGCCGAGGGCACGATCGTCGGCAGCCCCGGCTACATCTCGCCCGAAGCGGCGCGTGGCGAGACTCCGGCGCCGGCGATGGATGTCTTTGCCGCCGGCGTCATGCTCGGCGAGTTGCTGGGCGGCGAGCCGCTGCTCAAGGAACGAGACCCCTGGCGCGCGATCGAACGCGTGCAGCGAGAGGACCTGCAGTTGCCCGCCGCGCTGCGTCTCGACGAGGCGCTGCGAGGCATCGTCATGCGGGCACTGGCGCGCGACGCAGCCAGCCGCTACGACGGCGCAAGCGCCATGCATGCCGCGCTCGCAGCCTGGCTGGCACCCGACGCGGCGCCGTCTCCTGCTGCTGAGGCCGGACACGCGACGCTGGAGTTCCTGCTCCGGCGCATGCGCCACAAGACGGACTTCCCGGCGCTCTCGGACGCCGTGCTGCGCATCCAGCACCTGGCGGCGTCGGAGACGGCGCGTCTCATGAACCTCGCCGACGAGGTGCTCACCGACGTGGCGCTGACGAACAAGCTGCTGCGCATGGTGAACTCGGTGCACTTCGCCTCAGCGGGCTCGGGGCAGATCACCACCGTGTCCCGCGCGGTGGCGCTGGTCGGGTTCGCCGGCGTCCGCAACATGGCGATGGCCGTGCTGCTGCTCGAGCACATGAAAGACAAGGGTCAGGCCGAACTGCTGCGCCAGGAGTTCCTGCGCGCGCTCACGGCCGGCGCGCTGGCCGCCGAGTTGGTGCCCCGTTCGCGCGACAGCGAGGAGGCCTTCCTCGGTTCGATGCTGCAGAACCTGGGCACGTTGCTCGCCGAGTTCTACTTCCCTGAGGAAGCCGAGCGCATTCGGCAGTTGGTGTCCGGGCCCGGCGCGCCGGTAGGCGGCGCGCGCCCGGCGCCTTCAGGGAGCCCTGCACTTCGGGAAGCGGCCGGCATGTCGCGTGACACTGCCGCGGCCCAGGTGCTTGGGCTGACGCTCGATGAACTCGGCGCCGGCGTGGCCAAGGCGTGGGGCCTGCCGCAGGGCCTGCAACATGCGATGCGGCGCCCGAGCGGCGACGTGCCATCGCGCGCCATCGCCGATCGCGCCGACCGGATGCGCTGGGTCGGGCATGCGGCCAATGCGCTGGCCGACACCCTGATGGAACAAGGCTCCGACGCCTTGAACGAGGCGCTCGAGCACGTGGCCGGCCGCTATGCGCATGCGCTCGGCATCGCGCCGCAGGCCGCGCGCCAGGCGACGCACGTGGCGCGGGACAAGGTCGCCGCGCTGGCACAGGCGATGGGCATTGCGGTACCCAAGCGCGGGCCGGCACGGCGCCTGCTCGTGGCCGATCCGGCGCGTGCGGCGCCTGCGGCCATGGCGGCACAAGCCGCCGCGAGGCGGGCTGTCGACCGAGGTGCCGATGGCGCCCCTGCCTCGAACGGCCAGGCCGAGGTCCCGCCGATCGGCCGGACAGAGCCGGGCGAAGCGCGAACGATGCCCGTCGACGCCCCCGGCGCTTCCGCTTCCACCTTGCCCGCCAACGCCACGACCACCTCCGCTGCAACGCATGCCTGCCTGGCGACGCTCGCCGATGGGCGCCACCGTATCGAGCGTGGTCTGGCTGAAGGCCGGATGCGCCTCGATGATGTGCTGCAACTCGGCCTCGCGGCGCTGCAACAGGGCTTGTCATGCCGCAGCGTCGTGTTTTGTATGCGCGACGCACGTGCGTCGCGCGAGGGCCAGATGCAGCGCTTGCGCGGGCGCCTCGCGCTGGGGCCGCTGTCGGCGGAGGTCTTCGACGTCCAGCCGGCGAACCGTGGTGACCTGCTGGCCGTGGTGAGCGCGCGCGCCGTCGACACCTTGATTGCCGACGCCGGGACGGTGGCCGCGCGCATGCCTGCCTGGTGGCGCGAGCGCGTGAATGCGGGGACGTTCCTGCTGCTGCCTCTGGCGATGAAGGGTGCGACGCTCGGCCTCATCTACGTGGACAAGAGCCAGGCGGGCAGCCTAGCACCCAGCGTCGAACAGCTGGCCGCCGCACGCTCGCTGCGCGATGCAATGACCGGGGCCTTCGTGAGCGGCTTGCGCTGATTGCGGCCGGTGCGGCATCGGAGGACGGATGCGGCGCCCGGGTTCGATGGGTACCGACCTGAAAGCGGCCTGGACCGACGGGAAGAAGGTGACGAGCCTGACCCCGGCACTGGTGGCAACGCTTAGGGCTGCTTGGTTCCCCACCTGACCCGGTTGGGCGCGCTCCCATGCGAGGAGGCCCGTCACGGCCGATTGTAGGTGACCGGCCGCGCGCTCGATGCGGGCCCGCGCGGCAGGACCGCGAATCCCTTCAGCGCCGGTACATGTAGTCGCGTTTGAACGGGTAGGTGCACTGCACGCCACGCAAGGCCCCTTCGTCGACGTTGCCGTTCGGGCGCGAGGCCAGGGTCTGGTGCAACGCCATCCAGCCACGCTCGAAACCCATCGCACTGCCTCCCAGGTAGAGCCGGTATGCGCGTACGGTCCGCTCGTCCGTGGCTCGGCGCGCGGCGTCGAGCCGCGATTCGATTGCGTCTGACCATGCCCAGAGCGTGCGGGCGTAGTGCGGGCGCAGGTTCTCGGTATCCAGCCCTTCGAGGCCCTGTTCGGCCATCACCTCGAGCACGTGTGAGACATGCAACAACTCGCCGCCCGGGAAGATCCAGCGCTCGACGAAGTTGCCGATGCCGTGGCCGAGCTGGACATGGCGCGTGCCGGCTGCGGTGATGCCGTGGTTGAGCAGCAGGCCGCCGGGCGCGAGGAGGCGCCGGATCTTGGCGAAATAGGTCGGCAGCCTGGCCCGGCCGACATGCTCGAACATGCCGATCGAGGCGATCTTGTCGTAGGGGTGCTCCTCGGGCAGATCGCGGTAGTCCAGCAGCAGCATTCGCACGCGGCCGGCGAGGCCGCGCTCGGCAATCAGACGGTTCACGTGCGCATGCTGGTTCTTCGACAGCGTGATGCCGGTGGCTCGCACGCCGTAGTGTTCTGCCGCCCAAAGCAGCAGGCCGCCCCAGCCGGCGCCGATGTCGAGAAAGCGCTCGCCGGGCCGCAGCATCAGCTTGCGGCAGACATGCTCCAGCTTGGCCTCCTGCGCCGCGGCCAGCGTCATGCCCGGTTCGGACCAGTAGGCGCACGAATAGACGCGCCGCGGGTCCAGCCAGAGCGCATAGAAGTCGTCGGAAACGTCGTAGTGGCGTTGGATCTGCCGCATGTCGGCGGCCTTGCGGTGGCGCCAGCGCGAGAACAGCGTGCGGCGCAGCGGCCCGGTGGGCCCGTTGTCCGTGGGGTTGCCCGGCATGAGACCCGCGGCTACTTCGGCCACGCTGCGCATCGGGCCCTCGATGTCGAGCAGGCCCTCGACGCAGTCGTTGGCCAGTGCGCCGATGTTGCCGGTGACCAGGTGCCGCAAAGGCAACAGGCTCGACAGACGAAGCACCACATCGGCGTCGGGGTGGCCGATGCGCCGCCCGCCCGGCAGCACCAGCGCCAACGAACGGGCTTGGCCCTCCAGGCGACCGATCCGATCCTCGACAAGCGATTCGATCATGACGTCCAGCCTCCGCGGCCCCAACCGCCACGCGATGTCAGGGTGCCAATGTAGGGACCGCGCCCGCCCTGTCAAGTGAGTGGAATCAATCACCCGCCTGCGGACGGTCCCGGTCGGGCCGGGCTTCGCCCCGTGGCCCGTCACATTCGGCCCCGCTTCGACCTAACGAAGGATCATCGCGTCGGCGTCGAACTGCAGGCCGAGGGGCTCGACCATGAGACGCTTGGGCCCCGCCTCGACGGCCCCGGCCACCCACGCCGGCACGCCGCAGTCCACGGCCACACTCACCGCCGCGGCCGCCTGATCGGCGGGCAGGAAGAGGGCGAAGCCGGCGCCCATGTTCAGGGTGCCGTAGGCATCGGCGGCGTCGTGCCCGGCCTCGCGGGCGATGAACGAGAGCACCGGCGGCACCGGCGGCACGGTGTGCAGGCGATAGGTGAAGCGCCCAGGGTGCCGCAACAGCTTGCGCCAGCCGTGGCCGGTGATGTTGGCCGCATAGTGGACGCGGACTCCGGCCGCCCACAAGGCCTCGGTGACCGGCGAATAGAGGGTCGTGGGCGCAAGCAGGGCCTCACCGTAGCCCACGCCGGGGGCCACCTCGGTAAGGTAGCCCCGCGGCAGCCGCTCGGCCAGCTTGCGCGCCAGGCTCAGGCCGTTGGCGTGGATGCCGCTCGAGGCAAGCAGCACGATGGCGTCGCCCGGCCCGAGCCGCTCGCCCAGGCTCAGGCGCTCCTTGGGCTGCACGATGCCTGTGCACGACGCCGCGAGGTCGATGCGGCCGGCCTCGACGATGCCCGCCAGCGCTGGCGTCTCGCCACCACCCCAGGCGACGCGGCAGCGGTCGCACGCGGCCTTCCAGCCGGCCACGAGCGCCTCGGCCCGCTCGCGGTCCTCGAACCACTCGCTGCCGCCGGCGGCCCAGTAGGCCTGCACGACGAGCGGTGTCGCACCCACGGTGACGAGGTCGTTGACGGCCATCGCGATGGTGTCCTGCGCCACGGCGGCGTAGTGGCAACGACCGGTGAGCTCCTTCATCGCATCGGCGACGAGGACCTTGCTGCCCAGACACTCGACGATGCTGGCGAGATGGAACGGACCGACGTCGACGACGTAGGCAGACTCGCCCCGCGAGGCCGCGATCTCCGCGAACCCATGTCCGGCAAGATGCGCCGCCGTGGCCGCCGCGGCCCGCTGCGCAGCCACCTTCAGCGGGTCGATGAGCTCGTAGCGCACGCCTGCTTGTTCGTAGCTGAGCGGGCCGGAAGTCGTGGGGGAAGCGGTGGGGGAACTCGTCGGGATACCCGGGGGGAAAGAGGGCGCAGCCATGACAATCGATTATCCCCGTGCGCTCACCGACAATCGCGCTTCGGCGCGCCGGTATCGGCAGATCGGCGCCCGTGATGCGCCCCCTAGAATGCCACGATGAGCACCGTCGTCCTGGCCCGCAAGTACCGTCCGCGCAACTTCGCGCAGATGGTCGGTCAGGAGCACGTGGTGGCTGCGCTGACGCACGCGCTGACGCAGAACCGGTTGCACCACGCCTACCTGTTCACCGGCACGCGCGGCATCGGCAAGACCACCGTCTCGCGCATTCTGGCCAAGAGCCTGAACTGCACCGGCCGCGACGGCAGCGGCGGCATCACCGCCATGCCCTGCGGCGAGTGCCAGGCCTGCCGCGAGATCGACGCCGACCGCTACATCGACTACATCGAGCTCGACGCCGCCAGCAACCGCAGCATCGACGAGATCCGCGACCTCATCGAGCGCGCCGCCTACAAGCCGGGCGTCGGCCGCTTCAAGGTCTTCATGATCGACGAGGCGCACCAGCTCACCAAGGATGCGTTCAACGCGCTCTTGAAGACGCTCGAGGAGCCGCCCGAGTACCTCAAGTTCGTGCTCGCCACCACAGACCCCGAGAAGATGCTGCCCACGGTGCTCAGCCGCTGCCTGCAGTTCAACCTGCGGCCGATGGCGCCCGACACCGTGCGCGCGCACCTCGCGCTGGTGCTGGCGGCCGAAGGGGTGGCGCACGACGAGGCTTCGCTCAGGCTGCTCGGGCGCGCGGCGCGCGGCTCCATGCGCGACGGCCTCTCGCTGGCCGACCAGGCCATCGCCTATGGCGGCGGCCGGCTCGAGGAGAGCGTCGTGCGCAGCATGCTCGGCAGTGTCGAGCGGGGCCGGGCGCGCGAGATCGTGGCCGCACTTGCCGCGCGCGACGGCGCTGCCGTGCTCGGCCTCGTCGATGGCCTGCGCCAGCGCGGCCAGTCGGCCATCGGCACGCTCGATGAATTGGCCACGCTGTTGCAGCAGGCGGCCGTGGAGCAGGTGGCGCCCGGCACGCTGGAAGCGGGCGACGCCGAAGCCGACGAGGCGCGTGCCGTGGCGCCGCTGCTCGCGCCCGACGAAACGCAGTTGCTCTACAGCATGGCGCTGCACGGCCGCGCCGAGCTGGCGCTGATGCCCGACGAGCACGCGGCGCTGGCGATGGTGCTGCTGCGCTTCCTGGCCTTCCCGAGCGAAGCCGTGACCGGACGCGAGGCCCGCAGCGCCACCTTGCGCGCGCCGGCACCGCCCACGCAGCGACGTGCCGTCGCGCCGCCCCGCGCTCCGGC
>JALHOU010000084.1:0-9273 GCA_022842825.1 Rubrivivax sp.
CCGCCGGCGCGGCGGGTGCCGCCGCCGCAGGCGCCGGAGCCGCGGCAGCCTCGGGCGTCTTCTCGGCCGCGGTCGTCTTGTCGGTCTTCTCGCCCTTCTCGGCCGGCTTTTCGGCGGCATCGGCCTCGGGCTTGCCGGCGCCGTTGTTGCCACCGCGGAAGTCGGTGACGTACCAGCCCGAACCCTTCAGCTGGAAGCCGGCAGCGGTGACCTGCTTGACGAAGGTGGCCGCGCCACAGGCCGGGCAGTCGGTGAGCAGCGGGTCGGAGACCTTCTGCAGTACGTCCTTCGCGTGCCCGCAGGTCGTGCAGCGATAGGCGTAGATCGGCATGGTGGTGGCCCCGTGTCCCTGGCGAAAAACCGGCGATTATAGGTTTGGCCGGCCAGTGCGCCGGGGGCCCGTGCGCGTTCGGCAGTCACCTCGCTCAGTGCCGAGGCGGGCCGCCATGGCCTGCGGCACCGGTGTGGCCGCCACGGGATCCATGGCCGCCGTGTTGCCCGCCATGCTGGCCGGGCTGGGCCGCGTGCGCGTGCCGCAGCGCGGTCTCGATCGAGTGCCCCTGGTTGCCGATGAGTTGCGGCGCCAGCGACCCCAGCAGCATGCCGATGATGGAGGCGAAGAACCCGATCAGGTTGGGCGGCACCATCGCCTCGGCGGCGACCTGCGTGGCGCCGAGCCAGCAGCCGATGCCCAGAACGATGGAGAAGAGCGCCCCCTGCGTCGTGGCACGCTTCCAGTACGCGCCCGCCAGCAGCGGGATGAAGGCGCCGGCCAGCGTCACGTTGTAGGCGTTCTGCACCATCTCGTACATCGTGCTCTTGCTGTTGAGCGCAAAGAGCAGCGCCCCGGCGGTGAAGGTGACGAGGATGATGCGCAGCGTCATCAGGAACTGCTTGTCGCCCATGCGCGGCGCGAAGGGCTTGAGCACGTTCTCGGTGAAGAGCGACGTCGGCGCCAGCAGCGCGCCGCTGGCGGTGGAGAGGATGGCCGACAACAGCGCGCCGAAGAACATCACCTGCGCCCACAGCGGCATCTTGTTGAGCATGAGATCGGGCAGGATGCGCTGGATCTCGCGCGCATCCTCGGCGCCGAAGAGCTTGGCGATGGCCGGGTCGGCCACCACGGCCGAGTAGGCGATGAAGATGGGCACGAACGCGAAGCAGAAGTAGATGCCCGCGCCGATGACCGTGCCGCGCACGGCCGTCTTCTCGTCCTTGGCGCTGGTCATGCGCTGGAACACGTCCTGTTGTGGAACGGAGCCGAAGGCGAAGGCGAAGAAGGCCCCCGCCATGGCCCACCAGCCGGCCGAGTCGCTCGGGAAGAACGCGAGCTTGCCGTCTGCCGCCGCCTGCGAGATGACCTTGCCGGCACCGCCGGCGAGATCGCCGACGAGCACGGCCACCAGCGTCAGGCCGATCAGGATGACAACCGTCTGGAAGAGGTCGGTGAAGGCCACCGACCACATACCGCCGAAGATGGTGTAGACGAGTACCACGCCGGCGCCGATGAGGATGGCGCTGGTGAGGTCGAGCGCGCCGCCCGAGAGCACGTGGATGACGAGGCCGAGCGCCGTCATCTGCGCCGAGGTCCAGCCGAGGTAGCTGAGCACGATGGCCACACTCGTGAGTACCTCCACGCCCTTGCCGTAGCGCTGCTTGTAGAAGTCGCCGATGGTCAGCAGGTTCATGCGGTAGAAGAGCCGCGCGAACAGCAGCGCAGCGATCACCAGGCACAGGCTGGCGCCGAAGGGGTCGCCGGGGATGCCGCCGAGGCCGTCCTTGGCGAAGGTGGCCGAGACCGACAGCACCGTCTCGGCCCCGAACCAGGTGGCGAAGACGGTGGCCACGTTCATGTACAGCGGCAGCGAGCGGCCGGCCACCATGTAGTCGCGGGCGTTGTGCACGCGCCGGGCGGCCAACAGGCCGATGGTGATGGTGACGAGCAGGTAGGCGACGACGAAGGTGATCAGCACGGCGGCTCTCCGTGGGCGTGGCTGGGGCCGCGTGCCTGCCTGGTGAGGGCCGGTGGCGGGGCGGCGGGCCGAAGTTTAGGGCGGCAGTGACGCATGTTCGTGATGCAAGGACCCCGGTAAGACCCTGGGAAGCCCCTGCTGCCGGTGGGCCCGGGTCGCTGCGGCGGCCGGCTCGGAGCTTCCCGAGCGCTCAGGACAGCCTCGTCCCGAAGTGAAGTGCCAGCAGAGTCACGGCCAGGCCGGCCACGAAGCCGAGGCTGGCCCAGAGAAACCCCTGCAGCATCCGGTTGGTGCGCTGCTGCTCCAGGAGCAGGCGGCGCAGCAGTTCGCGCTCGTCGTCGTCGGCGCGCCGCGCCAGCGCCTGGTGCAGGAGCCGCGGCAGTTCGGGCAGCAGCTGCGCGTAGCGCGGCGCTTCGTCGCGCAGACGCTCGGCCAGGCCGGCCCAGCCGACCTGCTCGTTCATCCAGCGCTCGAGGAACGGCTTGGCCGTCGTCCACAGGTCGAGGTCGGGGTCGAGCTGGCGGCCCAGGCCTTCGATGTTGAGCAGTGTCTTTTGCAGCAGCACGAGCTGCGGCTGGATCTCGACATTGAAGCGGCGCGAGGTCTGGAACAGGCGCAGCAGCACCTGGCCGAGCGAGATGTCCTTCAGCGGCCGCGCGAACTGCGGCTCGCAGACGGCGCGGATGGCACCCTCGAGCTCGTCGACGCGTGTGCCGGCGGGCACCCAGCCGCTTTCGATGTGCAGCTCGGCCACGCGCTTGTAGTCGCGCCGGAAGAAGGCGATGAAGTTGTGCGCGAGATAGTCCTTGTCGCGGTCGGTGAGCGTGCCGACGATGCCGAAGTCCAGCGCGATGTAGCGCCCGAAGGTGGCCGGCGCGGTGCTCACGAAGATGTTGCCCGGGTGCATGTCGGCGTGGAAGAAGCCGTCGCGGAACACCTGGGTGAAGAAGAGCGTGACGCCGTCGCGCGCCAGCTTCTTGAAATCGATGCCGGCCTCGCGCAGCCGCTCGACCTGGCCGATGGGCACGCCGGTCATGCGTTCCATGACGATGACATTGGACCGGCACAGGTCCCACACCATCTCGGGCACGAGCACGAGGCCCAGGCCCTCCATGTTGCGCCGCAGCTGCGTCGCGTTGGCCGCCTCGCGCACGAGGTCGAGCTCGTCGTGCAGGTAGGTGTCGAACTCGGCCACGACCTCGCGCGGCTTCAGGCGCCGGCCGTCGGCCGAGAGGCGCTCGACCCAGGCCGCCAGCTGGTGCAGCAACGCCAGGTCCTTCTCGATCACCTCGAGCATGCCCGGGCGCAGCACCTTCACTGCCACCGGCCGCCCGCCGCGCAGTGTCGCGAAATGCACCTGCGCGATCGAGGCGCTTGCCACCGCCTCGGCCTCGAAGCTCTCGAACAGGTCCTCAAGCTTCTGCCCGAAGGCCTTCTCGACGATGGCGCGCGCCTTGGCGGCCGGGAACGGCGGCACGCGGTCCTGCAGCTTGGCCAGCTCGTCGGCCACGTCGGGCGGGGTGAGGTCGCGCCGCGTCGAGAGCACCTGGCCGAACTTGACGAAGATGGGACCGAGGCGCACGAGGCCCTCACGCAGTCGCACGCCCCGTGGCGCGTCCAGGCGGCGGCCCAGCGTCACGATGCGCACCAGCGCGCGCACCCAGCGCTGCGGGAAGGCCGACAGCGCCACCTCGTCCAGGCCGAAGCGCAGGACGGTGACGACGATGAAGAGGAGCCGCGTAAAGCGCTTCATGGGCGCTTCATGGGCGCTTCATCGCCGGCCCGGGCCGAGCCGCGAGGAGATCTGCGCGAGCTTGTCGGCCCAGGGCGACGTTGACGCGGCAGCCAGCGCGTCGAGGGCGCCGCGCAGGCCGCGCGCCAGTGCCCGGCCGACCTGGTGCAGCTGGTGCGCCAGCACCGGGCCGAACAGCCGTTCGAGGTCGGCTGCCACGTCCCAGCGCAGGTTTTGCAGAAGCCAGCCGATGTCGGCGGCGAAGACGGCGTCGCCTTCGACCTGCACCGTCGGTCGTTCTCCCGCCAGAGCGCGCGCCAGCAGGCTGGCAGGGTTGCGTGCATCGACGGTGATGCGCAAAGCCGCCTCGGGCGAGGCGCCGCCCGGGATGCCGTCTGCCGGCGAGCCGCACCATTCCAGCAGGCCCGCCGGCGTAACCCGCCAAGCCAGCGTCGGGGGCGGCGGCAGCAGCGCCGGCCATCCGCTGAGCTGCATGCCGAGCGCGCGCCCGGCATGGGGCTGCAGCCGCTCCACCGCGGCCGGCTCGGCGCGCAGCACGTGGTTCAGCGCCAGCGTCAGGCGCTCCAGCACGGCCGGGGCGAGCAGGTTCGACAGGACATCGAGCATGGCGGCGGGATTGTAGGCAGCCGCCTCGGGCGGGCGCGGCGGCGCGTTGGCCGCGGGAACAAATGCACGCCGTCCTGCCGCCTGCAAACCGACCGTGCCACGTTGCGCCGATGCGCGCTGCCGCCCTCGCATAGCATGCGCGCTGCCTCGAAAAGCACCATGACTGCCACCGTCCTGCTCACCGGCGCCACCGGCTACATTGCCTCGCACACTTGGCTGGCGCTGCTGGCGGCCGGGCACCGCGTGATCGGTGTCGACGACTTCTCGAACAGCTCGCCCGAGGTGCTGAACCGGCTGGCCGAGCTGGCCGGCCGGCGGCCGGACTTCGAGCGCCTGAACGTGTGCGACGCGGTCGCGCTCGAGGCCCTCTTCGCGCGCGTGCGCATCGACGCGACGGTTCACTTCGCGGCCTTCAAGGCGGTGGGGGAGTCGACCGCGAAGCCGCTCGAGTACTACGCCAACAACCTCGGCGGCCTCGTCAACGTGTGCCGCACGATGCGGCGGCACGGCGTGAAACGCCTCGTCTTCAGCTCCAGCGCCACCGTGTACGGCGACCCCGCGAAGCTGCCGATCGTCGAAGGCGCCCCGCTGTCGGCCACCAACCCGTACGGCCAGACCAAGCTGATGGGCGAGCAGATCGTCGCCGACCTTGCAGCGTCGGACTCCGCCTGGCAGAACGCCGTCCTGCGCTACTTCAACCCGGTGGGCGCACACGAGAGCGGCCGCATCGGCGAAGACCCCCGCGGCACGCCCAACAACCTGATGCCCTACGTGGCCCAGGTGGCGGTGGGGCGGCGCCCGCACCTGAGCGTCTTCGGCAACGACTACCCGACCATCGACGGCACCGGCGTGCGCGACTACATCCACGTCGTCGACCTCGCCGAAGGGCACGTGGCGGCGCTCGGACGGCTGCTCGGGCAACCGGGCTCGTTCACCGTCAACCTCGGCACCGGCCGTGGCCAGAGCGTGCTCGAGGTCGTGCGCGCATACGAGGCGGCCAGCAGCCGTCCGGTGCCCTACCGCATCGAGCCGCGCCGCCCCGGCGACGTGGCGGCCTGCTGGGCCGACCCCGGCCTCGCGCGCCAGCTGCTCGGCTGGCAGGCGAGGCTCGACCTGCCCCGCATGTGCGCCGACAGCTGGCGCTGGCAGCAACAAAACCCCAGGGGATTCGAAACCACATGAGCGCTTCTTCTTCCTCCGGCGTCACCGCGGCGGCGGTGCCGGTCGTTCCGGTCGTCATGGCCGGCGGCTCGGGCACACGGCTGTGGCCACTTTCGCGCGCCGGGTTCCCCAAGCAGTTCCTGGTTCTCTCCGGCACCACCAGCCTCTTCCAGCAGGCGGTGCAACGGCTGCGGGGCCTGGCCGATGCGCAGATCGCCGTCGAGCCGCCGCTCGTGGTGGGCAACGAGGAGCACCGCTTCCTCGTGCTCGACCAGATGCGCGAGCTCAAGTGCGAACCCGCCGCCGTGCTGCTGGAGCCCATGGGCCGCAATACCGCGCCCGCGCTCACACTGGCGGCGCTGCAGGCGCTGGAGGGCGGCAAGGACCCCGTCCTGGTGGTGACGCCGGCCGATCACATCATTCCCGACGAAGGCGCCTTCACCGCCGCCATGCGCCGCGCCGTGCTGCAGGCGGCCGGCGGCGCCATCGCCATCCTCGGCGTCAAGCCCACGCGCCCCGAGACGGGCTACGGGTACATCCGCACCGAAGGTTCGCCTCCCGAGCAGCGGGTCGTGCGCTTCGTCGAGAAGCCCGACGCCGAGACCGCGTTGCGCTACATCGAGGCCGGCGGCTATTCCTGGAACGCCGGCATGTTCGTGCTGCGCGCCTCGGCATGGATGGTGGCGCTGGAACGCTTCCGCCCCGACATCGCCGCTGCCTGCCGCGCCGCCTTCGTCGCGCGCGCCACGGACGCCAGCTTCGTGCGCCCGGGCAAGGCCGAATTCGCCGCCGTGCCCTCGGAGTCGGTGGACTATGCGGTGATGGAGAAATGCCCCGGCGTCATCGACATCCGCATGCAGGAGCTCGATGCCGGCTGGAACGACCTCGGCGCCTGGGACGCGGTATGGCAGGCGTTGCCCAAGGACGGTGCCGGCAACGCCGCCGTCGGCGACGCGCTCGTGGCCGACAGCCGCAACACGCTCGTGCATGCCACCAGCCGGCTCGTCAGCGTCGTCGGCCTGGACGACGTGGTCGTCGTCGAGACGCCCGATGCGGTGCTCGTCGCCAGCCGCGAAAAGAGCCAGGACGTGAAGACCATCGTCGCGCGCCTGAGCAAGGAGCAGCGCGGCGAGCAGACGCTGCACCGCAAGGTGCACCGGCCCTGGGGCTGGTACGACAGCATCGACAACGGGCCGCGGCACCAGGTCAAGCGCATCATGGTCAAGCCGGGCGCCTCGCTCAGCCTGCAGATGCACCACCACCGCGCCGAGCACTGGATCGTCGTCTCCGGCACGGCCGAGGTGACCAACGGCGAGAAGGTCATCATGCTCACCGAGAACCAGAGCACCTACATCCCGCTCGGGCAGGTGCACCGCCTGCGCAACCCGGGCAAGGTGCCACTCGAAATCATCGAGGTGCAATCGGGCAGTTACCTGGGTGAAGACGATATTGTTCGTTTCGAGGACACCTACGGCAGGCGTTAAATTCGCGCCTCGCGACCGCATCGACCGGCTCGCGATGCCCGACTCGACGCATCCATGACCCTCCTTATCACCGGCGGCGCCGGTTTCATCGGCAGCAACTTCGTGCTCGACTGGCTGGCCGGCGGGGGCGAGCCGGTGGTCAACCTGGACGCGCTCACCTACGCCGGCAACCTGCACAACCTCGCGTCGCTGGCCCGCGATGCGCGCCATGTCTTCGTCAAGGGCGACATCGGCGACCGTGCGCTCGTCGCGCGCCTGCTCGCCGAGCACCGGCCGCGCGCCATCGTCAACTTCGCGGCCGAGAGCCACGTCGACCGCAGCATCCTCGGCCCCGGATCGTTCATCAAGACCAACGTCGAGGGCACGTTCACCTTGCTCGAGGCGGCGCGGGTGTACCTGCAGGCGCTCGACCTTGCCGGGCGCGAGGGCTTCCGCTTCCTGCACGTGAGCACCGACGAGGTCTACGGCAGCCTCGCACCGGGCGCGCCGGCGTTCACCGAGGACCATCCTTTCGAGCCCAACAGCCCCTACTCGGCGAGCAAGGCGGCGAGCGATCACCTCGTGCGGGCCTGGTTCCACACCTACGGGCTGCCGGTGCTGACGACGAACTGCAGCAACAACTACGGGCCGTTCCACTTCCCCGAGAAGCTCATACCGCTGGTGATCGTCAATGCGTTGGCCGGCAAGCCGCTGCCGGTGTATGGCGACGGCCTGCAGGTGCGCGACTGGCTCTATGTCGGCGACCACTGCGCGGCCATCCGTGCCGTGCTCGCGAAGGGCCGGCCCGGCGAGACGTACAACGTCGGGGGCTGGAACGAGAAGCCCAACATCGAGATCGTGAAGACACTGTGCACGTTGCTCGACGAGATGCGCCCGGACCCGGCCGGGTCCTACGCGCGCCTCATCACGCACGTGAAGGACCGCCCGGGCCACGACCGGCGCTATGCCGTCGACGCGCGCAAGATCGAGCGCGAGCTCGGCTGGCGCCCCGCGGAGACCTTCGCCACCGGCATCCGCAAGACGGTGCGCTGGTACCTCGAGCATGCCGACTGGGTGGCCCAGGTGCAAAGCGGCGCCTATCGCGAGTGGGTCACCGCCAACTACGCGGCCCGGCCGGCGCGCTGACCCGACGGCGGCACCATCGGGGCGAAGGCCAACATGCGCATCCTGCTGCTGGGCAAGAACGGCCAGGTCGGCTGGGAACTGCAGCGCTCGCTGGCGCCGCTGGGCGAGGTCATCGCCTGCGACTTTGACTCGCCGGGTGACGAGCGCGCCGACTTCACGCAGCCCGAGACGCTGCGCGCGCTGGTGTGGCGCGTGCAACCCGGGGTCATCGTCAATGCCGCGGCGCACACGGCGGTGGACAAGGCCGAGTCCGAACCGGACCTCGTGCACCTCGTCAACGCCACCGCCCCGGCCGTGCTGGCCGACGAGGCCGAGGCCTGCGGCGCACTGCTGGTGCACTACAGCACCGACTACGTCTTCGACGGCAGCGGCGTCGAGGCGCGCGAGGAGACCGACGCCACCGGCCCGCTCAACGTCTACGGCAAGAGCAAGCTCGAAGGCGAGAGGCTCATCCGCATGAGCGGCTGCCAGCACCTCATCCTGCGCACGAGCTGGGTCTACGCGGCGCGTGGGGGCAACTTTGCGCGCACGATGCTGCGCCTGGCCGCCGAGCGCGAGGAGCTCAAGGTGGTGGAGGACCAGTTCGGCGCGCCCACCGGGGCCGACCTGCTGGCCGACGTGACCGCGCACGCGCTGATGCGCCTGCGCTTGAGCCCCGAGCTGGCCGGCACCTACCATTGCGTGGCGGCGGGCGAGGCGAGCTGGTTCGACTACGCGCGCCACGTCATCGAGTGGGCGCGCGGCGCTGGCGTGCCGCTGAAGCTGCCGTCGGACGGCTTGAAGCCCGTGCCGACGAGCGCCTACCCGACCCCGGCGGCGCGGCCGCTCAACTCACGGCTGTCGACGCGCAAGCTGCGCGACACCTTCGGTCTCGTGCCGCCGCTGTGGACGGTGGGCGTCGAGCGCATGCTGGCCGAGATCCACGCCCGCTGAAGGAGGAAGGCGCATGACGTCGTCGAAGGCACCAGCTGGCTCATCGCGGCAGGCGCCGCGCAAGGGGCTCATCCTCGCCGGCGGCGCGGGCACGCGCCTGCACCCAGCCACCCTGGCGATGAGCAAGCAACTGCTGCCGGTGTACGACAAGCCGATGATCTACTACCCGCTGTCGGCGCTGATGCTGGCCGGCATGCGCGACGTGCTCGTCATCAGCACGCCGCAGGACACGCCGCGC
>JALHOU010000084.1:9373-18222 GCA_022842825.1 Rubrivivax sp.
TGAGCAAGCAACTGCTGCCGGTGTACGACAAGCCGATGATCTACTACCCGCTGTCGGCGCTGATGCTGGCCGGCATGCGCGACGTGCTCGTCATCAGCACGCCGCAGGACACGCCGCGCTTCCAGGCCCTGCTCGGCGATGGCAGCGCCTGGGGCATGAACCTCGGCTACTGCGTGCAGCCCAGCCCCGACGGCCTGGCGCAGGCCTTCATCCTCGGGCGCCAGTTCGTCGCGGGCGCGCCGAGCGCGCTCGTGCTCGGCGACAACATCTTCTACGGCCACGACTTCCACGCGCTGCTGGCGCGCGCCGATGCCCGTCGCGCGGGGGCGAGCGTCTTTGCGTACCACGTGCAGGACCCCGAGCGCTACGGCGTCGTCGAGTTCGACGCCCAGCGGCGCGCCGTCAGCATCGAAGAGAAGCCCAAGGCGCCGAAGAGCAACTACGCCGTCACCGGCCTCTACTTCTACGACCACCAGGTCTGCGACATCGCCGCCGCCATCCAGCCCAGCGCGCGGGGCGAGCTCGAAATCACCGAAGTCAACGCACAGTACCTGCGCCAGGGCCAGCTCGACGTGGAGATCATGGGCCGCGGCTATGCCTGGCTCGACACCGGCACGCACGACAGCCTGCTCGAGGCCGGCCAGTTCATCGCCACGCTCGAGAAGCGCCAGGGCCTGAAGGTCGCCTGCCCCGAGGAGGTCGCCTGGCGCGCCGGCTGGATCGATGCCGCGCAACTGGAAAGGCTGGCCACGCCGATGGCCAAGAACAACTACGGGCAGTACCTGCTCAAGCTGCTGCACGACAAGGCCTACTGACCGGCGGACCCTGTCGACCCGACCGACCCTGCCGACCGCAACCACGCGCCGAGCCGACGGAGATGACCTTGCAAGCGCTGCTCGGAATCGAGCTGCCCATCATCCAGGCCCCGATGGCCGGTGTGCAAGGCAGTGCGCTGGCCATCGCGGTGTGCAATGCCGGCGGGCTCGGCTCGCTGCCGTGCGCGATGCTGGGTCCGGACGCCCTGCGTCAGGAACTCGAGGCGCTGCGCGCCGGCACCGCGCGGCCGTTCAACGTGAACTTCTTCTGCCACGCGCAGCCCGCGCCGAGCGCCGAGCGCGAAGCCGCCTGGAGAGCCGCGCTGCAGCCCTTCTTCAACGAGTTCGGCCTGGACGCCGCCGCGGTGGCCGCGGGCCCGGCCCGGCTCCCGTTCGGTCCCGAAGCCGCCGCGGTGCTGGCCGAGTTCGAGCCGGCCGTGGTGAGCTTTCACTTCGGGCTGCCTTCCCCGGAGCTGCTGGCGTGTGTGCGCCGCTGGGGCGGCAAGGTCCTGTCTTCTGCCACCACGGTGGACGAGGCACGCTGGCTCGAGGCGCAGGGCGTGGACGCCATCATCGCCCAAGGTCTCGAGGCCGGCGGCCACCGCGGCATGTTCCTCACCGACGACCTGCAAACCCAGATGGGCACCTTTGCGTTGGTGCCGCAGATCGTGAAGGCCGTGAACGTGCCGGTCGTCGCCGCCGGCGGCATTGCCGACGCGGCCGGTGTCGCGGCGGCCCTCGCACTCGGCGCGGCCGGTGTCCAGGTGGGCACGGCCTACCTGCTATGCCCCGAAGCGACGACCAGCGCCTTGCACCGCGCGGCATTGAAGAGCGCCGCGGCCCGCGTGACGGCGCTTACCAACCTCTACACCGGGCGCCCGGCGCGCGGCATCGTCAACCGCTTGATGCGGCAACTGGGGCCCATGAGAGCCGGGGCGCCGGCGTTCCCGTTGGCCGCTTCGGCCGTCGCCCCATTGCGCGCTGCCGCCGAGAAGCGGGGCAGCGACGGGTTTTCACCGCTGTGGGCTGGGCAGAACGTGGCGGGCTGCGCGGAGGTTGCGGCGGCCGTCCTGACGCGCTCGCTCATGGCCGAGCTGTCCGCCACGCCGGCGCCGGATGGGGAGCCACGATGAGACTCACGAAGACGCCGCTTGCGGGCGTGTTGACGCTCGAGCCGCAAGCCTTTGCCGATGACCGTGGCTGGTTCATGGAGAGCTTCAACCAGCCGCGCTGGGAGGCCGCGCTGCGCGAGCTGGGCGAGCCGGTGCCGCCGCCCTTCGTGCAAGACAACCACTCGTGCAGCCGGGCCGGTGTGCTGCGCGGCCTGCACTACCAGTTGCCGCCGCACGCGCAGGGCAAGCTCGTGCGTGTGGTGCAAGGTGCGGCCTGGGATGTGGCGCTCGACATCCGCCGAGGCTCACCGACCTTCGGGCGCTGGTTTGGCGCCGAGCTCAGTGCAGCCAACCGCCGGCAGATCTGGATCCCGCCCGGGTTCGCGCACGCCTTCCTGGCGCTGGTGGACGACACGCACTTTCTCTACAAGACGACCGACCTGTATGCCAAGGAGTGCGAGCGCGCGATCCGTTGGGACGACCCGGCGCTGGCCATCCGCTGGCCGCTGCCCGCGGGCGTGGTCGCGCCCCGGGTGGCGCCGAAGGACGCGACCGCGCCTGCGCTGGCTGAGGCCGAGCTGCCCTGAGAGCGCGCGCTAGCGAGCCACGCCACGGTGGGTCAGTTGGGTGCCACCGCCCACGCCACCGGCGTGAAGACGCAGGACCATGCGCTCACCGGCGACGGCGCGGCCGCGAGCTGGAACGAGCGCGCCGAGCTCTCGCTTGCCCGGCAGGACCTCGATGCCAAGGACAACCTCGCGCCGCTCGGGCTGACCCAACTTCGCCTGAAGCAGGACATCTTCGGCATCAAGGCGCGCGTGGCCGGCGATGCGGTCCTCGACAGCGACAGTGGATGCCGCAGATCGCGGTGGGCGTGCTGCACAAGCGCCGGCGCGCTCGGCCCGACGCGCTCTTCGGCCCGCTCGGAGCCAGGGACCACGGCGCCGACCGGTACATCAGCGCACCAGGCTCTTCCTTGCGCAGGGCGTGCTGGCCAACCTGACGTTGCGCGCGACGCGGGCGAACCAGAACCGGCCTACCTGATCAACCGCCACCTCGTCGTGGGCATCGAGGAGCGCGCCAAGCCCGACAACCAGGCCTGGGGCGGCAAGGCCGGCATCCGCGCCGTCGCGACCTGAATATCGGCAAGGCCGACTGCAACGCCTTGGTCGAAATGCTGCAGAAAAGCTTGCGTGCCAAAGGCATCCCGTTCCGGGCGCAGAACGGCATGCTGGCACGCCTGGCGCCGATGCACCGGCAGATCATCGCGCCGGACTGAACGCCGTGCGCCGTGCGCCGCGAAGGTGGCGCCGCCGCGCCCTCAGCACTTGATGCCGACGTGCAGCGCCACGATGCCCGCGGCGAGGTTGTGCACGTCGACATGCCCGAAGCCTGCCGCCTTCATCATCGTCTTCAGCGTGCCCTGGTCGGGGTGCATGCGGATGCTCTCGGCGAGGTAGCGGTAGCTCTCGCCGTCGTTGGCGATGAGGCGGCCGAGCAGCGGCATGACCTTGAACGAGTAGAAGTCGTACGGCGCCTGCAGCGGCCCCGCGGGCTTGGAGAACTCGAGCACGAGCAGCCGCCCGCCCGGGCGCAGCACGCGCGCCATCTCGGCCAGCGCCGTGTCCTTGTGCGTCATGTTGCGCAGGCCGAAGGCGACGCTCGCGAGGTCGAAGTGCCCGTCGGGGAAGGGCAGCCGCTCGGCGTCGCACACGGCGGTGGGCAACACCACGCCCTTGTCGAGCAGCCGGTCGCGGCCGGTCTGCAGCATCTTCTCGTTGATGTCGGTGAGCCAGACCTCGCCGCCATTCGCATCACCCACCTTGGCCGCCTTGGCAAAGGCGAGCGCGAGGTCACCCGTGCCGCCGGCGATGTCGAGCACCTTCTGTCCCGGGCACACGTCGGCCACCGCCACCGCGTAGGCCTTCCACGCCCGGTGCAGCCCCATCGACAGCACGTCGTTCATGACGTCGTAGCGCGAGGCGACCGAGTCGAACACGCCGCGCACGCGGCGGGCCTTCTCGGCCTCGTCGACGTCCTGGAAGCCGAAGTGGGTCTGGGCCATGGTCCGGGCCGCCTGCCTTGTCAGTGGTGGCTGCAGGCGCCGCCGGCGCTCACAGGCATCGCCGTATCGCGCTCGACACCGGCGGCCTGCAGGCGCTCGAAGTACTGCTTCCACAACGCGTCGGCGTTGGTGCCAAGGTGGTAGAGGTACTCCCAGGTGAAGATGCCGCTCTGGTGCCCGTCGCTGAACTGGGGCTGCAGCGCATAGTGGCCCACGGGCTCGATCTCGAGGATGCCGACCTCGCGCTTGCCGGTCTGCAGCACCTCCTGCCCGGGGCCGTGGCCTTGCACCTCGGCCGAGGGCGAATAGACGCGCATGAGCTCGAAGGGGATCTTGAAGGCCTTGCCGTCTTCGAAGGCGATCTCGAGCACGCGCGAGGCCTGGTGGATGGTGACTTGGGTGGGGGTCGGGGCCATGATCCTTCGCTGCCGGCAGCCGAAGTGCGCCGGATCGGGGGGCAAAGTGTATGACGCCGCCGAGGAAGGGCCGCACGGGGTCGTCAGTCGTCCTCGACGGCGGGAAGGTCACCCAGCAGGCCGATCAGCTCGCCCAGCGTGCCGTAGAAGCGCTCGATGAAGTCGCGCCCGATGTGGGCCTCGATGGCCTGGTAGACGGCCTCGACCTTCGGGGCCATCGTCGCCGCCAGCGCGCGGCTGCGCGCCGTGAGGCTCACCTTCACACGGCGCTGGTCCTCGGCCAGGCGCTCGCGGCGCACGAGCCCCACCTCGTCCATGCGGGCCAGCACGCCGGCCAGGCTCGGGCTCGAGATGCGGCACAACTGGCCGATCTGCCGCGGCTCCAGCGGCCCCGACTCCAGCAGCACGCGCAGGATGCGCCATTGCTGCTCGGTGAGGCCGTGCGCGTGCAGCACCGGACGGAAGTGCGCGATGACGCTCTCGCGCGCCTGCAGCAGCAGCAGCGGCAGGTTGCGATGGCGCAACGGCGTGGGCGGCGATCTCGCCGCATGCTTGGCGGGCTGCGCGGGCCGTGACGGCCCGGAAGACGGCCGTGAAGGCTCGGCTGACGGCCCTTGCCGCGCGGTCGGGCGGACCGCAGCGGCGCCTTTTCTTGACATGGCGTGCTCTCAGCAACTACATTGCTCACATCATAGTGAATTCGGCGGCGTGACGCGCCTGCCGAAACCCCGCTTCTTGCCATGGACCCCTGGCGACTCCCCTTCGACAACGGCGCCCGACACCTGAGCGGCGTGGTTGTCGGCGCGCTGCTCAACGACCCGGCGGAACTGCAGGCGCTGGGCGCTGCGGCGCGCGAGGCGCCGCACAAGGCGCCGCCCGAAGCCCCGGTGCTCGAAGTGAAGCCACGGCAGGTGCTCGCCGGCGACGGTGCGATCGTGGCCGTGCCCGCTGCGCCGGGCGTCGTGCAGGTGGGGGCGTCGCTGGGCATCGTCATCGGGTCGGTGGCTTGCCGCGTGCCCGAGTCCGACGCGCTGCGCCTTGTGGCCGGCTACCTGCTGGCGGCCGACTTCAGCCTGCCGCTGACCAGCCACTACCGACCGGCCGTTCGCCTGAAGGCTCGGGATGGCTTCTGCCCCCTCGGGCCACAGGTCGTGCCGGCCGCCGCGGTGCCTCGGCCCGACGACCTGCCGGTCGAGGTGTGCATCGACGGCGCCATGGCACATGCCCACCGCACCGGCCCGCGCATCCGCGGCGTCGCGCGCCTGATCGCCGATGTCTGCGCGTTCATGACCCTCTACCCCGGCGACGTCTTGCTGCTCGGTCGCGCCCACGGCGCGCCGCTGGCGCGGGCCGGGCAGCGCGTGGCGGTCACCATCGGCGGTATCGGCACGCTGGAATGCCGGCTGTATGCCGAGCTGGCCGCCGAAGTGGAGCCCGCGTGAAGGCCGCGCGCGTCGCCCACGGCGGCGCCGTGCACCACGCCGTCCCGCACGGGCAGGGTCTGCGCCTGGCCGATGGCCGCGTGCTCGCCGAAGAGGCGGTGGTGTGGCTGCCGCCGCTCCCGGCCGGCGCCATCATCGCGCTCGGGCTCAACTATGCCGACCACGTGAAGGAGCTGGCGCGCGAGCTCACGGTGACGGCCCGCGACGAGCCGCTCGTCTTCTTCAAGACCCCCGGCACGCTGGTCGGCCACCGGGGCGAGACAGCGCGCCCGGCGGGCGTGGCGTTCATGCACTACGAGTGCGAGCTGGCGGTGGTCATCGGCCGCCCGGCGCGCCGCGTGAAGGCGCGCGACGCGCTCTCGCACGTGGCTGGCTACACCGTGTGCAACGACTACGCCGTGCGCGACTACCTGGAGAACTGGTACCGCCCGAACCTGCGCGTGAAGAACCGCGACCGTGCCACCGCCATCGGCCCCTGGCTGGTGAGTGCTGACGAGGTGCCCGACCCGCAGGCGCTCGCGCTGCGCACGCTCGTCAACGGCGAGGTGAAGCAAAAGGGCAGCACCTCGAACATGGTGCACAGTGTGGCCGAGCTGATCGAGTACCTGAGCGCGTTCATGACGCTTGCCCCGGGCGATGTCATCCTCACCGGCACGCCCGAGGGCGTGGTCAACGTGAATGCCGGCGACGAGGTCGTGTGCGAGATCGACGGCATCGGCCGCCTCGTCAACCGCGTCGTCGCCGGACCCTGAGCGCCCGCGCGGCCCAAGCGCCCCGACGACCGCGCCCGACCGCGCCCCGACCCCCTGCCGACTGCGCCCCACCGGACCCGCCCGATCCCCCTGCCCCAGCCGCCATGCACATCCGCCACCTCATCGCCGGCAAGCCGGTGGAAAGCCCGCAGACCTTCACCACCGTCAACCCGGCCACGCAGCAGGTGCTGGCCGAGGTCGCCCGCGGCGGCACCGAGGAGGTGAACGCCGCCGTCGCCGCCGCCCAGGCCGCCTTTCCGACCTGGGCGGCGCGGCCGGCCACCGAACGCGCGAAGGTCCTGCGCCAGCTCGGCGACCTCATCGCCCGCCACGTGCCCGAGCTCGCGCACACCGAAACCGAGGACACCGGCCAGGTCATCGCGCAAACGGGCAAGCAGCTCGTGCCACGCGCGGCTGACAACTTCCACTACTTCGCGGAGATGTGCACGCGCGTGGACGGCCACACCTACCCCACACCCACGCACCTCAACTACACGCTCTTCCACCCGGTGGGGGTGTGTGCGCTCATCAGCCCCTGGAACGTGCCGTTCATGACCGCGACGTGGAAGGTGGCACCCTGCCTGGCTTTCGGCAACACGGCGGTGCTGAAGATGAGCGAGCTCTCGCCGCTGACCGCCGCGCGCCTGGGCGAGCTGGCGCTGGAGGCCGGCGTGCCGGCCGGCGTGCTCAACGTCGTGCACGGCTTCGGCCGCGAGACCGGCGAACCTCTCGTGGCCCACCCTGACGTGCGCGCCATCAGCTTCACCGGCAGCACCGTCACCGGCCACCGCATCGTGCAGAGCGCCGGGCTGAAGAAGTTCAGCATGGAACTCGGCGGCAAGAGCCCGTTCGTGATCTTCGACGACGCCGACCTCGCGCGCGCGCTCGACGCCGCACTCTTCATGATCTTCAGCAACAACGGCGAGCGCTGCACCGCCGGCAGCCGCATCCTCGTGCACACGAGCATCTACGCCGACTTCGCGGCGAAGTTCGCCGAGCGGGCCAAGCGCATCACCGTCGGCGACCCGCAGGACGAGAAGACCCTCGTCGGCCCGATGATCAGCCCGCAGCACCTGGCCAAGGTGCGCGGCTACATCGAGCTCGGTCCCAGGGAGGGTGCGACGATGCTCTGCGGCGGCGTCGAGCGGCCCGCCTATGCCGCAGCGCTGCCGGCCGGAATGGAGCGCGGCAACTTCGTCTGGCCGACCGTCTTCGCCGACGTCGACAACCGCATGAAGATCGCGCAGGAAGAGATCTTCGGGCCGGTGGCCTGCCTCATCCCTTTCGCTGACGAGGCCGAGGCCATCCGGCTCGCCAACGACATCCCCTACGGCCTGTCGAGTTACGTCTGGACCGAGAACATCGGCCGCGCCCACCGCGTCGCCGCGGCCATCGAGGCCGGCATGTGCTTCGTCAACAGCCAGAACGTGCGCGACCTGCGCCAGCCCTTCGGCGGCACCAAGGCCAGCGGCACCGGGCGCGAGGGCGGCACCTGGAGCTACGAGGTCTTTCTCGAACCGAAGAACGTGGCCGTCTCGCTGGGCGGCCACCACATCCCGCACTGGGGCGCATGAACATGGGCACGAACCCGATCCACATCCTCTACCCCGTGGCCGCGATGATGGTGCTCACCTGCATCGTGATGGCCTTGATGCTGCGCGAACGCGTCGCCGAGATGAAGGAGCGGCGCATCCACCCGCAGAAGGTGGCCAGCAGCTCGCAGATGAGCGCCACGTTGCAGAACACGCGCGCCGCCGACAACTACAAGAACCTGTTCGAGATGCCCGTGTTCTTCCACGCGCTGTGCCTGGCCGTGCTGGCCACTGGAATGGTGGGTCCGGGCATGGTGGCCGCGGCATGGGCCTACGTGGCGCTGCGCTGCGTGCACAGCTTCATCCACCTGGGCTACAACAAAGTGATGCACCGCTTCTTCGTCTTCCTGGCCTCCTGCGTGCTGCTGCTCCTGATGTGGGCGGCATTCGTCGTGCAGCTGGCCCAGCGCACCTGAGAGGCCGCCGACATGGGCAACCTCGCGCTGGCCGCCAAGATCACCCACGTGCCCAGCATGTACCTGAGCGAGCTGCCCGGCCCGCGCCAGGGTACGCGGCAGGATGCGATCGACGGCCATGTCGAGATCGGGCGGCGCTGCCGCGAGGCGGGCGTCGACACCATCGTCGTCTTCGACACGCACTGGCTCGTCAACGCCAATTACCACCTCAACTGCGCGCCGCACTTCAAGGGCACCTA